>JAFTQJ010000066.1 GCA_017462785.1 Oscillospiraceae bacterium | reverse complement strand
GTGATGCCGCCTGCCGCCGAGGTCAGCCCTCCGGTGAGAATGCCGAGTGCACCATCCTCCGCAACCGCCTCACGCACACCCTTTGCCAGCAGATGCCCGAAGCCTGTCAGCGGAACGCTTGCTCCGGCTCCGGCAAACTCCGCCAGCGGCTCATACAGCCCGAATGCCGAGAGCACCACGCCGATGATGACATATGAGGTCAGGATTCTTGCAGGCGTGAGCTTTGTGTAGTCGATCAGCACTTGACCCACCGCACAGATCGCACCGCCCACGAGGAATGCTTTCAATAATTCCGCCGCCATACTCACACCCCCTCCGCTGTCAGCTCGACCAGATGCGAAATGCATGGGATGCTTTCCCCCTGCTGGGTCGTCATGGGGGAGAGCAGGGCACCGGTCGCTGCAAAGAGCATCCGCCGGATCTCCCCTTTTTCGAGGAGGGGCAGGAAATGTCCGCAGAGCAGACTTGCCGCACATCCGCAGCCGGAGCCGCCGGCGTGCGTGTCCTGTGAATGCTCGTTAAACATCATCGCACCGCAGTCGTGATGCTGTGCCGCAATGTCCACGCCCTGAGCTTTCAGCAGGTCAATGAGCAGCACGGAGCCGATATTTCCGAGATCCCCCGTCACGATCATGTCATAATCCACGGGCTTTGTCCGTGTGTCCTGCAAGTAGCGGAAGATGGTATCGGCGGCGGCTGGTGCCATTGCCGCCCCCATGTTGTTCGCATCGCTGATGCCGAAGTCCGTGACTTTTCCGATGCATGCACCTCGTACCTGTACACCGCCTCCCTTGGCGGACACCACCACGGCACCGGATGCCGTGCATGTCCATTGGGAAGTGGGCGTTCTCTGACCGCCGTAGGAGAGGGGAAATCGAAACTGACGCTCCGCCGTGGAAAAGTGGGAGGAGGTCACAGCGGCGGCATGCTCACAGAAACCGCCGTCCACAAGGAGTGACGCAATCAGCAGACTTTCCGCCATGGTGGAGCATGCACCATAGACCCCGAGAAAGGGAACGCCCACGGAACGCACAGCGAAAGTGGAGCTGGTGCACTGGTTCACGAGGTCGCCGGCAACGATGCAGTCGATGTCCGACGGGGCGAACTGTCCCTTGTCAATGGCGAGGGAGAGCGTGTCCGCCTGCATGCGGCTCTCCGCCTGTTCCCATGTCTTTTCCCCGAAATACGGGTCCTGTTCGATCCGGTCGAAGCAATCGCCCATCGGTCCCTCGCCCTCTTTCTGCCCGACTGTGCAGGCGTGGCTGAGGATGGAGGGAGCATGCCCGAACCGGATGCTGGAACGGATTCTTTTTTCCATATGGATACACCTCCGGAATGATTTTTCTGGGAGTAGTGTGTCCGGAAATTTTGAAATTATGTGGTATTTGCAAAAATCCGCCCTGTATAGGACGGATTTTTGCAGATAAGTTTAATGATTCAGATTTTTACTTGCGTTCCCAATAGAAACAGCCATTGCGGTCATCGGGTCTGTTGTATCCACCATAGTCACCCTCACATTTTACTCTTCCATAACTATCACGGTCACGGAAATTTGCGTACATGCAGTCGGAGCAGTTGCCTTCAAAACATCCCCTCGGCAATTCGATTTTTTTGATTTCGGTCATGAATCTTCACCCCCTTTCTCTTATGGTAGTAATTGGAGTTCATCTTGGAAAATTTTAATACCATCACCATCTTTTTCCGCCTTGTAGACTACGAGAATTCTTTCGGGCAGAACAAATATTGGAAAATATAAGTATGTAATAGTATGTGGCATTGCCGTCATAATTGCATTTATATATCTTTTATCTCCACAGGAAAGCATTTTTGCACCGCCGAAATGTGTATGAAAAATTCCCATGAAAGAAATGCCCTTTTCTTTCCATTGCTGAATACTATCGTTCAAGAAATCCACATTTGGAGTATAGGAGCAGGGCTTTTCGATTTTATCTGATGGAATGTCCATTACAAGCTTGTCGATTAGACTGCCATCATGACTGCCTAATATCCCTCCCGTTTCAAAGGGAAGCTTAGAAACATGGAAATTGATTGTTTCTAAAATGGAAGCGTTAATTTTCATATCTACATTTTTCCTGTCTTTATTTATTCTTTTTCATTAAGTGAAGCAATACATTCTTTTCCTAATGCGATCAATACATTATTCCCTTTGAATTTAAATCATCCTGAGCTAATTCACTGCCAAGACGGGCAGCATTTCGTATTAACTCAATACCAGTAAATTTGTTACAATCATTTGGTTTAACGCCTTCGCCCATCATGTAAGCCAAACCAAGGAAATACATTGCATCTGCATGACCACAATCAGAAGCTTTTTTATACCATTTTACAGATTCGTATTCATTACGGGAAACACCAGCTCCATTTGAGTACATTACTCCTAAACAAAATTGTGCTTCACGATGTCCTTGTTCAGCAGCTATTTTAAAGAATTTAAATGCATTTACATAGTCATTTTTATCAAAGTAATATACTCCCATACTATAGGCGTGTTCTTTAGTATTTTGATTTTTCATTTTTACCTCCCCTGAATGATGTAAAGATTGAATTTCTGCTCTCAAACCATCTATTGAATGCAGTTGTTCGCTTGTAAAATTACAGCAAAAATTTACACCCCTTGTATTGTACTTTTCCGCAAAATGTGGTATAATAAATTAATTGTACACTTTTGCGATTTTGCACAATATTTCGACGTTCTTCATGTTTATTATACACTCATTTCAATGAGTTTGTCAAGTTGTTTTTACTCATAAAAATGAGTTTCTGTGTTTTTCACAAAATGAGGAGGTATTTTTTGTATGTTTTATGAAAGACTTCAGACATTATGCAAGGAGAAGAATACTTCCATCTCTGCAATGCTCAAAGAACTCGGACTCAGTACGGGCAGCACTGGAAACTGGAAACGTGGACAGCTCCCAAAGGGGGATGTGCTGGGGAAAATCGCCGACCATCTGGAGACCTCTGTGGATTTTTTGATCTTTGGCGAGTACCGCACCAATCTGAATGAAGATCAGCTCCGGCTTCTGGAGCTGTATGAATCCACACCGGATCGGGCAAAGTACAAGGTGCTCTGCGATTTCGAGGAGATCGTCAACCGTGAAATACAGAAAATGACATAACAAATTCCCCCTGCACCCACATGCAGGGGGAATCTCATTTTATTCTGTAGCAGTTGCTGCAAGCACATCCTCCGGCATGAGCAGTTCTTCCGGCTCTTCCGGTTCGGGCTTGAAAATATTTTCCTCAAACGTCCAGAGATACATTCCGCACAGCTCCTCTTCTGTGTAAGGAAGCTGCATGAGGGGATCCTGCCGCAGTGTCAGCAGGCGGTGCTCATGTTCGGTCAGCAGGAGGAAATAATGCTCCTGCTCCGGCGGTTCATAGAACCAGCTTTGGCTGCTCTGGTAGTTGTAGGGACGGATGCCGTCCGCATCCACGGAAACATTCCGGCACTGCACTCTGGAATCCGAAACGACTGTAATGCCGTTTGCCTGCCAGAAGGTCGCATAGCCGTAACTCAGCCCACGCTCCTCCAGTCCGTCCGCAAGGCGGTACAGGAGGGCATCATGATAGCCGTGTGCAGGCATTTTCAGGATCGTGACAGCATTCACCATGCATACAAGGATCATCGGGAATGTGGAAACGATCATGATCCGCCGCATTGTCGTGTGTTCCACAGCCCAGCGGACAAACGCCACGGAAACCACCACGGACATCGCCAGAATGGGGGAGAGCCGCCAGTTTGCAGTGGAAAGTCTGCCGCAGATATAGCCCATCAGAATCAGGGCAGTCATGCACCAGTAGGTCAGCAGGAGGACTTTCAGCTTTGTGTCCTCAATGTTCCGGTAACAACAGAGTGCGATCACCGGCAGCACCAGAACGATCACGTCGCTGATGATCATCAGCAGATTGATGATGCTCTGTGCACTCAGGAACGGGTCAAAGTCCCTGACGCTCACACCGATCAGGCTGAACCACTGCTGCGGAAATTTCTCCGCATTGTCCACCCATTCCTCCATGGGTGTGTAGGTGGAATAGGACTCCGCATAGCTCGGGACGATGCCGTCCGCAAGCTTCACAGTCAGGAAATAACCCAGCACCATGCAGCCCACAAGCACCACAAGCCGGATCAGGAACAGCAGATTCTTCACGGAGAGAAGCGGGATCTTCTCATCCAGAAAGCGTTCCACAAAAAGTCCGCCCAGCAGGGGGAGTGCAAAGATCGTCATTGCATTGAGCTGGTTCATGCAGGTCAGCACATACCAGATGCAGAGCAGCAGAAAGACCGCCGCCATTTTTGCCATTCTGCCCTTTCGTGCAGAACTGCCTTTTTTTCGCTGTCCCGAGCCTTGCAGCTCCAGATAACGGAACACCAGCCCAAGCCCCACGAAGAGGAACAGCACACTCAGGCTGTAATAGATCGTATGCCCCCAGAAGATCTCACGCAGCTTGTCACTGCCCGAGAGCATCAGAAGCTCCGCTGCAACACCGGCGGACACCCATTTCCACGACCAGCCCATCTGCCGGAGCATGAACATCAGTGCTGCGGTGAACAGCAGGAAAAATATCATCATTCCCAGTACATGGGTCGTCATGCTCACGCCGAACAGCGGGATGAGTGCCGTCATGATGAGGCTCGTCCCGAACGGCAGGAGGCAGGCGTAGGCAAACTCAGGATCAAAGAGTGCACCGGCATCATAGGATGCTGCCGCCCACATCAGGGTATCGGTGGTGTCAGAATGGAAATAGTACCTCGAAGGCATCCAGATATAATAGCCGATGATGAGGATGACCGCTACAAGGAGCATGATCCAGCTGTAATCATAGAGGTAATCCGCACAGGTGTTCACGACTTCCGCAAAGAAATTGGGCTTGTCGGATGCTTCCTGCACCTCCGGTTCCTCTGTTTCCTCCGCTTCAGGATGCAGCAAGCGTTCCTGCTCCATCATGACTGGCTGCTTTCTTCCTTGGCTGTTTCGTGATATTCCTTCTCGGTGTTGACGCTCCAGATATTTGCCTTGTCGGTCTTGCCGGAAATGATATTCTTGACAGCCTCGAAGGAAGTTGCCATGGAGTGGTCCATATTGTTATAACGGTGCTGACCGTTTCTGCCGACGCAGTAGAGGTTCTGGAACTTGTCGAGGTAAGCGATCAGCGTGTCGATCTCTGCGTATGTATCAAAATAAGCCGGATATGCCTTCTTGATGCGTTCACGGTGGGAATCACGGATCACTGCATCCTTTGCAATGACACCCATGCTCTTAAGCTCCTTGATGGCGAATGCAATGCATTCCTCATCGGACATGCTCCAGAACTCGTCACCCTCCGCACAGAAGTACTCCAGACCGATCCAGACTCTGTGCTCGGGATCCTGCACCATGTAGGGCGACCAGTTGTTGAAGATCTGGATTCTGCCCAGCTTTACGCCGACATCCTGCACATAGATCCAGCAGTCCGGCACGATATTGCCGAGGGTCGGGATGGGAGTTTCGTTCTTCAGCTCCAGCTTGTCGAGAAGCAGACCCACAGTGACAAAATCACGGTAGGGCAGACCTGCTGCAATTGCAGCTTCCTTTGCCGGCACATCATTCATACCTGCAACCAGATCCTTGACGGGCATGGAGGAGATGAAAATATCGCCGTCCACGGTCATTTCCTGACCATCCTTTTCACAGATGATGCTGTTGACTCTGCCCGTGCCGTCGGTGTTGATCTTCGTGATCTTTGCGTTCATCACGATCCTGCCGCCGAGCTTTTCAAATTCCTCTGCGGTGGTTTCCCAGAGCTGACCGGGACCGAACTTCGGATAGTAGAACTCTTCGATCAGGGAGGTTTCTACCTTCTTCTGGTCCTTCTTGCCGCCGATTTTGCTGAACATGTCCTTGATGACTGCCATGATGGACAGACCCTTGACACGCTGGGAACCCCAGTCAGCGGAGATCTCACGGGGATGTCTGCCCCAAAGCTTTTCGGTGTAGCCCTCAAAGAACATGGAATAGAGCTTTCTGCCGAAACGGTTGATGTAGAAATTCTCCAGAGAGGATTCCGGCTTCTTTGCCATAGTGCCTCTGAGATAGGAGAAGCCTGCAACCATGGTCGTACCGAAGCCCATATTCTTGATGGTTTCCCATTTGAGGGAAACAGGGTAGTCAAAGAACTTATGCTTGTAGTAGATTCTGGACACACGGTTTCTTACGAGCATGACTCTGTCGGTCTGCTCGGGATCGGGTCCGCCCTGTGCAAGCTTCTTTTCTCTTTTGAGCTTGATGTCATCAAAGGAAGGCTTGCCCTGACGGGGCATCATATCCTGCCACCACTGCATGACCGCCTTGTCCTTGGAGAAGAATCTGTGACCGCCGATGTCCATGCGGTTGCCGTTGTGACGGACGGTCTTGGAGATACCGCCGATCGCATCAGTTTCTTCGTAAATCGTTACATCATATTCCTGCGGTGCTTTTTTCAGCAGCTCATAGCCCGCTGTCAGACCGGCAGGACCAGCACCGATGATAATTACTTTTTTCATGCTTTGCTCCTTTTTGTTTTCAAAATATGTCAAACAACTGCATTCTTTTCTCTTCGTATCCGTTCAATGGAACACATAAAAATATTATACACCATGCAGTACAGGATTGTCAAGCAAATCCGTGCCATTTCTCTCTATTTCACCAGAAATGGCACGAATTGACGCTTTTTTTCTACGGTGGGGGATCAGTCTGCAAATGTGTAATCAGGGTTGACGTAGATCACAACATATCCTTCCGCTTCTGCATAAACTGTGAAGCCCTCCGCCTCTAAGAAGGGGATTGCAGTCTTGGTATGTTTGTTGTTCCTGTTCAGGACAAAGAAATCGTACCCTCTGGGGTTGACAAGTCCCACAGGATTCTTGTTCTTGTCCAGTCCGATGTCGCTGATGTCAAACTGATACAGCTCATCACGGTCTGCAACATGGGGCACGATCCAGGAATCCGCAATGACGCACGCATCCTCCGGAATGGCATCCAGACAGGTTTCTATATTCCGGTAGTATTCCGGTTTTTCCCGATAACGCTCTACATACTGGTATTTATCGGAGAGCAGTCCCACACTCAGGAGCATGGAGAGCACCGCACAAGCCGAAAGGATCGTGTTCCGCTTTTCACGTTCCATATCCGCACAGTTGATGACTGCCATATAGACCAGCACGCATGTCGTACCAAAGGAATACTGATAGCCGATCTGTGCTGCTGCCGGATAATCCGCACCGATCACCAGATTCATGATGACATAGGGCACAAGCAGCCAGAAACGGTGGATCTTCTTGGTGATCATGGGCAGGAAGAGCAGCGGCAGCAGGGACTGAAGCACAAACAGCACGCTTTCCTCCGTGATGAGGAGGCTGAAGAAGTAGGCAGGATGTGTCAGTACATTGGCTGCAATGCCGGCAAATCCGGCTTCCGGATTCGTTGTCAGGATACCCAGTCTTGTCGAGCTCATCATCTGTCCGTCACCGTGCTCCATGAGCCAGTTGTTGATGATGGCAAAATAGAGGAAGGACGGGACTGCTGCCAGAAGTCCATGCAGCCGTCTGCGTCCTTTTTCCTCAAAGAACAGGAAGAGGGAGATGCAGATCACATACAGGGGGGCATCCTCCTTGACGATGCAGACAAGGGCGGACATGATGTAGAAAAGGATGTCATTTTTTCGTTCCACCGCATAGAACAGCCACATCAGCAGGGTGGGCAGAAATGCATTCTCATGAAAATCAAAGAAGCATGGTGTCATGATGCCTGCACAGAAGAGATAGACCGTGCACACCAGAACCAGTGATGCCCCCTTGAAGCCACGGTTACGGGCAATGAGGAACAGCGGCACCACACCGCCTGCGGCAAGCAGAGCCTGCACGATGAGCAGGGTTTCTGCATGGGGAAAGATCGCATAAATGGGGGTCATGAGGTAGAAAATATAGGACGCATGTACATTGAAATGGGAAAGCGGCATGTTCCGTTCAAAGGTCGTGACCGCTGTCAGATCCTTGGCAAGGGAATGGAACATCTGCATAAACACGCCGAAATCAAAGCCGGCTGTTGTGAACACCTTATGCCGGCAGATCGTGGTCATGCTCACGAATACCACAACGATCAAAGCCGTCACACCCACGACCGCCGCCGCCGCCCGCAGGGGGAGCCGGTCGAGATGGTCGTGATTGATTTTTCCCATCATATAGAAAATAAAGACCATTGCTGTGATGCCGACACCGAAGCAGAGGTAGGAATTGCCGCAACGCCATATAACAGTGAGCGAAAAGAAGAGCAGACCCGAAAAAAGGGCGGCAGTATCCGCAAAATGCAGCTTTGGCGGTGTAAAGAAATGGTAGAGCGACAGCACCATAAATCCGAGTATCATCCAGAGGATCGTACTGACGGGAGAGATTTTGGTAATGAATTCTTTCCATTCCTCCAGAATCTGAATGTTCTGGTCTTTGATCCACAGGATATTGCAGGCGGACACCCAGAAGTAGACCCCTGCAAATCTGGCGAGCAGCATATCCGGAATGCCGAATTGTTCCAGCATTTCCAGCACTGCCCTCATTTTGATTTTGATGATTTCAGTAATTTCCTTCATTTAGTAACTCCTATGATCATGAATGTTTGTCAGAAAAGAGAAGCCGGAGATTCACGCTCCGGCTTCTGCATATTCTGGAATTCTCAATTTACTTCACAGGCACGATCCAGCCGAACGGATCTTCCAGTCTGCCCCACTGGATGCCGGTCATGGTGTCATAGATCTTCTGAGAGATCGGACCGATCTTGTTGCCGCCGATTTCCATGATCTTGTCACCCCACTTGAGATGACCAACGGGGGAGATGACTGCTGCGGTACCGGTACCGAATACCTCATCCAGCTTGCCCTCATCATATGCCTTTGCCACTTCATCAATGGTGATGCGGCGTTCGGACACCTTCAGACCCCAGCTCTCGCAAAGCTGGATGACGGACTTTCTGGTGATGCCGGGGAGGATGGAACCCTGCAGCTGCGGTGTTACCACTTCGCCGTCAATGACGAAGAAAATGTTCATTGCACCGACTTCCTCGATGTACTTCTGCTCCACGCCGTCAAGCCAGAGCACCTGAGAATAATTCTGCTTATGTGCCTCATCCTGACCGATCAGGGACGCAGCGTAGTTGCCGCCGGTCTTGACATAGCCCATACCGCCTCTGACTGCACGGACATACTTGGTTTCTACATAGATATTGACCGGATCCAGACCGCTTGCATAATAAGCACCGGACGGGGAGAGGATGATGATGAACAGGTAATGCTCACCCGGACGTACGCCGAGGAACGGATCCACAGTGAAGATATACGGGCGGATGTACAGGGATGCACCCTCAGCGTGCGGTACCCAGTCCTTTTCCACCTTCAGAAGCTCGTTCAGGCATTCCATGCAGAGATCTTCGTCGATCGGCGGAATGACCAGACGGCGGTTGGATTCGTTCAGACGCTTGAAGTTCTCCTCCGGACGGAACAGCTGAATATCGCCGCTTTCCGTGCGGTATGCCTTCATGCCCTCAAATACGGTCTGTCCGTAGTGCAGACACATTGCGGACGGATAGAGGGAAATCGGACCATAGGGCTTGATCACCGGATCATGCCAGCCCTGACCCTCATCATAGGGCATGACCAGCATGTAATCGGTAAAGATCCTACCAAAACCGAGCTTGCTTTCATCTGCCGGCTTTTCTTTCAAAGTCGCAGCCTTTTCAAATTTGATCTCCATTTTCAAGACTCCTTTGCTGTTAATCAACAGTCATGTAAGACCGCTTCATTTTTCCGCAAAACCGGTCGGCAAACTTCAGCACCAGATACAGTGCACCGAAAAGTATGGTCAGTGTACACAGCAGCTTCATGCAATCTTTCATTCTAGTTACCTCCTGTATTGTTACGGAATGGGGTGATTTCTGCGGCATTCCGGAAGTCCTGCCTCCGCTGCCGCTTTATTCCTTTATTATATCACATTCTTTTCCCGATTTCCATAGGCTTGTACAATTTTGGTAATATGCACAAAATGGAGGGTGCTGATTTGTGGATATAGGATATTTTTTGAATGTGCCGGATCCTTAGGGGCACTTCGGAGCCGTTGAAGGCTTCTACCATTCCTTCAACAGCTCCTGCACCTTTTGCAGATCAAGATTTTTCAGCACACAGCGTTCCCCACGTTCCGTGCGGAAGGCAATGACCAGATTGCATTTCCCGAACCACCGCTGCCACGGGAACTGGGTCAGGCTGATCCTCACAATGCGGCTGGTATCGGCAAGAACGGTGTGGAACACAAAGCCCCTGCAATACCGCACACAGATGCGGTGATCCTCGGCGGCGATCCCGTTTGTGAGCAGTGCGGCAAGCTGGACAAGCAGTTTCCAGCCGATGGGGATGAGGAGCATCAGCCGGAGAAAGCCGATGAGATCCCCGATTTTCGGGAAAATGCCGCCCAGCAGATACGCCGCCGGAAGTACGGCAGCAAGCCCCGTCAGCGGTGCCCAGACAAATCCCCACCATGCCGTGAGGGGGGCTTTGACCTGATTGTTCGGGAGTGCTGCATGCCGGAAGAGGAGGGGAAGGAGGGTGTGCATTTCCTGCTCCGTGAGGATGGGCAGGCACACGGGGATCGTCCCACGCTGACAGCCGTATCCGGCACAGCTCACCGCAATCGAATACAGGCGGCAGAGCTTCGTGGGCAGGCTCTGCCGGATGTCGAGAAAGTTGATATTCCCGTGTTTCAGCCAGAAACTCCGCTTGACAAGAATGCCGCTGCGGATGAAAAGCAGGCTTTTGTCGGTCTGCATGGTGAATTTTCCATAGCGGAGCAGATGGTTGACAAAGGACAGCACCCAGAGCGAGAGGATGATGATGGCGATCGCCGCCGCTGCCGGAGGGATGCCCTGCAAATGCTTTGCCGCTTCACGGGATGCCGCCCCGAGCTGTTCAACGAGGGCAAATTCCGAGATCAGGCTGCCGGTGATCCTGCCGCCCTGAAACCAGAATGCGGCTGCGTAGAGTGCACCGGACAGACTGCTTGAAAACACCGCCGAAAAGACGATCACACGCCACGGATGCACCTGAATGCTGCCGCAGATGCGGTTTGCATAGCGGAGCTTCGGGCAGGGACTGCGGAACAGCGGTGCATCCTCACTGCGGATGAGCAGGCGGAGGTCATGCCGTTTCCGGCTGCCGCCGTCGGTGTCCGCACAGACATACATTCCCCCGAACGGCTTCAGCCAGAGGGGGTATTCCAATGTGACAGCGGAGATCCGTTCCAGCGGAAAGCACCGGATCCTGCGGAAAATCAGCCCCTCCTCCATGCATATGGCATTGCACCGGACGGAAAAGCGGCGGCAGTACCAGCGGAGCCAGCCGGAACCGAGGATGAGCAGGAGGATGAGAATGTCGAACCATGAGCCGTGCAGCCACCGTGCAAGCTCTTCGGGGGAGGTGCGGAGGGTGAGGAGGCTGCGGAGGATGGGGAAGAGGAGCAGCCAGATATTCTGGATGCTGGAACGGATGATGCGGAGGGGGTGTTCACGGTGCATGGAATACCCCCTTCTTTTGCAGAAAATCCGTGATCTCCTGCCGGTCTTTTGCTCCGAGGAACGGCAGCACGAGCCTGCCGCCGCAGACATGGAGAAGAATGAAATTCATGCCCCATCTGCCGTGCAAAGGGCCGTGGATGCTCTCAGCAAACTGGACGGAATGCAGCGTAACGGAGCGTTCCTGCCGGAGGAAAATGCCCGATTTTACGGTGATCCTCCCCTCACTGACGATGCACCTGACACTGTGCAGCCACAGGGGAAAGAGCAGCCCGCCGAAGAGGACGGCACAGAGGAGCACAGCGATGCAGCAGACAAGCCGGAGCACGGGGAATCCACGCAGGAAGAGAAACATCAGAAAGCAGAGGATGCCGGCGAAAAGCAGGAGCAATATTTGCAGCACATATGCAGCAGCCGGATCTGTATGGTAATCTTTCATATACACTCCTTTCGGGGCTTCGCCCTTGGAATCCCCCAAAAACGCATGTCATGCAGCGGAGCATTCCCCCATATATTATACAACAGTATGGTCAAAAATGCAGAGAACTGCAAAAAGAAAGGGGAATTTGCGATGCTTGATCTGCTCAACGCCCTCAATCAGCTCCTGTGGGGCAATGGTCTGCTTATCCTGCTGCTGGGAACGGGGGTGTTCTGTCTTTGCTGCGGAAAATGCAGGGCACTGCGGAGCTTCCGCCTGCTCCTGCATAAACCGGAAAAAAGAGCGAAAACACATGGACTTTCCGCATTTGCCGCAAGCACTGCCTCCCTTGCGGCGGCAATGGGAACGGGCAATATTGCAGGTGTTGCCACGGCTCTGACGATCGGCGGTGCAGGGGCAATATTCTGGATGTGGATGGCGGCACTTGCCGGCATGGCTCTGATCTATGCGGAAAATTACCTCGGCTGCAAGTACCGCACGGAGGAAAGCTGCGGTGCAATGGCATATCTGCGTGAGGGGCTTGGCAGCCGGCGGCTTGCCGGTGCATTTGCATGCTGCTGTGTGCTTGCAAGCTTCGGCATGGGCAATATGACCCAGTCAAACACCATGGCACAGACCCTCCATGCCGCATTCGGCATGCCGGAGCTGACAACGGGGCTGCTCGCCATGTTCCTGACCTTTGCCGTGCTCATTGGCGGCACGAAACGCATCGGGCAGTTCACACAGGCGGCTGTTCCGCTGCTGTCAGCGGTGTATCTGCTGGGTGCGGCGTTTGTGATCTTCCAGCATCGGGAGCATCTCGGAGAAGCTTTTTCCTCGATCTTTCGGGATGCTTTCGGCTTCGCAGAGATCGGCGGCGGCATCAGCGGTGCGGCGGTTTCAGCTGGCATCCGGCGAGGGGTCTTTTCCAATGAAGCGGGACTCGGCAGCAGCAGTGTCCTGCATGGTGATGCGGACGCAGAACCGGAACGTCTGGGTGTTTACGGTATGTGCGAGGTCATACTCGACACCCTTGTCTGCTGCACGGTCACGGCACTGGCGATCCTCTGCACGGGTGTGCAGGACTGCGGTGCAAACGGCGGTGTGCTGGTGCTGGAGGCATTCCGGTGCAGTATGGGTGCATGGGCGGATCTCTTCCTGCCGCCGGTGATCGCCCTTTTTGCCCTGTGCACGCTGATCGGTTGGGGATACTGCGGCAGCAAGGCATTTTCCTATCTCACGGGCGGCAGATATGTGAATGCATTCCGGCTGTTTTTCTGCATTGCGGCATGTATCGGGGCTGTGACACAGCTGGAGCTTGTCTGGACGCTTGCGGACATTGCCAATGCTGGCATGGCGTACTGTAATCTTCCCGCAATCCTGCTGCTTTATCCGCTGGAATGCCGGAAAAAGGGATGATTTTTTAATTCTGGCTTAAATTTGAATGGAATTCCTGAAAATGATTGATTTTTTGCATTCTTTCTGTTATAATAGGTATTAGATATGAAATTCTTACAGCATGGAGGATATTATGAGTAAGATCACAAGATTTTTTGACGATATGAAGCAGAAGAATGTTGCTTTCATCGGTACCGGTGTGAGCCATACGGAGCTGATCTCCCTGTTCCGTGACAAGGGCATCGCTGTCACCGTGCTTGATAAACGCAGTGCGGACAAATTTCAGGAAACCTATGATATGCTCTCCGCAAAGGGCGTGCAGTTCCGTCTTGGTGAGGATTACCTCGATTCCCTGACGGATTTTGATGTGGTATTCCGTACCCCCGGTATGTATTTCAACAATCCTGCACTTGCCAAAGCCCGTGAAGCCGGCGTTGTCATCACCTCCGAAATGGAGAGCTTCTTCGATCTGTGCCCCTGCAAGATCTATGCAGTCACAGGCTCCGACGGCAAGTCCACTTCCACGACCCTGATCGCTGAAATTCTCACAGCCGCAGGTGTGACCGTCCACAAGGGCGGCAATATCGGACGTGCACTCCTCCCCATCATTGAGCAGATCTCCGAGGATGATGCAGCCGTGGTCGAGCTGTCCAGCTTCCAGCTCATCTCCATGAGAAGATCCCCCGATACTGCACTGATTACCAATATCACCCCCAATCACCTCGATGTGCACGGCACAATGGAGGAGTACACCGAATGCAAGACCCACCTCATCGCACACCAGAATGCATTCTCCCGTACCGTCCTCAACCTCGACAACGAGGGCACCAAGGCTCTCGCTCCCATGGTGAGAGGTAAGCTCTGCTGGTTCACCCGCCGTGAAATGCCGGAAAGAGGTGCATTCCTGCGTGAGGACGGCATGCTCTGCTACACCGAAAAGGGCGAAATTACGCCGGTTGTCCACAAGGATGACATCCGCATCCCCGGTATGCACAATGTCGAGAATTTCCTCGGCGTGATCTCCGTGCTCTGGGGTGAGGTGGAAATTGCGGATTTTGTCAAGGTTGCCAAGGAATTCGGCGGCGTGGAGCACAGAATCGAATTCGTCCGTGAGGTAAAGGGCGTAAGATGGTACAACGACAGCATTGCCACCAGCCCCACCAGAGTGCTGGCAGGTCTGCGGAGCTTTGAGCAGAAGATCATTGTACTCGCCGGCGGCTATGACAAGAAGATCCCCTTCGAGCCGATGGCGGAAACCGTCTGCGACCGTGTCAAGACCCTCATCCTGATGGGCGTGACAGCTCCGAAGATCGAAGCGGCAGTCACCGCTGCAAAGAATTATGACCCCGATGCCCTGACCATTCTCCATGCGGATTCTATGGAGCATGCTGTGGAGCTTGCAGCACAGAATGCAAAAAGCGGCGATATTGTGACGCTTTCCCCTGCATGTGCAAGCTTTGACCTCTACCCGAATTTTGAAGTGCGTGGTCAGCACTACAAGCGGCTGGTAAAGGAGCTGAACTGATGAAAACACAGATCATTGCGGATATGCTCACCGCCCTTTGTCGGGTGACGGGCATCTCCGGAGATGAAACAGCGGCGGCTGCGACCGCTGCGGAATTTCTGAAATTATACTGTCCGGATACACACATTTCCCATGGGAATGTCATCGGCACCTGCGGAAATCCCGACCCCGACGCACCCCATGTCCTGCTCGATGCCCACATCGACCAGATCGGCATGGTGGTGACAAGCATCACGGAGGACGGCTTTGTGACCGTCGGCAATGTCGGCGGCATCGACCGCAGACTCCTGCCGGCACAGAGGGTGCACCTGCACGGCAGAGAATGCATTGACGGCGTGGTGTGTGCCATGCCGCCCCATCTGACAAGCGGTGATGAAAAAGTCCTGCAATTCGAGGATGTCCGCATTGATACGGGCTATTCTGCACAGGAGCTGCGGGAGATCCTCTCCCCCGGTGACAGCGTGACCTTCGCCGGACACATCGCCCGTATGCTGGGCGACCGCTTCACCTCTCCGGCACTCGATGACCGCTGCGGTGTTGCGGCGATCCTGAGTGCACTGCACAGCGTCAAGGATGAGGAGCTTCCCTGCCGTGTGACAGTGCAGTTTTCCACACAGGAGGAGGTCGGCGAACGTGGAGCAAAGATCGGCTGCTATGCGGCTGACCCCGACATTGCACTTGCCGTGGATGTGAGCTTTGCACGGAATCTCGGCGACAGCGAAACCAAGACCGGAAAAATGGGTGAAGGTCCGATGATCGGCTTCTCCCCGTCACTTTCCAAGTCCGTGACCAAGGGACTTTGCGAGGCTGCGGATGCCTGCGGCATTCCGTGGCAGTATGAAGTCATGGCAGGCACGACCGGCACGAATGCGGATCAGTTCTCCGTCTGCCGTGGCGGTGTGAAGGCGTGTACCGTTTCCATTCCGCTTCGCTATATGCACACACCGGCGGAGATCATTTCGCTCAAGGATGTCGCCATGACGGGCGACCTGCTGGCGGCATATCTGAGGAGGTGCAAGTGATGCTGAAGTATCTTGAAACTCTCTGCGGTATCTGCGGCGTTTCCGGTGAGGAGAATGCTGTGCATGACTTCCTTGTGGAAAAGATCTCGCAGATCCCCGATATTCTCGAAATGAAAACCGACCCCCTCGGCAATCTGCTCGTGCATAAAAAGGGCAGAAACACGCCGGATAAGACGGTGATGCTCGGTGCACATATGGATGAGGTCGGTCTGATCGTGACCGGCATCCGTGCGGATGGCACACTCTCCGTTGCCGCAGTCGGCGGCGTGGATGCGGATGTGGTACTCGGCAGAAATGTCATGGTCGGCAGACAGAAGCTCCCCGGTGTGATCGGCTCCACGCCCATCCACCTGCTTTCCGGCTCCCAGCGTGACGAAAAGCCGAAAATGGATGCTCTCTATGCCGACATCGGTGCAAAGGATGCGGACGATGCAAAACGCTTCGTTTCCCCCGGTGACAGCATTTATTTCATGGGAGAATACACCGCCCTCGGCGGCGGCAGAGTAACGGCAAAGGCAATTGATGACCGCTTCGGCTGTGCAGTGATGCTGGAGCTTCTGGAACAGGAGCTTCCCTATGATATGTGGTTCGCCTTCTTCGTACAGGAGGAGATCGGACTGCGTGGCAGCCGTGCGGCAGCATATACGATCAACCCCGATTTTGCCCTGATCCTTGAGGCAACCACCGCAGCGGATCTTGACGGCGTAACGGGGGATGCGGCAGTGTGCAGGCTGGGCGGCGGTCCTGTGGTGTCCTTCATGGACAGAAGCACCATCTATGACAAGGAGCTGTACCGGATCGCATTTGAGCTTGCCGATGAAATGGGCATTCCCTGCCAGACCAAGAGCCGCATTGCAGGCGGCAATGATGCAGGGGCAGTGCATGTATCACGCAGCGGTGTGCGGACACTGGCGATTTCCGTACCGTGCAGATGCCTGCATTCACCCTCCTGTACCGCACAGCTGAGTGATATGGAGCAGTGTCTGAATCTCACTGCAAAACTGCTGGAGAAGATGGAAGAATTATGATACGACAATTAGAAATTGACAGCGAACTGGACACGGATCTGCTGCGGCAGAGCTGGCGTGGACGGAAAATGTTTTCTTATTACAAGGCGTATGGACTGGGATATTCCTTCTGCCAGTTCTACGCCGTGGGCGAAAATGGCGTGATGCTGCGGCTCAATGACACAGTGCTCATCTGCAATGTGCAGGAGGAGGATGCGGAGGATCTGGCAGTGTTCCTGCAAATGCACCAGCCGTTCCGTGTCGAATGCAATGAGCCTGTCCGCACCATGCTTGCGGATCGTCTGCCGGAATACCGGAGCCTGCACCGCACCATGTTCGAGCTTGTGCCCGATGATGCACCGGTGGATGCGGAGGAAACCGTGGATTTCCATCCGCCCCTTGCCGAGGTTTATGAGATCCTGTCAGCAGGCTTCCCGAATTTGCAGGACTATGCCCTCTGGCTGACCGATACCTCCCACCGCTGCCGGCATGGCGTGAGCCGTGTAATGACGTACCGGAAGGATACCACGGCAAGCATCATGTTCGACATTGACAACCATGTGCTGGTCGGGCAGGTGGCGACCCGTCCGGAGGCAAGAGGACTGGGACATGCCCGCATTTTCCTGCGGTGGCTTGCCGGATTCCTTGCACAGTTCGGCAAAACGGCAGTGCTCTATGCACTGGACATCCGTGAAAGCTTTTACCGTGAGATCGGTTTTCGGGCACTGGAAACGGAATATGTGCTCGAAAGGATGGAGCAGGAAAAGGATAATTTACAGAAAGGTCGTTTAGACAATGGGAATTCTTGATTATTTTCAGATAGATGCCCGTCTGCTCGCACTCGCAGAGAGGGCGGAGCAGAACTGTGCGGCATGTTTTACGAAAATTGACGAAACAGCGGCAAATAATGCGGCAAAGATTCTGGCTGCCTTTGCAAACAACAAGGTCAGCGAGGCATGCCTTGGCGGTACGACCGGCTACGGCTACGGCGACATCGGACGTGATACGCTCGATACCGTCTGGGCGGATGTGATGCATACGGAGGATGCACTGGTACGGCACAATTTCGTATCCGGCACCCATGCACTTTCCGTGGCACTGTTCGGCGTACTGCGGACGGGGGATCGGATCGTATCCATCACCGGAAAGCCCTATGATACGCTGGAAGAGGTCATCGGCATTGCAGGCGAAGCCGGAAACGGCAGCCTTGCGGATTACGGCGTGACCTATGGTCAGGTCGATCTGCTGGAGGATGGCAAAGCAGACCTTGCAGCGATTCCGGAGGCAGTGAAGGGGGCAAAGGTCGCCTATATTCAGCGGTCGAGGGGCTATTCCCTCCGCCGTGCATTCACAATTGACGACATTGCACAGATGGTGCAGGCAGTCCGGAAAGGCAATCCGGATGCGGTCATCATGGTGGACAACTGCTACGGTGAATTTGTCGAGGACAGGGAGCCGACGGATGTGGGAGCCGACATCATCATCGGTTCGCTCATCAAGAATGCCGGCGGCGGCATTGCGAGAACGGGCGGTTATATCGCCGGACGCTCGAAGCTTGTCGAATTATGTGCCTATCGCCTGACCTGTGTCGGCATGGGCAAGGAGGTCGGAGCGACCCTCGGTATGAACCGTGAGATGTATCAGGGTCTGTACTTAGCACCGGACATCACCGCAAATGCCCTGAAAACAGCCGCTTTTGCAGCAGAGCTGTTCACAGAGCTGGGCTTTGCCTGCTCGCCCCGTGCGGATGAACCGAGGGGGGACATCGTAACAGCACTCCAGCTCCAGACACCGGAAAACCTGATTGCGTTCTGTCAGGGGATCCAGAAGGGTTCCCCGATCGATTCCTATGTGACCCCCGAGCCGTGGGACATGCCGGGCTATTCCAGTCAGGTCATCATGGCAGCCGGAGCATTCACCATGGGTGCATCCATCGAGCTTTCTGCGGATGCTCCGCTTCGTGAGCCGTATGCCGCATGGATGCAGGGCGGCATCAGCTACAACAGCAGCCGGATCGGCGTACTTCTGGCAGCTCAGGAGATGCTCAGCAGAGGTCTGCTGCATCTGTAAACACGACCCGTTTCCGCTTGTGCGGAATGAAGCCCCGAAAACAAGGGCGATCCATTATTTTTCAAGAGGAGGAAATCACATGCCACAGACAACCAATGCACAGAACAAACAGCCGAGGAAGGTAAAACGTCGTTTTTCTCCTCAGGCAGCAGCCATTCTTTTCGGCGTGATCGTCATCGTCGCCATCATTGCACTCATTTCCGCAAAGGTGAATGCGTGGAAGAATGACGGTGCACGCTATGCCCGTTCCCTTTCCGAGCAGATCGGCGTAAGTCCCGAAACTGCGGAGAAATACACCAAGGTGGAGCTTACCGGTTCATCCGACTATGCCTGTGTGAATGCGGCAGCGGCGGCACAGGAGTATTCCTATCTGTATGAAAGCAGCAAGTCCGTGGAGGTCAGCGGGGTTTCCGTTCCGGAATGGCTGATCTTTGCCGGAACTGTGAACAACGTCATCACGGAAGTGACCTACTACGACTACACCCAGCTCAAGACCTACGGGCAGGGCGTGGAAACGAGGGGACATGTTGACGCTGCAATGATCAACACCGGAATGGATTCCGCAGCAGTGCAGGAATACATCGGTTTTGCCCCCCTGCGTACCAAGTACACAAGCGAGGGCGTTGTGGAAACCTACAAATACCACTATGAGGACAAGGAAAGCGGCAATCTCGTTTCCTACCTGCTCCACGTCAGCTACCTCAACGGCAAGGCATCTGCGGCAGCCGAGGAGGAGAATCAGTTTGTGGTTTCGCTGCTGACGGTGAAATGAGTACATATATCAAAAAAGTCTTTTTTGGGGGTTAGAACCCCAAAGATTGCCCCCACCCCAACCCCTCCCCCAGAGGGGGAGGGGCTATATTGCGAGGGTACTGCGTACCCTCAACCCGCCAAGGGACTTCGTCCTTTGAATCTAACAAGGCTTTTCGACAGACTGAAAGCTCCATCCCTTCGCAGGATGGAGCTTTTTTCATTTCAACGCCAGACTGTTATTTAAAATCAGAGTACTGTACAAAAACAGCACATCCTGTCCCTTGAATTCCACCAGATTTCCCAGCATTGCCGGCTGGACATAGCGGATGTCAATCACCGTGATCTTACTGTATCCCTCCGCAAGCAGGGGAACCAGACTGCTGCCGAATGAATCACGGAACACGATCAGCTCCCGATCCGACGCAGCTTCGGGGTTTTCGATCGTTACCAGTGCATCCGCACCGCAGAGAAACAGCTCGTAGGGATCCCGTCCGGCTGCCTTTTCCATGTCGTACATCGGCTTTTGCACCGGAAGCCCCGTGTTGTAGCTCGTTACGATGCAGCCGTCCAGCATTTCATTGGAAAGATAATACATCCCATCCGGCTCCACCGGCAGTGCAAGCTGACCATAGTACACCCCACGGAACGGATGCCCCGTTTCACGCAGCTCATACTCCGCTGCAAGCTCCGTGCCCATCGCTTCGGCGATCGCTCCGGCTGCATCCTGTATGCACTCCTGCCGCCAGTGCGTGTCCGTGCGGTAGTAGTCGGTGATGTCGAGATACGGGAATATGTCGATATACTGCATATATTCCGTTCTCTCACGCATCCCCTCCACAAGTGCTCCGTAGTCAAGCGAAAGCCTGCCGGATTCCTGCGAAAGAAAATAATGCTTGTCCGGCACAATCGAGAAATAAACCTGCGAATCCGTCAGGTACTGCTCATAGAGCCAGCGGAATTTTTCGCCCGCATGATCGAGCATGGCTTCTGCAAGCGGATACTGCATCTGGGCGAGGTACCCGTCCTGCATGTACAGCCCATCCGTGTCCGACTGCCGGAATACACCGAGCCGGAGCAGGCTGTGCATCGTGCGGAATGTTTCACGCTGCGGAAACTGATCCGCTGTATAGACCTCAAAATCCGTCATGAAACTGCCGGAAAGCACCGATTCTGCGGACAATTCCGGCTTCTGTGCCAGTGCCCGCCGTTCGCTCTCGGAAAATGCCGCATCCTTTCCCAGCCAGCTGCAAAGCGACAGCACCGCCGTCAGCAGTCCGACCGTTCCCACAACGGCGTAATTTCTGATCTTCTCGTGCATGTCCATCCTCCTTTTTCATAGCATCCCCCGAAATACCGCAAAAAAACCGCCCATTTCACAACAGGCGGTTTCTTCCATTATCATCCTTCCATCCCTCCCGCCGTGCGGGAGGGACAGAACATGGCGTAGTTTTTACGCTCAGGATTCCTCCTCGGCATCGTCGGATGCAGCGTCTGCCGCCTCCTGTGCCTCCTCAGGGGAAGCAAGTACCGGAAGTACCGCACGGCGTTTTAGGTATCGGGATGTTTTCTTCTTCTTTTTCTCTGCATACATGATGTTGTCCGCAATCGTGACAAGCTGGAACAGATCCACCCCACGCTCCGGCACAGCAATATGATAACCAATGCTCGCACCGATCGGATAGGGCATCTTACCGGAAGCATTGACCTCATCGAGCAGCTGCTGGATGCGGTTTTTGAGGATCTGTGCACGTTCCTCGGTATAATCCGCCGCAAAGACAATGAACTCGTCACCGCCGAAACGGCAGCAGATCTCACCGCCTGCACAGGCAGTCCGCAGTGCATCCGACAGTGCAATGATGGCATTGTCACCGTCCTTATGCCCGTAGGTATCGTTGATGGTTTTCAGTCCGTCCATGTCAAGGAACATCAGCATTACGGGCTTTTTCGTATTGATGCAGTAGCTGTACAGCTGCTGTGTGCAGATACGGAAGCCGTTGCGGTTGTTGATGTTCGCCAGCGGATCAATGGTATACAGCTTGTTGAGCTTCTTTGTCACCTGATCGAGACAGATGATCTTCCGGACGCTCTCCAGAGCATTGGCAATGTTCATGACTGCATTGTTGAACAGCTTGCTGTGTGTCGGGAAACCGCTGTTTTTAAAGACGCAGTAACCGATGCAGCGTTCACGGAAATGCAGCGGCACAAAATAATAGTCACCAGCCTCATTCTCCGCATCAAACAGCCCCGGCAGCATCTCAGAAACCGGAAAATCGTCCATTCTGAAGTATTCCCCGTTCTTGTAGGCAAGGGGCACCTGCACCCATTTGCCAAAGCCGGAAACAATGAAATTGTTCGGGGCGAGGATGTTCATGAGGTAGTTTTCCTCCGTCATTTCATCCATCATGATGCCCTGCTTCCAGCCGTCGCACAGGCAGAGGTAGAATTCCTCGCACTGCATTTCGGGAATGAATTTCTGAAGGCTGACCGTCAGCTCTTCGAGATTATCGCATTCCGCAAAGGCAGTTCCCATGCGGCTGATGAGGGAAATGTCCATTGTATAGTGTTCAAGTACATTGAAATTTCTCTGCTTGAATTCGTTAGTATCCATGACCGGAGCTTCGCAGCAGCCGCAGCTCTGGGAGAAACGGCAGCTGGTATCGAGAATGGTGCTCCTCTCCTGCCGGATGCCCCGCAGGTGGTTTAGGATCATCTCGCATGCAAGCTGACCGCCCTTCACCAGCGGACGCTGGACGGAGGTCAGGGAGGGGGCGAAATTCCGCCCGTTGTAGATGTAATCAAAGCCGGACACTGCCACATCCTCGGGCACACGCATACCGTGCTGTGTCAGGGCATTCATGGCTGCAATCGCCATCAGATCATTGGCACAGACGATCGCCTGCGGAAACTCCGCTGCGGAGTGCAGGAACGCCTGTACAGCGGCAGTTCCGTCCTTGGACATGAAATTGCCGTGGAAGATGCGTTCTTCTTCGACCGGAATGCCGTGTTTTTCGAGTGTACTGCGGTAAGCTTTCAGACGCAGCTGGCTTTCCACATTATCCGCAGGACCGGAAACATAATTGATGCGGGTGAATCCATGCCTGATAATGAAATGCTCCACCATGTTCTGCATGGCTGTTTCATTGTCAATACCGATCGTATAGAAATCCGGAACATCCTTGTCGATAAAGACCGCCGGAATGCCTGCATTGCGTACCTTGGCAATGACATTTTCCATACTGTCTGCAAGCTGGATGGTATTGATGACAAGGATCACACCGTCAAACCGCTTGAAATTTGCAAGATTGAAGATATTATATTCACCGGTATCATGCCGCATATCTCCGCCGACATTTCCAAACGCAACAAAATGCTCCAGTGTGATCTGATTCTCCCGTGCATAGTGCCGGATGCCGCTTAAAATATCGCTCTGATACTCTTCGTCAATGGTGGAAATAATGACCGCAATATGGATGTTTTTTTCTGACAAGTATCATCACCGCCGATGCATTCGGCTAATCCTTTCTGTCATAATCGGAGGTCCCTTTTTTCACTATTAAGATTATACTATATTCCTCCGAATTTTGCAATAGTTTTTTGTAAATAAACTATGAATTATACAACAATTTTAAAGTTTCTTACCGCAGTTTGCACAGAATGCCTGACCCTCCAGACAGGGCTTGCCGCAGTACGCACAGAAACGTGCAGAGGACTGCTCACCAGTGGAAACATTGCCGGCAGCGGACGGCTGTGCAGGGGTTTCGGGCTGTTCGGGAGCTTCTGTTTTTGCAGCATCGGCAGCCTGTTCGGGCTGGGAATACCAGTTCTCAGCAACGGTCTGGGGCTGGGGTTCAGCCGCACCCTTGGGGATATTGCCGTGCTGGGGGATGAGCTGGTAGCCGCAGTTCTTGCAGGTAGTTTCACCGGCAGGGTAGGAATGACCGCACTGCATGCAGACCATCGCTGTGGGTGTTCTCTGCACCTTGGGTTCCTCGGGAACGAACACCAGCTCCGGTTCTCTTGCACGGACTTCCTCGATCTGTGCCTGAAGCTCTGCAATATGCTTTTCAGAAGTCTTGATGGAAGCGATCTGTTCAGCGAATTCCGCATTCGGATCATTCTTGTACTTCTCGAAATAGAGTCTTGCGATCTCGTTCATTGTTTCCTGAATATTGCGTCTTTCCTGACGCTGTTCATTGGAAAGGCTGTTAGCTTCGGAAATGTTTTTGATTTTCTGGGAGCCGATTCTGCCGGCATTCGTCACATTTGCACTGAGTTTATCCAAAAAAGACATATATGTACCTCCTGAAATAGATCATGGACACATGAACTGCATTATACTATAGTATACCATATATTCCACATAAATGCAAGTGGTTTTTGATTAAATTTTACTAAATTATTGAATTACAATTACAAACTGTATAAAAATAGAACTGCCGCACCGTAAGTGCAGCAGCTCTGGAATGGCTTTGTTGCTATCTGAGATATTCTTCCATCGTACCTGTGAAGCCGGAACCGACAGCAGCAGCGTACTGGAGAACGAGTGCAGCATCTGCGGCATCATAGGCACCGTTTTTGTTGACATCGGCATTCTTCTCCTGCTGTGCATTGAAGCCGCTTGCATGTCCGGAGCCGATCGCAGCCGCTGCGGAAAGAATTCTTGCCGCATCCACGGCATCCGCCGTCCGGTCGTCATTCACATCGCCAAGCACGCCGGTTTCTGTTTCCGTTGTGGTAGTGGTGGTTTCAGTCGTCTGCGGTGCGGTAGAAGTGGTCGTAGTGGTGGTCGTGGGGCGTGTGGTCGTTGTTGTGGTAGTCGTTGTGGTGGTTGTGGTAGTCGTCGTGGTTGTTGTAGTGGTGGTTGTCTTTGTTGCTGCGGAGGTCGTTGTGCTGATAATGCCGTCACCGGTGACGGTGATGGTATAGCTCATTTCTCCATTTTCGGTGACTGCAATGATCCGGGTCGTACCGGCACCCACTGCACGGATCGTCAGGTTGATGTAGTAAGCATTCGTAGTATCGGGATTTCCGTCAAATGCGATAATATCGGTATTTTCGACATAGGCATTTTTCAGCTTGCCGTTCTGGGAGGAAATTCCGCACCATGCCACATCCCCGACCTTCATCGTGGAGGGCATATTCACAAAGCTTGCCTCACCTGAGGGCTGTGTTGTGCTCGTTGTGGTAGTCGTGGATGTTCTGGGGGTTGTCGTGGTCGTGGAGGTTGTGGTTGTGGGTCTGGGAGTTGTCGTGGTTGTGGAGGTAGTGGTCGTAGGTCTGGGAGTTGTCGTGGTTGTGGAGGTTGTGGTCGTAGGTCTGGGAGTTGTCGTGGTGGAGGTTGTTGTCGTAGGTCTGGGGGTTGTTGTCGTGGTGGAGGTAGTGGTCGTGGGTCTGGGAGTCGTTGTGGTGGTGGAGGTAGTGGTCGTAGGTCTGGGAGTCGTTGTGGTGGTGGAGGTGGTCGTGGTGGGGCGTGGCGTTGTTGTGGTCGTGGTGGTGGTAGTAGTCGTCGTTGTGGTCGTTGTAGTGGTGGTCGTTGTCGTAGTAGTCGTCGTTGTGGTAGTCGTCGTTGTGGTTGTGGTTGTCGGAACCGTGGTCACAGGATCCTGTGTACCGCTGCAATGGATCGTGGCAGCGGAGAGGTAGGCGTTGCTTTTGCCGATGGAAACAGCATTCCACTGCTCCTGTGTGCCGCCGAAATAGACATCGGTCAGGGCGGTGCAGTCCTTGAACGCCCAGTTGCCGATGGAGGTCACGCTTGCCGGAATGGTGACGCTTGTGAGGTTCGTGCAGTAATAGAATGTGGAATCGGGGATGGAGGTCAGACCTGCCGGCAGCACAATGCTGGACATCTTGCAGAACGTGAACGCACCCTCACCGAGGGAGGTCAGCGTGGAGGGGAGGGATACGCTTGTGATGGCATAGCACCCGTAGAATGCCTCCGTGCCGATGGAACGCACACCCTCGGGAATCACCGGGGATTGGAGCTTTTCACAGTACTGGAATGCCTGTGCACCGATGGAGGTAAGGGTGTTGGGGAGCGTGACGCTCGTGAGATTGGTGCAGTAATAGAACGCCATATCACCAATGCCCGTGACCGGAACGCCGTCAATATACGCCGGAATATCGACGGATGCGGCGGCAGTGGAACAGCCGGTGATGACAACGTAGCCGCCGTAATTTTCGTAGGTCATCACCCCATGTGTGCCCTTTGCAAGGATCTGCGATTCTGCGGCGGGCTGCAGCTCCACAGCGGATACCGGCAGCATGCCGGCAGTACCCGTCAGGAGCAGAGCTGCCGCCGCCAATGCGGCTGTGATTTTTCGTCTGAACTTCATAAAATACCTTCCTTTCTTTGCTGACTCCTCTGTTGCAGTCATTCACTTTAATTATAGCAAAAATCCATATTTTTGCAAGCAGACGCAAAAATAGTTTACAACCTTTCTGCTATCTGCACAAATGGGAAGGTCTGTTTTTGGAGAATTCGCCATTTTTAAGGGTTTGCACAGCAATTTTGCATCAGCTTTTCAGCATTTCTTTCAGCTCCCTGCCCATTCCCAGAAAAAGCACGAGCAGATAGACCGCACCGCCGGCAGCGATCGCTGCGAGAAGTGCCGGACGCTGGGGGAGGTACGGCAGGAGACGGGAGTAGGCGAGCCATGCCGCCGCACCGCACATCAAAGCGGCATACACGATGCAAAGCAGGGGCTTGCCGAGATGCAGCATCTCCCCAAGCTCCCTGTGCAGTGCCAGCAGAGCCAGCACGAGGATGACCGCATAGCTCAGGCTGGTGGAAAGTGCGGCTCCAGCGGTGTACAGGCTGGGGATGAGCAGGAGGTTTCCGGCAAGCTTCACGACCGTGCCAACAAGCATGATCTTCACCGGAATGCCGGCTTTTCCGATCGCCTGCAAAATGCTGAACACGGGGAACGCAAGGCACAGAAAGACAAGTCCGGCGGAAAGCCCGTGCAGACCGTCACAGGCAGCGGCGATCTCGGCAGTCTTTCCAGCAAAGAGAAATTCAAGAATGCCCTTGGAGAGAGCGAAAATACCGCATCCGGCAGGTGCTGCGGCAATTGCCGTGAGCACGAGCACCTGCCCGGCATACTCCGCTGCCTTGGCACGTTCCCCCCTTGCCCACGCCTGTGCGGTGCACGGGAGCACGCCTTTTCCGAACATATTCGTCAGAGCCGGCACGATGTTGAACACCGTCACGGAAAGTCCCATATAGGAGCCGTAGACAAAGGCGGCGGCATCCTTGGGGAGGATCTCGGAGGAGAGGGATGTGCCCTCGTAGAATGCTGCAGGATCGGCATTGAGCCGGTCATTCAGGCTGCGGATGACGGTCACAAGGTCAATGAGGGAGGTCAGGTTCGTCACGAGCGAACCGAGGGCAACGGGGATCATGACGGAAAACAGCGTCTTAATCACGGAGGAAGCCGGTACTGTACGGGAGGGCTGTACATTCTTTGCTCCGGCACTGAACAGGAGCGTACAGAGCCAGCCTGCCGCCGTAGATACCGTCACGCCGAGCACTGCCGCTGCTGCCGCCAGTCCCTCACGGCTGTAACCGGCAAGAAAGGGCGGAAGTTCGGGGGCTTCCATCACCAGATGACAGAACCAAAGACCGCAGAGCAGCTTGCACAGGGCTTCGATCGCCTGAGAAACAGCGGTGGGGTACATGCTGCAAAGCCCCTCATGAAATCCACGCTCCACTGCTGTCAGACAGCTGAACAGCACCGCCGGTGCAATGGCAAGGACGGCAGGGAATGCCTCCGGACTTTCGGCGGTATACAGGGCAAAGGGCTTTGCACAGAGGAGGGCAAGGAGCATGCCCCCAAGCCCTCCGGCGAGGAAGAGCCGCCGTGCGACCTGCCGGATCCGCAGTGCTCCGGCAATGTCCCCCCGTGCGGCACAGGCAGCGGCAGGTCTTGCCACGGCAGTGGAAAGTCCGGTCACGAACACTGCATATAATGGAAGAAAAAGCCCGTAGGCACAGCTGAAATACCCCATGCCCGTCCCTCCGAGGAGCGATGTCAGGGGGATCTTGAACAGTGCACCGAGTAATTTTGCTGTCAATGCGGACAGTCCGAGCAGGAGGGAGCCTTTGAGAAATGACTGAGGTTTCATACAAACATCCTTTCTATGTAAATTTTTTCACTCTTTTAGATTTTTATGTTGCCAAAATCAAAAATATGTGTTATAATAGAAATAAGCCTTTGCCTTTGCGGTAAAACCAACAGAGAAAACCGCATGCAAAGAGTTCTATGCAAAAGGAATGAACGACATGAATTATCAGTTTTCAGAGAAGGTTTCACAGCTTCAGGCTTCCGCCATCCGTGAAATTCTGAAATATACCGCAGACCCCGAAGTCATCTCCTTCGCAGCCGGCAACCCTGCCCCCGAGGCATTCCCCATCACAGCGGTCAAGGAAATTTCCGCTAAGATGCTGGAAAAAGACCCCATTGCAGTTTTGCAGTACGGCATCACGGAGGGCTACACCCCCCTGCGTGAGATGATGAAAACACGCATGGCTCAGGCGGACTGCTTTGATGCAGAGCGTGAGGAGCTGATCATGACATCCGGTGCACAGCAGGTCATGGAGCTTGCCTGCAAGTCCCTGTGCAATGCCGGTGATACCCTCATCTGCGAAGCACCGAGCTTCATCGGCTCGCTGAACGCTTTCAAGTCCTACAATGTCAATCTGGTGGGCGTACCGCTGGATGACGAAGGCATGGAGCTGAATGCTCTGGAGGATGCTCTGAAAGCAAACCCCAACACCAAGCTCATTTACATCATCCCCAATTTCCAGAACCCCACCGGCAAGACCACGACCCTTGCAAGACGCAAGGCGATCTATGCCCTCGCACAGAAGTACAACACCCTGATCCTCGAGGATAACCCCTACGGCGACCTCCGTTTCACAGGTGAGCATGTGCCGAGCATCAAGACCCTTGACACTGACGGCAGAGTGATCTACGCAGGTTCCTTCTCCAAGGTGCTTGCCCCCGGTATTCGTGTGGGCTATGCCATCGCACCGAAGGAGATCATCTCCAAGATGGTGGTCTGCAAGCAGGTTTCCGACGTGCAGACCAATAATTTCGGTCAGATGCTGGCGTACCAGTTCATGCAGGAGTATGATTTTGATGCACATCTGGCAATGCTCCGTGGCATCTACAAGCAGAAGTGCGAAAGAATGCTTGCCGGCATGGATGCGGCATTCTCCAAGAAGATCAGCTTCACCCGTCCCGAGGGTGGTCTGTTCATCTGGTGCACCCTCCCCGAGGACTGCGATATGATGGGCTTCTGCACAAGAGCCGTTTCGGAATACAAGATCGCCGTGGTGCCGGGCAGTGCATTCATGGTGAGTGAATCCGACAAGACCACTTCCTTCCGCATGAATTATTCCACTCCCACCGATGCAGCCATCGACCGTGGCGTGGAGATCCTCGGAAAGCTGACAAAGGAAATGTTCGGCGAATAATTGCCGTACACATATATCAAAACATTATCTTTATTTTAATATGAAAGGAAATTTGAATCATGGCAGTAGTAAGACGTTCTCCGCTGGATCCGTATCCGGTGACTCCTAAGTATCTGGCAACCCGCAGCAGTGCACTGCACATCCCGCCGGCACAGTTCTCCAATATGAAGTTCAAGTCCGACGAGGTATACGGTGTGATCGTGGATATGCCCATGAGCCCCGTGATCATGGTGACAATGGTATGCTTCATCAACGGTGCAGCAAACCTCTATTTCAACAATGGTGCAGAGTACACAGGTGCTTCCACCAAATACAAGTCCGCTGTACAGGCAGCAAGAAATCTGGTTGTCAATGCCAACCAGCTCAAGCCCCTCGCCAAAAGAACATCCCAGTTCCCGCTTCCCACAAACGGTGTGCACTATGTATACCTGATGACCAAGCGTGGCACTTTCAAGGTAGAGATCGACCCCCGCAACCTTCCGACTCTCGAACGTGAGAAGCGTGTGATTCACTATCTGTATCAGCAGGTAATGACAACACTGCGTCTTTCTCAGATGCGAGATCAGGAGGAAGCTGCGAAAGGCGGTCAGGCATGAGTGAACAGGCACAGCAGCCGGCTCAGGAGAAAAAGCTGATCTTCAGCGGCATTCAGCCGACGGGTACCTTTACGCTGGGCAATTACATCGGTGCGATCCGCAACTGGAAGCCCCTGCAGGACGAATACCGCTGCATCTACTGCGTGGTTGACCTGCATGCCATCACAGTCAGGATCGAACCGGCAAAGCTCAGACGCAATACCCTTGAAGCCTATGCACTCCTGCTGGCATGCGGCATCGACCTCGACAAGTCCCTGCTGTTCATCCAGAGCCATGTCAAGACCCATGCGGAGCTGTCGTGGATCCTCAACTGCTCCACACAGTTCGGCGAGCTGTCCAGAATGACGCAGTTCAAGGAAAAGAGCCAGCGTCATGCGGATGACATCAACGCAGGTCTGTTTGACTACCCCGTACTCATGGCAGCGGATATTCTGGCATACAATGCCGACCTCGTTCCCGTGGGTGCCGATCAGACACAGCATCTTGAGCTTGCAAGAACCATCGCACGCCGCTTCAACAGCAGATACGGCGATATGTTCACCGTTCCGGAGCCGTACATCTCCCCCGTCGGTGCAAGGGTCATGTCCCTGCAGGAGCCGACTAAGAAGATGTCCAAGTCCGATGACAACCCCAATGCCTGCATCCTCATTCTGGATGACAAGGACACCATCATCCGCAAATTCAAGCGTGCAGTGACCGACAGCGAGGCAGAGATCTGCTTCCGTGAGGGTAAGGACGGCATCAACAACCTGCTGACCATCTACTCCGCTGTAACGGGCAAGTCCATTGATGATGCGGTCAAGGAGTTCGCAGGTCAGGGCTACGGTACGTTCAAGATGGCTGTGGGCGAAGCAGTTGCCGACCATCTCGCTCCCGTTCGTGAGAATTATGCAAAGCTCATCGCAGACAAGGCATACCTCAAGGAATGCTACACACGCTGCGATGCCGAGGCTCTGCGTTATTCCCAGAGAATTCTCAGCAAGGTGTACCGCAAGGTCGGATTCATCGACGCAAGATAACAGCACTCGTGGGGGGATACTATGGTAGAATTTGAACAGAAACCGCAGTATGACATTGCAGATTTACAGGAGATCGTCAGACTTCTGAGGAGTCCGGAAGGATGCCCTTGGGATAAGGAGCAGACCCATACCTCGATCCGGAATGACTTTCTGGAGGAGGCATATGAGGCTGTGGAGGCGATCGACCTGCTGGATATGCCGCTGATGCGGGAAGAGCTGGGCGATGTGCTTTTGCAGGTCGTGTTCCACTGCCGTCTGGCACAGGAGGAAAACCAGTTTGATTTCGCCGCAGTCTGCGACGAGATCTGCAAGAAGCTCATTATCCGCCATCCCCATGTATTCGGTGATGTTACAGCGGAGGACACGGCAGCTGTCCTGAAAAACTGGGATGCCATCAAGAAAGAGACAAAAGGGCAGGAAACCTATGCGGATACGCTCCGCAGCGTTGCCAAGTCCCTGCCTGCACTGACAAGGGCACAGAAGATCGGCAAACGTGCCGCAAGAGCCGGAATGGATTTCCGTGATGCGGCATCCGCTTTTGACTGTGTGCGTGCCGAACGTGCAGAATTGCAGGAGGCAATGACCGAGGGCAGCAGAGAACGTATGGAAGAAGAGCTGGGCGACCTGCTGTTCTCCTGCGTGAATACAGCCCGTCATCTGGGGATCGATGCAGAGGAAGCACTGACCAAGGCGACAAACAAATTTATAGAACGTTTTGCCGGCACGGAACAGCTCGTGACTGCGGACGGGAAGAACATGCCCGATCTGCCGATCGAGGAGCTGGATGTCTACTGGGCGGATGCCAAGCAGCAGGACCGTCAGGCGATACAAAAAAATGAACAAAAGAATACACAGGAGGAATTATCATGACCAAGTCCGAACTCATCAACAAGTACGCAAAGCACACAGGCTGCACCAAGAAGGAAGCAGAGGAAACTGTGAATTTCATTTTTGACACCATCCGTGACACACTGGCAACAGGTGAAAAGGTGGTTCTGACAGGCTTCGGCACATTCGATGTGCGTGAACGCCGTGAGAAGGTCTGCCTCAATCCCCGTACCAAGGAACCGATCCAGCTCCCGTCCGGCAAGGCTCCGGCATTCAAGGCTGGCAGAGGTCTGAAGGATGCTGTCAATCCGAAGGACTGATCCCGATGCGGCTTGACAAATATCTGAAAAACTCCCGACTCATCAAACGCCGCACCATTGCCAATGAAGCCTGTGATGCAGGAAAGGTCATTGTCAACGGCAAGGTTGCCCGTGCTTCCTATGATGTCAAGGTCAACGACATCATTGAGATCCAGATGGGGGCAAAGCCCGTCAAGGTCTGCGTCCTCGTCGTAGCAGAGCATGCAACCAAGGCGGATGCAGCGGAAATGTACCGTGTTGTGAGCGAATAAAGAAAAGCCCCGATATTCGGGGCTTTTTTGTTTCTATTTAGATTCGTGCGGATTTTTGCAGGATACCTTTTACACCGGCAGCACCGTAATAATCTTGATCACAAACTTCAGAATATTGAGTGCATCCGTGGAGGTGGGGCTGCCGTCGAGGTCAACGTCCGCATTGGCAATGCCTTCGTCCGTCAGGACTTCACCGCCCAGCAGGTTCTTGTTCAGTGCCAGTACGTCCGAAATATTTACCTTGCCGTCACAGTTAACATCTCCATAGGTATTTTCTGTATCACTGGAAGGCTCTTCGTTTTCGGTCGTTTCCTCAGGCTCGGTCGGTACAGGCTCAGAGGGTACAGCCGGATCCTCTTCATCCGGTGTAATGTCCGCATCGCCGTTTGCGGTCGTGCCGTCAGGCTCCGTACCGTAGTACAGCTTTCCGTCCACATAAACCGGAATGTTCATCGTAACGACCGGATCCTCGGAATCCAGAATGCCTTCATTGGAGAAGTCGTTTGCTGCATCCCAGCCGCTGCCGTAGTCCGGATATACGATCGCCAGCATCAGCTCGCACTGGTGTCTGCCCTCGGAAATCGGGAGAGCAGCTCTGCCGTCCGGATAGGTCACTTCGATATAGTAGATGTTGCCGTCATACTGGATCGGTGCGGAAACCTGTGCAGGTGCCACGCCCTCACCGGAATACATCGCCGCCTGATCACGGTCAACACGGATCACGACATCACTTGCAGAATAGCCCGCTGCGATCAGCTCGGACAGATCCATGTAGTAGCGGTAGGAAACATTGTCCACCACTCTTGCCGGCCATGCGGTGTGGTTGGTGAACTTCAGGCTCAGGGTCACGCCGCTGGCTGCGGAGGTTTTCATGAGGGTTTCCACGAATACTTCCGGACCGTCGTGTGCTTCCTTTTCAGGGAAATTCGGGTCGGTTTCGCCGCCGTATACATCCACCATCTTGCAGAGCAGTGCGGTCAGACCGGCATTGTAGTCGTCAGCAACCTCATTGTTGATGTAGTTCTGGCGGTCATCCTCATAGGAACCGTCCTGATTGGGGCCTCCGGCAAGTGCACCATAGAGGATGTGGCGGTTCTCCTCGGGGATGGCGAGGTCGTTCTTCCAGCTTGCATGTGCGGTTCTGTGGTGGGGGTTGTGCGGATAATTCTCGCCATAGCCCACCATGTAGCTCATGTTCAGCGGATTGTTACCCAGTACATAGTCGATCTGCTCCTTGTAGAATTCCTCATAGGGAGCAGTGTTCTTGTCCGCAAGGATGGTATCGCATGCGACCGCTGCAAGGAATCCGGTGTTCAGCGGATAACGCAGACAGCCCCATGTGGTGTTCCAGCGAAGTCCGCCCTCCAGCTCGGATACATCATTGAGCCAGTAGTTGAGGTGCTTTTCGACATGGTTGATATAGGTGGAATTCTTGGTGTTGATCGCATACAGCAGCATTGCACCCTGCATGGTGTCGTCCCAGCAGTGTGCCCATGTGAATTTCAGGACATCCTGACCAAGTTCCTTGTCAAGGTTCGGAATGTAGCTGGTCGCCTTATCGAGATATGCCTGATCGCCGGTAGCGATGTACAGCCAGTTGGAGGAATAGAACAGCTCATCATAGAAGTGGCTGGAACGGTAGAAGCCGGAGGCGTTGCTGTCGTTGTACACAGCGTCGCTCTTGGAGGCATCCGCCAGCTTGAACATGTTCTCCGCAGCGGCAAGATAGCCCTCACGCTTGGCATCATCCACTCTGCCCTCAAGAGCACAGTAGCCGGCAGCCAGAGCCGCCGCCATGCCGCCGAATACAGCGGAGCAGCCGTCGGAGGATTTCAGGATCGCACGGGCATCCTCATAGGAATTGCCCTGATCGGTCATGCCGTATTCATAAAGCTCGACCGGACCCCACCATGTATGGTCCATCGTGCCGTTGCCGACCTGAAAGACGATCTCATCGCCGAGGTCGCAGGCTTCGAGGTAGTCCATCACGAATTCAAGGTTGTTGACATAGGTGTCCAGCTCGCCGCACTTCTCCAGACCATCGGGGTACTGGTACAGACCCCAAGCCATCATGGAAGCGGTGAACGCCATGGGAAGGTTGAATTTCACATGGTCGCCGGCATCGTACCAGCCGCCCTGAATCTCGTCGATCATGGTGGAATCAGCTCTCCACTCGACTCTGTTCCATTCGGGCAGCGGGCCTGCCTGCTGGCATTCGTAGAAGAAGAGATCTTTCTGAAGGGCTTCGGCGTAGTTGGGGTTATCCGCAGCAGCGACCGTCCGGTTCTGGACAGCATCCGCAAATCCGGCAGTGCCGAGCGATGCAGCAAGCATCACCGCAGAAACAATACCCCCTGTGATTTTTTTCAGCATAAACATGCTCCTCTCATAATATTTTACCGGAAGAACGCAGACCTCCGGCTGGAAACAACTGCACACATATCCATTATGCCATAAATTTTGAGGGATGTCAAGTAAAAAATGTGTATGGTGTCTGTTTTCAAAGTATGTACATAGGAGATGTAATAAAAATCAAAAGGACAATGCAATTTCTGCACCGTCCTTTTTGATTTATTTAATAAAACGTCGCCACTTCCTGCTCCGGTGCATCCGTCAGAATGACCTCCTGCACCTGCAAAACGGGACCCTTGCCACGGTAGAGCTTGTGCTTTTGCACGCAGATCTTGCCACGGACTCTTACCCACTGACGGGTTTCAAACAGAGATGCCTTGTTCCATTCCGCTGCCAGCCAGCAGTACTGAATGTCATCCACACAGCAGGTCATTACATGCCTGCCCACTGCAAATACACCCTTCGGGAACTGCGGATCCAGTGCCACCACGCCACGGAATGTCATGATCTTGCCGTGGTACTTCTCCGGTTCCTCCATGATGTCACGGTACCAGAGTGCGAAATCCTCGTCCTTCAGGTCGATCTCCGGTGCCTCCACATCGAACGGCAGCGGATCCTCAATGTCATCATAAGCTACCTCGCCGTCCGTCGTTTCGTAGGCGATCTGTGTGCGGCGGCTGATGCCACGCACGATCTTGTGGAATTCCACCTGATCCATCTCACCCACTGCAAAGCGGTTGAATACGACCAGCTCCGATACATTGATCTTGTCCACAACCAGTCCACGCATGTTCGCATTGTAGCTCAGGAAGGTATTGGAGTCCACAAAGCACATTGCCTGATAGACTGCCCATTCCATCGGCAGTGCATCAAACATCTCCTGAATCGTCCACATGCCGTTGTATTCAAGCACGACCCTCGTTGCACCGCTTTTCTTCAGTACTGCACGGAGGTTCTCTTCGTTGAAATCTTCCTTGTCCTCAATAACATGCATCGTCACATTGTTTCCCGGATATCTGGAGAGATCATATTCCTCCTCGCCCTCCTCACAGAGCAGGAGCAGGGTCTTTTCGCCGTTGTTGAAACGAGCATCCTCCAGCGTTTCCTGAATGAATTTCGTTTTGCCGGATTCCAGAAATCCCACAAAGAGATATACCGGAACATCCTCCATCTGATTCATCTGCATGTGAAACCCTCCTTATTCCGCACGGAACAGCTTTGCAATGGCATCCTCATGAATGCCTGCACCGATCACGCACAGTCTGCCGGTCGTTGCCGCACAGCCGAAACGCACATCCGGTGTGTCCGGTACATAGTCAAAGTGGATCCACTTGCCGTCCTCGCCTGCAACAATGCCCTTTGCACGGAGCACCATGCCGTAGGTTTCCGCATCGGACAGGGCAGCCAGTGCCTTTTCGATCTCCTCGGAGGTGTAGGTCTGTGCAGTTTCAATGCCCCAGCTTGCAAATACATCATCTGCATGATGATGGTGATGCTCATGGTCATGACAGCCGCATGTGCAGTTTTCATCATGCTCATGGTGATGACGCTCATGATTGTGACCGCAGCAGCATTCCTCGTCATGCTCATGGTGATGATGCTCATGGTCGTGACCGCAGCAGCATTCTTCGTCATGGTCGTGATGGTGATGCTCATGATCGTGACCGCAGCAGCATTCTTCATCATGGTCGTGGTGGTGATGCTCATGATCGTGACCGCAGCAGCATTCTTCGTCATGGTCGTGATGATGATGACCGCAGCACTCGCCGTCATGATGGTGGTGATGCTTCTGCTCCTCCATCATCTGTTCCAGCTCGTCCGTGAGGGTGTTTTTGCGTGTCATAGCCTCCACGAGCTGTGCACCGGTGAGCTGATCCCAGTCGGTGGTGACGATGGGGGCATCCGGATTGCACTGACGCAGACGGGCAATGCAGTCGTCAAGCTTGTCCTGCGAAAGTCCCTGTGTATGGCTGAGGATCAGGCAGCTTGCATGGGTGATCTGGTTGTCGAAGAATTCGCCGAAATTCTTCTGGTACATCTTGCATTTCTTGGCATCCACCACGGTGGTGAAGCCGTCCAGTATCACGTCATGGGCATGGATGCCCTCCACAGCCTTGATGACATCACTGAGCTTGCCCACGCCGGAGGGTTCAATGAGGATGCGGTCGGGCTGGTAGTCTGCGAGCACCTTTTCGAGTGCCTTGCCGAAATCGCCGACCAGACTGCAGCAGATGCAGCCGGAATTCATTTCGGTGATCTCCACGCCGGCATCCTGCAAAAATCCACCGTCAATACCGATCTGACCAAATTCATTTTCAATCAGCACGAGCTTTTCGCCGACATAGCCCTCAGCGATGAGCTTTTTGATGAGTGTTGTCTTTCCGGCACCGAGAAAGCCGGAGAAAATCGTGATCTTTGTCATAATTCACACTACCCTTTCATATGATTCTGCACATTTGTGCCTTACCTTTTAGTATAACATGTTTTCACAAAACTTGCAAGTGGTTTTGCAGGGGTTTACAAAATTTTGTCCTCCCCCGAATCAGTCATTTTTCAAATATGATCCATATCAATCAATTTTTCTCAATCAGGGCTTGCCTGAACTTCCCCCACCTCACCGGTGCCGTCCCCTCTGTCACTTCGTGTTTTTTGAAAATTGATTTGCATGAACATGATCTGTCAGCTATTGACAAATCCGCTTTCATGGTGTACAATGGTAGTGTACATGGATGCGGAACATCTTGCAGTTCTCAAAATCCTTGGGATTGCTGTTAAATCCTGTTTTCGAATAGGGACGAATCAAAAAACAGGATTATCTTGATGTGCGTTTTCATGTGCAAAAATACATTTTTTAGGGAGGAATATTCCATGAAACATCGTTTTATTTCCGCAATGCTTGCAGCGGCAATGGCGTTGACTGCCGGTGTACCGACCGTCAGTGCAGCCGATCACACACCGCTGTACACAGCACCCGTGCAGGAAATGCCCCTCGCCCAGCAGTCGCTGGATGCCGAATCCGTTTACAATGCTATCAAAGCACTGGAAGCGGACTACCCCACCGGCATGACATGGACGAATGACAATTCCTACACATGGAAGGGCGGCATCTACGCCGGCGGCAATGGCTGTGCTGCCTTTGCATTCATGCTCAGTGATGCAGCATTCGGCGATCTTCCGGCAAGAATGACCGAAACACTTGACCCTTCCACCGTCCGTGTCGGCGATATTCTCCGCTACAGCTTCCACTCCATCATCGTACTGGAAGTGAAAGAAAGCAGCATCATTGCCGCAGAGGGCAACATCAACAGCATGGTCTACTGGGGACGTGAGATCACATTTGCTGAGATGGAGGGCACTTTCGAGCACCATATCACCCGTTATCCTGAGGGTGAAACAGAGCCTGAAACCACCACCACGACAACTACCACCGAAACGACTACTACGACAACCACCACTACTACCGCAACGACAACGACAACCACTGAAACCACCACCACAACCTCCGAAACTTCCACAGAAACAACCACGACTACGGAGGCAACCGATCACACCTCCGTCACCACCACTACATCCCTCCAGATGACACCGCCGGAGGATGATGACTGCGGAACCACCACCAGCCAGACCACGGTCGTTGACCCTGAAACAGACCCCACTGCCCCCACCGAACCCATCCCCTCCGATGCAAGCTTTGCTGCTATGGTGGATGTTGTGACCGTTCCGACCAAGACACTCTATGGTCTGAATGAACGCCTTGACCTGACGGGCATGGAGGTCGATGTATACCACAGCTATATGGGCGAGTGGCTCCTTGTGATGGATGGTGTCAATCCGATGGATTATCCGGATGAATTTACCATCTCCGGCTTTGACAGCAGCACTCCCGAGATGGATGCTGAGATCACCCTGACCTACGGAACATTCAACCATGTGCTGAACGAGGATGTTCGCAGCAGCGACAGTTTCGCTGTCAATATCGTCGATCTTTCTGAGGATCCCGACCGCTACACCGCTGACATCCGTGTGGAGTCATGGGCGGAGAAGCTGGAATACATTCCCGGTGAAGAGCTTGACCTGACCGGTATGAGCGTCAGCGTCATCCACAATTATGCAGCGGGTTCAGAATTTGCATATGAGAGCATCAATCCGCAGGATCATCCGGAGCTGTTCTCAATCGAGGGCTATGATCCCTATACTTCCGGCACACAGACCGTGCTGGTGGTCTATGAGGGCTTCAATACTGCCATGAATGAGGATGTGAGATGTGCAGTTTCTTTTGAGGTCACTGTCGGCGAGCTGTTTGGGGCAGAGGATTTCACAGCCGAGGTAGAGATTTGCTCCGCACCGGTCAAGACCCTGTACGAGCCTGATCAGCAGCTGGACACAACAGGTCTGTATGTCAATGTATGGCATCACTATTCGGATGGTACGGATATTCTGGTGTGTGAAAAGATCAATCCGCTGGACTATCCCGAAAACTTCACGATCTCTGCAATTGATCCTGAGCTGATCGGCACTCAGACCATCACAGTGCACTACACCGTATTCAATCATCAGCTGAACGAGGACGTTCATGCATATGCTGAATTCAATGTAGAGAATGTGGATCTGGAAGCTGACCCCGATCGTTTTACTGCATCCATGCAGCTGAACGCCCTGCCGGAGAAACTGGAATATGCATTGGGCGAGGAGCTGGATCTGACCGGTATCAGCGTAACTGCAATCCATTCTTACGGCAGAGTCGCAAAGGCAGAATATCTTTCCGTCAATCCGCAGGATCATCCGGAAGCATTCACAATCGAGGGCTATGATCCTGAAATACTGGGCGAGCAGGAAGTTCTGATCGTTTATAACGGTTTCAATGCGGATATGAACGAGGATGTCAGAGCTGCATGTTCCTTCAAGGTCAATGTAATTCAAGCTGCCTCCAATACGCTCGGCGATGCTAACCGTGACGGCAGCTGCGACGCTTCCGACGCTGCAATGGTACTCGTTGCCGCTGCCGCAGTCGGTGCAGGCAATGAAAGCGGTCTGACCGCAGAGCAGGAAGCTGACATGGATGTGGACTTTGACGGCGATTTCGATGCCGCAGACGCAGCCATCATCCTGACCTACGCTGCATATATCGGCAGCGGCGGTACACTCACACTGCCGGAATATCTGGCGGGTTGATGACCCTCTATGAACCCCTGTCCGATTTGGACGGGGGTTCTTTTTGGAATAATCATGCTCCGGACGTGCATAATATCAAAGAAAGTCCTTCTAAACAACATAATGTTTGAAATTTTAATGTAATTTACAAGAAATTTTCTGATCATCATTGACATTTAAGACTGGATGTGTTAGAATAGAATTACGGAGGAGATTATTATGTTTACTTATATTCGCTTAAAAAACTTCATGTCCTTTTGTGATATTACGTTCAATTTCAGAAAAAATGCAAAGACCGCAAAGAATTTTATTGCACTTTACGGCGAGAACGGCAGCGGTAAGTCCAATTTTGTGAAGAGTATTGATTTTTTGTGTGATTCTATTCGTTCTATTTATGATTTTGAAAAAATGCAAAGATCTGTTTCGCAGCTGCAAAACAAGTTCGCTGTTGATGATGGTGTGGTAGGGAATATTTTGTCCTCACTTTCAGAACAATGGGATTTTCAAGAAAAAATAAACAGCTGCCGAATGATTGACTGCGATGCTCCGGCAGAAGCAGAATATGGTTTTCTCATTAATGGACAAGAATGGTCGTATCTGTTAAGATTTACCGATCATATTGTTGAAGAAAAACTGTATGGAATGCAGGACAAGGTAAGAGGCGTTTTATACCATATTTCTGAGAATGCAGATTCCGAAATCAAAATGTCTTTCTGGGGACGATTTTTCACCTCGGCTGATGTAAGAGAGGAGTTTGAAGCTGAAATCAGAAAATACTGGGGTAAGCATACTTTTCTCAGCATTTTTACAAATTTACAAAGGAAACTGAATGTCAGTTATGTAAGAACAGGCGTAACAGAGAGAATCTTTCAGTTTTCTGCTACTGTAAATAATCGCAGCGTGTGTCAGACAATGGCACAGAGGAATGAACAAAGGATTTGTTCAGCGATAAGAAATTTTTCGATTCACCTTGATTCCGGCAGAATAAAAGAAGATTCTTTGCCGTATCTTGAACGGGCTGAACGAATTTTGAATACGTTCTTTACTCAATCATATGCGGATATCAAGAATGTGGAATATGAAATAACAAAGATCAGTGAATCCAAATATGAATATCAGCTCTATCTTGACAAAATGATTGCAGGAAAGATCCGCCGCATTAACTTTACGAGAGAATCCGCTGGCACACAAAGAGTACTGGACGTATTTCGTATTATTCTTGACGTATTCTTCGGCGGTACTGTCGTTTACGATGAAATCGACAACGGCATCCATGACCTCCTGCTGAAAAATATCATTGACTGTGCAAGACCGTATATCACCGGTCAGCTCATCATTACTACCCACAATACCCTGCTCCTCGAATCCATCGACAAGCACAGTGCCTACCTCATTAACGTGGACTATGAGGGCAACAAGGAAGCGATCTGCTTCGACGAATACAAAATTCAGGGCACGGATAATATGCGTATCAAGTATCTCAAGGGACTGTTCGGCGGCACTCCTTATGGTGACGGCGTGGATTATGACGAGATCATCAGTGAGCTGAAAGAAGCTGGTGAGGATGGGGAAAATGACGAGGTGACGGATTAATGGCGGGAAAAAGACAGCTTCGTAATCCCAATTACCTCAAAGCGGTTGTGATTGTGCATGGAAAATCTGAATTGGACATTGTAAAATATATTACCAGTAATCTGCATTTGAATATCAAACCTGATTCCAAAGATAATGGTACTCACAGTATCCAGATCACTTCCCTTATAAAAGAACACCTAAACAAAAAACCATTTTCCACCATGAACAATTTTTTAAAAGAATACGATGTGGAAACTACTGGGACGGGCAAAAACAAAAAACTTGTCAATTTTAAGCTGTTTATCATTATGGACACAGATGACTGCACAGAACAGCAAAAGCAAGATTTCATATCCGGTGCAATGTTTGAGGGACACTGGCTTGCACCATACATTGTGCCGGTTTACTCCATTACCAATCTGGAGGATGTGATGGTGGAAAGCGGTATTATGACCAAACGGATCAAATGTGATGATAAAGGAAGCTATTACAGCAAGATTTTTCCCATTAACAAAAAGCCGCTCTCTAATGATACAATCGCTGAAATCAAAACGTTCAGAGACCGGCTTGCAAAAAGCGTCAAAAAGAAACATACCAATCTTCCGGATTTCATTGAGTACTGTTTGGAAAATATCAAGCAATTCAAATAATACATCAAATCAAATTTCAACATATATTTTTGTGCACACCGCTGATTTTCAAAAAATCCGCTGTGTGCACTTGCTTTTTTTCTGGAAACGTGATACAATAAGAACATACCGAAAAGCTTTAACACATAAAAGCTTAAAAGCTTTAAACCAATGAATTGAAAGAGGGCATATATCATGGAACGTAAGGGTAACTTAATGACATACAGACCGGACATCAAGGTCTTTGACGCAACGATTCGTGACGGAGGACTGGTGAACAGCTTCCGTTTCAGCGATGAATTTGTAAAGGCACTGTATCTGGCGAATCTTCGTGCAGGCGTGGATTATATGGAATTCGGTTATCTGGCTTCCACTGATATTTTCAAGGAAGAGGATTTCGGTGACTGGAAATTCTGCAAGGAAGCTTCCCTCCGCCGCATCATGGGCAATAACGAAACGGACATGAAGATCGCAGTCATGGCAGACGTTGGCAGATGCAACCTTGAGCGTGACCTGCTCCCCAAGGAGGAGAGCGTGATCGACATGGTGCGTATCGCTACCTATATCCACACCATGCCGGCGGCAATTGAAATGATCGAATACTGCCATTCTCTGGGCTATGAAACCACCTGCAACATCATGGCGGTATCCAAGGCGAACACAGCGGATATTGAGGTAGCTCTGGAAATGCTGTGCGATTCCAGCGTGGACGTGATCTATCTGGTGGACAGCTACGGCTCCCTCTTCCCTGAGCAGATCCAGCGGCTGACAAAGCTCTATCTGGAGCATGCGGAGGCAAGCGGCAAGAAGGTCGGCATGCATGCCCACAATAACCAGCAGCTCGCATTTGCCAATACCATCGAAGCCTGCTCCATGGGTGCAAGCTATCTGGATGCGACCATCGGCAGCATGGGCAGAGGTGCCGGCAACTGTGCAATGGAGCTTCTGCTGGGCTTCCTGAAGAATCCGAAATACAATATTACACCCGTTCTGAAATTCTATGAGGACTACATCCTCAAGCTCCGTGAGCAGGGCGAGGTATGGGGCTATGACATCCAGTACCTGCTGACCGGCAAGATGAACCTCCACCCCTCTTCTGCGATCGCTTTCACCGCAGATAAGAGAACGGATTATGCAGAGTTCTACCATTCCATTTTTGATATGGAGGCGTAAGCCGCATCCCGATTGCATAAGACAAAACAGGCAGTTCCTGAAAGGGGACTGCCTCAGTCTGTCGAAAAACCTTGTTAGGTTCAAAGGACGAAGTCCTTTGGCGGGTTGAGGGTACGCAGTACCCTCGCAATATAGCCCCTCCCCCTCTGGGGGAGGGATTGGGGTGGGGGCAATCTTTGGGGTTCTAACCCCCCAAAAAGACTTTTTTGACAAGCTGGCAAACAGTCCACCGAACTGTTTGTGAAATTCATCCCTGAAAAAAGCGACTGCATTGGTGAGGTGTTGCCCTCTGGAGTCCCACGACCTTTTTGAAAAAAGGTCGATCAAAAACTTTCATCTTTGCCTTGAATTTCAAGTTAATGTTTTTCGATGAACTACGGGATCCCGTCGCTTTTGCCTATTTTGCCCAATCCGTTCCCATCCGCTATTCTCCATTCGTCCAAAATGCCGGATTTCTGCGAAAACCTTGCATTTTACCGGATTTTGTGGTATACTGAATGGTACAAAATCAAAACGATAATCAAAGGACGGAGAGAATATGATCAGAGAAAACCTGAGAAACGTAGCCATTATCGCCCACGTTGACCACGGCAAGACCACGCTGGTTGACGAGATGCTCAAACAGGGCGGTGTATTCCGTGAAAACCAGAATGTTGCTGACCGTGTCATGGACTCGAATGACATCGAACGTGAGCGTGGTATTACCATCCTCGCAAAAAATACCGCTGTACAGTACAAGGACATCAAGATCAACATCATCGACACCCCCGGACATGCTGACTTCGGCGGTGAGGTAGAGCGTGTCCTGAGCATGGTGGACGGCGTGCTCCTGCTCGTGGATGCCGCAGAGGGCCCCATGCCCCAGACCCGTTTTGTACTTTCCAAGGCTCTGGAAATGGGTCACAGGATCATCATTGTAGTGAACAAGATCGACCGCCCCGATGCCCGTCTGGATGAGATCGGCGACGAGGTGCTCGAACTCCTGCTCGACCTTGATGCCGATGAAACCCAGCTCGAAAGCCCGATCCTCTTCTGCTCCGGCAGAGCGGGCACCGCTTCCCTGAGCCAGTATGAGGAGGGCAAGGATCTCCAGCCCCTGTTTGAAACGATCGTGAACTATATCCAGCCCCCGTGCGGTGAGCCGGAAGAACCCCTCCAGATGCTGGTTTCCTCCATCGACTACAACGAATATGTGGGCAGAATCGCCATCGGCAGAATCCAGCGTGGTACTGTGACGGTGAACCAGCCCGTTATGGTATGCAACGCCAACACCGACAAGAAGCCCGCTGCGGCAAGAATCGTGACGCTTGCAGAAATGCAGGGTCTGGGTCAGGTGAACGTGGAAAAGTCCACCGTCGGCGACATCGTTTGCATCAGCGGTATTGCGGATATTACCATCGGTGATACCATCTGTGCCTACGACAATCCCGAGCCGCTGCCCTTTACCCACATCAGCGAGCCGACCATGGAAATGACATTCTCCGTCAACGACAGCCCGTTTGCAGGACAGGAGGGCAAGTATGTGACCTCCCGTCAGCTGCGTGAGCGTCTGTTCAAGGAGCTGCTCAAGGACGTATCCCTGCGAGTGACAGAAACCGACAACACTGACGCATTCAGCGTGGCAGGACGTGGTGAAATGCACCTTTCCATTCTGGTGGAAAATATGCGTCGTGAGGGCTATGAGCTGGCAGTTTCCACGCCCAGAGTGCTGTACAAGGAGATCGACGGCAAGCTGTATGAGCCGCAGGAGCGTCTGGTCGTGGACGTACCGGAGGAATGCGTGGGTACGGTCATGGAGAAGATGGGCACAAGAAAGGGCGAGCTTCAGACCATGCATCCGCAGGGAAGCCGCATGCGTCTGGAATTTCTGGTACCGTCCAGAGGTCTGTTCGGCTACAAGGGCGAATTCCTGACCAACACCCGTGGTGAGGGCATCATGAGCAGCGTATTTGACAGCTATATTCCGTACAAGGGTGATATTCCGAGAAGAAGCTCCGGTTCTCTGATCTGCCATGAATCCGGCGAAGCAGTGACCTATGGTCTGTATAATGCACAGGAGAGAGGCACACTGTTCATCGGAGCAGGCGTTCCGGTATACGAGGGCATGGTCATCGGCGTATCTCCGAAGGCGGATGATATGGTCGTGAACGTGTGCAAGAGAAAGCACCTGACAAATACCCGTGCAAGCGGCAGTGATGATGCACTGCGTCTGGTACCGCCGAGAGTGATGAGTCTGGAGGATTGTCTGGAATTCCTCGCAGATGACGAGCTTCTGGAAGTCACCCCCGAATCCCTCCGCATCCGCAAGAGAGTGCTGGACAACTCCCTGAGAGCGAAGCAGAAGAACAAGAAGTAAGCGGAGAACCTCCTCCGGCGGACGCAGCGGAGAACCTCCGCCGGCTGACGCAGCGGAGAGCCTCCGCAGGCAGACGCATTTGGGAGTGCGGTTGTGCACAGAATTTTGTGTTTTGCGGAATAATGCACGATACCGCCGATTGAAAGTGTGATTTGAAATGAAGCAGAAATTGAGATCCATCCTGAAAAGCAAGTGGTTCATGCTCTTGTTGATCCTGCTTGGGATCAGCCTTTGCATCAGAATCAAGACGGAGTATGCGTACTATACCAAGTACACACGGGTCACAGAAAATGCATCTGATTATATCCGCAATAAATACGGATTTCATGCGGAGCTGGTCAGCACTCCTGAAAAGAACAGTTCATACTGGGAGGGAGAAAAAGGCAGTGTTTCGGTGACAATGCGGTATGATGGCAAGGAATTCTGGGTAGAAGCTGACAAAAGCAAAGACAACCCTGAATGTTTTGATAATTATCAGGAAGATGAAATTGCGGCAGCGGCAGAAAGATACATCAGCGAAAAACTGCCCGACGGAAAGATCATCAGCCTGAGGTATTCTGACAGGAACTCCCCCTATTGTTTTTTTATCAATGATTATTTTGATGGAAGCAATCTCGAACAGATCCTTGAAAACTGCTATGCATCCCTTGAAATGGTGTTTGCAGATCGGGAATTCTCCGAAGCGGATATTGCGGAACTGCCCTTTGACGCTATTGATCTGACCGCATTTGATACAGCAGAGCACAGGGATGAATTTCTGAGCCGATTACCTGAGTTTCGGATTTACGAATACATTGACTATCAGAAATATGCCCCTTATATCACGGATTACATCGGCAAATCGAAAGATGGGATCACAGGGCTTGATGTCACACTTTTAGAAACTGCTGAATTTGCATATGCCTATTTTCCCTCCGAATGGAACACCTATACGAAAAGCCGGAATGATATACAGGCTGAATCCCGTGAAATTTCAAGTATATACCGGAATCTTGAGCAGAAAGGTGCGGAGCAATGGGTAAGCCATCCTATTTCAAATGGATACTATTTTGATTCCGGATGGGGAGATGTACGGATTTATTACCCGCTGGAAAAGCTTCAGGATCATGATCCGCAGAATCTGCACATTGTATGGTACAGTTTTGGCGGCATGTCAAACAACTATGGTATCAAAAGAGCAGAGATATGCGGAGAGTACGCAGTTTTTAATATCCCCTTTGGGAGAAGTCAGTTTGTGATCGTTGATGATACAGATCAGGAAAGCACTGTTCCGCATTCATAAGCGGACAAGAGGATGATTGCAGATAAAAAAGGACGGTGTTTTTTGGCACCGTCCTTTTTATACACCATCTCCCCCGAATTCACAAAGGCAATCGGGGGAGAATCCGTGTTACAGCAGCCCGAAGCTGATCGAGAGTGCATTATCCACCTGATGCATAGCAGTGTTGTCAAGAGCACCCATTTTATCCTTGAGCCGCTTTTTATCAATGGTACGGATCTGCTCCAGCAGGACAATGCTGTCCTTCTGCAAGCCGCAGGAAGCAGCATTCAGAGAGATATGGGTCGGCAGCTTTGCTTTATCCAGCCTGCTGGTGATAGCAGCTGCGATCACGGTGGGGCTGTGGCGGTTGCCGACATCATTCTGTACAATAAGTACGGGACGGATACCGCCTTGTTCAGAGCCGACAACAGGGCTCAGATCCGCATAATAAATTTCGCCTCGTTTCACTGACATACGAACACTCCTTTGATTGCAGGGTGCTTCGGGTTCCGGCGTATGGAACCATCCGGAGCAGCCCTTTGACTGTTTGACTTCTTGGTTTTAGTATGACCGCACATTTCTGGTTTAATCGGTTTGTGCAGATGTTTTTTCTTCCAGTTTCATTCTATGCTTTCCGGTGAGAAAAGTGCATGGACGGATTCAGAATTGTGAACATGGAAAAGAACAGGTGCAGAGCATTTTGCCGGTGCAAAGTGCAGGTTTTGCTTCCGGCTGAATGCCAAATCATAAATTTCCCTCATCCTCACTTGACAAAATAGATAAAATATGGTATACTTATGCATAGCAAAACTGGGGTATAGCCAAGCGGTAAGGCAACGGACTTTGACTCCGTCATTCGCTGGTTCAAATCCAGCTACTCCAACCACCGCAGAGCCTGCGGAGGCAGACGCATTTGAAAGCTTTCCTTTTAGGAAGGCTTTCTTTTTTGCGATCCGGTGCACTTTGCCGCATGATTCCTTTGCTTCGCAAGCGGAATCATGGCTGCTGAAGGATGCGGAAAAACGTACAATATGTAGCGGAGCCTTACGGCGAAAGACTCCGCAAATGCGGTAATGTCATCAGCTCCAGAGGGTTCAAAGGGCGAAAGCCCTTGCCGGTGCCGGTGCGGAGCACCGGCTCTATTTCCCCCCTCCCCTCGGGGAGGGGGTAGGGGGTGGGGGCAATTTTTGAGAAACTTTTCTAGGGATGACATTGGCAGATAAAGAAATCACCTCCTCAGACAAAAGTCCGTGTAGTCGAAATAGAACCGCAGATGCTTATGGATCCGCTTCTTCGCACGATCCAGCGTCCGTGATACCGTGGATTTGTTCACACCCAGCTGCTGTGCAACATCCTCTTCGTTCTTTCCCTTATAATAATAGAGCATCAGCATTTCACGCTGACGGTCGGTCAGGTCATGCTCCAGTATATCCCGCAGTGCTCGCTGGGCAAGCTCCAGATGCTCCGCATTCGTGCTCTCACTGCCCAGTATCTCACGCACAAAATATTTGTTGAATTCTAATGATTTCTCAGGTACTCTGCGGTACATCAGCATCCCGCTTTCCAGCTGCGGTCACGCATTTGCTCAATATCATGCAGCAGTTCGATGCGTTCCGTCATCAGCAGGTTGCGGCGAAGCAGAAGCATGTCCCTCTCCTGATTGCCAAGCATGTCGCCCTCCCGCAGCACCTTGTTCAGCTGCTGGATCCTACCCTGAAGCCGTGTCGCACTCCACTGGTATTCTTTTACTAAATTCTGCATGAAATCGCCTCCTCAGTCGATTTGAACGTATGTTCGATTAAGATGTAAATGAAAAAACATAGGTTCGGACGTTTCTATGTATCGGCGGCTAAAAGGCTCTCAGGCAGGGTGATGCGGACTCCATCCTCTTCCTCTCATTACCCGTACAGATCTGCACCCACCCTGCCGGATGAGCCTTTCATAGAAAGCGGAACAAATGTTCTTGTATCTATTCTACCGCAAAAAAACAAATTTGTCAAGGGGGTAAACCGAAAAAAATGAAAAAAATTTTTGATGCAATGCCGCTGACTTCCTATTTAAAGGAATATGCAGCTCAAGGGACGCTCCGTGCCCATATGCCGGGGCACAAGGGACGCAGTCTGCCGGAGCTTTCCCCTCCGCAGGATGCATATGCATGGGACATCACCGAGATCTCCGGTGCGGACAGTCTGTTTGAAGCGGACGGCATCCTGCTTGCGGCTGAACGCCGCACGGCTGCCGTTTACGGAAGTCCTGCCTGCTGCTGGAGTGCCGGCGGTTCCACGCTCTGCATACAGGCAATGCTTGCCAGAATGCGGATGCAGAACCGGACAGTCATTGCCGCCAGAACCGTGCACCGTGCCTTTCTCAATGCCTGCATTCTGCTGGGGCTGGAGGTGCACTGGGTATTTCCGAGGTCGGGCGGCGTGATCTCGGGGGAATATGCACCGGAGGATTTTGCACAGGCTCTGCATGCGGTGCGTGGGGCAGGGAAGTCCGCCTGTGTTTATGTGACTTCGCCGGACTATCTGGGCAGCCAGCATGACATTGCGGAGCTTGCAAGGCTCTGTCATGCACAGGATGCTCCGCTTCTGGTGGACAATGCCCACGGTGCACATCTGCCGTTTTTGCCGGAAAACCGCCATCCGATGGCATTGGGTGCGGATTACTGCTGTGACTCGGCACACAAGATGCTGCCTGCACTGACGGGTGCCGCCATCCTGCACTGCCGCAGCGAACAGGAGGCACGGGAGCTGAAATGCAGCATGCAGATGTTCGGCTCGACCAGCCCCTCCTATCTCATCATGCAGTCGCTGGAGAGCTGCACCGCCTATCTGGAGCAATGCGGACGGGAGGCAGTATCCCTCTGTGCGGAGCGTGCAGGGGTACTGCGGCGAAAGCTTGCTGGAAAGTACCGCTTTATCGGAACGGAGCCGCTGCACCTGACCATTGCGGCGGACGGACATGACCTTGCCGCACAGCTGAGGCAGTGCGGCGTGGAGTGCGAATATGAGGATGCCGGTTTTCTGGTGCTTCTGCTCTCTCCGGTGATGACGGAGGAGGAATTTGCAGCATTATTCCGTGCACTGGAACGCTGTACGCCGTCCGCCCCCGTTCCTGCACCGGAGCTGCCCCCGCCGATGCAGCAGGCATACAGTATGCGGACAGCTGCACTTTCTGGCTGGGAAACAGTGAAGCTGTCACAGGCAGAGGGGCGGATCTGCGGTCCCGTACAGGTACCCTGTCCGCCGGCAGTTCCCATCGCCGTCAGCGGCGAACGACTGACAAAACCGTGGCTCACCCTGATGGAGCACTATGGGCTGGGGGAGATTGCGGTGATGGTGCAGGCATAACCGGTTCAATGGGCAGTCCCCAAAAATCTCCCCCCTCTCCCTTGGGAAATTGCAGAAAATACCTATGATAAGCAAAAAACTGTTCCGATGGTTTCCCTCCATCAGAACAGTTTTTTATCACAGCACCATTTCCATCCCGATCTTCTGCGGCTGCATGCCGAGCTTTTCATAGAACCGCATTGCATTCTCATTGCATGTCCAGACATTGAGCGTCACATTATAACAGCCGATGCTCCGTGCATAGTCCAGTACATGCTGATAGAGTGCCGTTCCCACATGCTGCCCCCTTGCAGTTTCCTCCACACAGAGATCATCAATGTACAGCGTCCGGATGTCCGTCAGAACGTTGTCGTTTTTGTGCTCCTGCAAAATGCAGAACGCATAGCCGAGCAGTGCACCGCTTTCATCCCATGCACCGAATACCGGACGGCTGTCATCCTGCAAAAGCTCCGCAAGCTCTGCATCCGTGTATTTCTTACAGTTCGCCTTGAACAAATCCGGTCTGCCCTCATGATGTACCATCAGTACCTGATACAGCAGCCGGTTGATGTCCGGAATATCCCCGATGCCGGCTCTCTCGATTTTCATGCAAATCACTTCCCGATCAAAAATCTGCCCTCCCCGCTTGCAGAGCAAAAGGGGAGGGCGTTTCTTGTATTCTATCGCTGAGGGCTGTGCTCACACAGCCGATGTGATGTTTAGCCGAGAACGACTACAACCTCGTGAACGCCGCCGTCCTTTGCAGGGATCACATTACCCTCAACAGCTTCGCCGTCAACGGTCATGGAAACAACACCCTTGCAAACGTGGTTCGGGTTCTCAACCTTGATGTTGTAGGTTGCACCACGGAAGATACGCTGTGCAGTGAAGCCGTCCCACTCGTGAGGAATGGAGGGATCCACCTTCAGACCGTTCCAGTCCGCAGCAATACCCAGAATGTACTGAGATACAGCGACAAAGTTCCATGCTGCTGTACCTGTCAGCCAGCTGTTCTTTGCCTCGCCGTGACGGGCTGCATCCTTACCGGCGATCATCTGAGCGTATACATACGGCTCTGTTCTGTGCAGATCGGAGTACTTCTCTTCTCTGTAAGCCGGTGCGATCTTGCTGTAATATTCAAATGCCTTGTCACCTCTGCCGGCATATGCCTCAGCACAGATGATCCATGCATTGTTGTGGCAGAAGATACCTGCATTCTCCTTGTAGCCGCCCGGATAAGTGGAGATCTCACCGAATTCCGGATAGTACTTTGTGAATGCCGGATTGTTCAGTACCAGACCATGCTCTGTGTTCAGGTACTTGTCAATGCTGTCGAGTGCCTTGATGTCCGCACCGACTTCCTTACCAACCTCGGACATTACCATGAAGCCCTGCGGTTCGATGAAGATCTTGCCTTCCTCGCACTCCTTGGAGCCCATCTTTCTGCCCAGATCGTCATATGCACGGATGAACCATTCACCATCGAAGCCATGCTCCATGATGTTTGCCTTCATCTTGTCGATCTCAGCCTGTGCAGCAGCTGCACCCTCTGCGTCACCCTTGTACTTGCACAGCTCTACGAATGCAGGACCTGCATAGGTGAACAGACCAGCTACCATCAGGGATTCTGCAACCTTGGAATACTTATCCTCGCCGTACTTCGGAGATGTGGAAGTCTGGAAGGACTCACCCGGCTCATAGGACCAGCAGCTCAGGTTGATGCAGTCGTTCCAGTCAGCTCTCATTGCCAGCGGCAGTCCGTGAGGGCCAACGTTGGTGCATACTCTGTAGAAGCTCTGCTTGAGGTGGTGCATCATGGTCTGTGCCTTGGATGCATCATTGTCATACGGAACCATTTCATCCAGAATTGCATAGTCGCCGGATTCCTTGATGTATGCAGCTACGGACAGGATCATCCACAGCGGATCATCGGAGAAGTCGCCGCCGATCTCGTCATTGCCCTTCTTGGTCAGGGGCTGGTACTGGTGATAGCATCCGCCGTCCTCGAACTGTGTGGAAGCGAGGTCGATCAGACGCTCTCTTGCACGGTCGGGAATCTGGTGAACGAAGCCCAGCAGATCCTGGTTGGAGTCACGGAAGCCCATACCTCTGCCGATACCGCTCTCGAAGTAGGAAGCGGATCTGGACATGTTGAAGGTTACCATGCACTGGTACTGGTTCCAGATGTTGACCATACGGTTCATCTTGTCATCGGGTGTATTGACAGTGTACTTGGACAGGAGAGCATCCCACATTGCCTTCAGCTCTGCAAGACCAGCCTCAACCTTGTCGGAAGTATTGTACTTTTCGATCATCTCATATGCACGAGCCTTGTTCATGCTCTTGCCGTCTGCGAGGAACTTCTCCTCTACAGGATTCTCGACATAGCCCAGAATGAAGATCAGCTCACGGGACTCACCGGCTGCCAGAGTTACCTCTACACAGTGGGAAGCGATCGGGGACCAGCCGTCAGCGATGGAGTGATTGGACTTGCCAGCCATAACTGCCTGCGGATTCTCGAAGCCGTTGTACAGACCCATGAAAGCCTCACGGTCGCAGTCGAAACCTGCAATATCACTGTTGACAGTGTAGAATGCAAAGTGATTGCGGCGTTCCTTGTATTCGGTCTTGTGGAACATGGTGGAACCCTCAACCTCTACTTCACCTGTGTTGAAGTTTCTCTGGAAGTTGGTGGAGTCATCCTGTGCATTCCACAGACACCATTCGATCATGGAGAACAGCTTGAAGCTCTTTGCCTCTGTGCCCTCATTCTTCAGAACAACACGCTGGATCTCACCATTGTAGTTCTGCGGAACGAAGAAAGTCACTGTTGCAGACAGGTCATTCTTCTTACCGGAGATCACAGTATAGCCCATACCATGGCGGCACTCATAAGCATCCAGCTCTGTTTTAGCCGGAGACCAGCCCGGAGACCATACAGTGTCATTGTCATTGATGTAGAAATATCTGCCGCCCATGTCAACCGGCACGTTGTTGTAACGGTAACGTGTGATTCGACGCAGACGGGCATCCTTGTAGAAATGGTAGCCGCCGGCTGTGTTGGAAATCAGAGAAAAGAACGCCTGTGTACCGAGGTAGTTGATCCACGGATAGGGAGTTCTGGGGGAATTGATGACGTATTCCTTATTGGCATCGTCAAAGTATCCGAACTTCATAGCTTTAACTCCTTTTATGTATAATGTTTCGTTTTGTTTCTGTACCGTCCACACCGGTCAGAATACCACTTTCATTATACCATACTTTTCACTAATTGGCAAGCCCCTTTTCTTCCCGATATACTTAGAATTTATAAACGGCTCTTTGTGCATCATGCACAACAACTGCAATAAATACAGCCCGAATTCCGTCATAGAGGAGGGGGAAGCGGTCACTGCATCCCCCTGAAAACCCGACAGTCCCCAGTGAACAGAAAAAACGGGAAAAATGTAAAAATTCTGCGAAAAAACTATTGACAAATCGGAATTGTCAGGCGATATTGAAGATCCCGTGGGGGTGAACGGACGGATCCCCTGCACACATACCAGTGGTGCCGCCCTAAGTGTGAACAAGCGGTTCGTGCCGATGGGAAGCATCGGTGCCATTTTATACAGGATGTACAAAACCGGTGTTTGCATTTGTCGCTTTTGCCGATTGACGGGGCGGATACCTTTTGTTACAATATAAGTATAAGGGGGGGTTATCACTCCAACCGAGAGAAAGGATGGTGCTCTATGAAAAAAAGACTTCTCAGTGCATGTACAGCAGTACTTTGCCTTGCCCAGATTCCGGCACTTTCCGCATCCGCCGTATCCATGGAGGATGCAGCGTGGATGAAACGGACGCAGTTTTCCTACGAAGAAGCGGAGGACGGCAGAGCATGGTGCGAGGTTGCCTGTTTCATGATGGAAGGTTTTCTGGTCGTGACCGACGGCACGGAGCTGACTGCGGAGATCCTGCAAACGCTGCCGGATACGGAATGGTTTGACTGGGTGCTGACCGAGCTGGACTTTGATCCGGCACAGACCGCATGGAACGATGAGGGCATCACCGCACAGGAAAATGCCCGTTATTATCAGGTATATCCCCAATTGAATGTGAACTGTGCCCCCGTGCCCGTATTCGTGCAGTGCGGCAAACAGCTGATGCTGGAAAATCCCTGCATCACCTACGCCGGCGAGATCGAATGCTGTGCGGACGGTTATGTGCAGTGGAACGGCGTTTTTCTGCCCCTGCTTGCCGGAGGTGACATCCTGCCGGAAATGTACGGCCGCCTTGCAGCGGATGCGGACTATCAGGCGGCAATGGAGGTCTATGCAGCGTGGACGGCTGGTGAAATGACCGATTATGAGGTGCTCAGGTATGCCGATACGATGGCACAGACGCTGTTTGCAAAATTCACAGATGGCTGTATGGTAATGCAGCCGGAGCATACCTTTATCCCCGAACGCTCCGCCGCTGTTTATTCTGCGGCTGGCTGCTGGACGGATGCCGGAGATTACGGCAGGGACGGCAGTGTGGATGCGAGTGATGCTTCCGAGCTTCTGGCGTATGCCGCAAAAATCAGTGCAGACGGTTCTCCGGGCATGCAGGATGTGACTGACCGCATGGACATGAACGCCGACGGTCTGGTGAATGCCAAGGATGCCGCTGTGATCCTCGAATATGCAAGTGCAGCCGGTACCGGCTATACGGGACGGATCGAGGAATTTGTGAGAAAATAATGTGTATCCCCCATGTGCAGCAGCATGGGGGATTCAGTCTGTCAAAAACCCTTATCAGGTTCAAAGGACGAAGTCCTTTGGCGGGTTGAGGGTACGCAGTACCCTCGCAATATAGCCCCTCCCCCTCTGGGGGAGGGGTAGGGGTGGGGGCAATCTTTGGGGTGCTAACCCCAGAAAAAAGACTTTTTGACAAGTTGCGGCATGGGGGATTCAGCATGCAAAGAGCCTCCACAAAATTCACACCCCCGTCCCCATGACTGTATAAACCCAATGCATCCCGTCCATCCTATCAGGGAAAGGAGTGCATTGCATATGAAAATTATCAGAGTAACCGGCAGACAGATCATTGATTCAAGAGGCAACCCCACCGTGGAGGCGGAGGTGCTGCTTGCGGACGGCACACTCGGACGGGGTGCATCCCCCAGCGGTGCGTCCACGGGCATCCATGAAGCACTGGAGCTGCGTGACGGCGACAAAAACCGCTACGGCGGCAAGGGCGTTTCCAAGGCAGTGAAAGCCATCAATTCCGGCATTGCAAAGGCGATCTGCGGCATGGATGCGGACGATATTTACGCCGTGGATGCTGCAATGTGCCATGCGGACGGCACCAAGAACAAATCCAAATTCGGTGCGAATGCCATTCTTGCCGTTTCCATCGCCTGCGTACAGGCAGCCGCAGCCTCCCACGGTCTGCCCCTCTACCGCTATCTGGGCGGTGTCAGCGGCAGAGTCATGCCCATTCCCATGATGAACATCCTCAACGGCGGTGCACATGCTGCCAATAATCTGGATGTGCAGGAATTCATGGTCATGCCCGTGAGTGCATGCTGTTTCTCGGAGGGGCTTCGCTGGTGCACGGAGGTATTCCACACCCTCGCAGCCATCCTGAAGGAGAGGGGACTTTCCGTAGCAGTCGGTGACGAGGGCGGCTTTGCTCCCGATCTCGCCGATGATGAAGCGGCTGTGCAGGTCATTCTGGAAGCGGTCGAACGTGCCGGATACAGAGCCGGACGGGATTTCCGCATTGCACTGGATGCCGCATCCAGCGAGTGGAAGAAGGATAAGAAGTCCGATGTCTATGTCATGCCGAAAAGCGGCAGAAAGTTCACCTCCGATGAGCTGATCGCACACTGGGAAGAGCTTGCGGAGAAATACCCGATCATCTCCATTGAAGATGCACTGGATGAAGAGGACTGGGCAGGCTGGCAGAAGCTGACCGCAAAGCTCGGCGGCAGGCTCCAGCTTGTGGGCGATGATCTCTTTGTGACGAATACCGAGCGTCTGGAGCAGGGCATCCGTGAAAAGGCGGGCAATGCGATCCTCATCAAGCTCAACCAGATCGGCACAGTATCCGAAACGCTCGATGCCATCCGCACGGCAAGACGTGCCGGCTTTGCAACCGTGATCTCCCACCGTTCCGGTGAAACGGAGGACACGACCATCGCCGACCTCGCCGTGGCACTGAACGCCGGACAGATCAAGACCGGAGCACCGTGCAGAACGGAACGCACCGCCAAATACAACCGCCTCCTGCGGATCGAAGAATCCGTGCATCCGCAGTGCGAGGTATAATTTCAGAACTCAGAAGGACTGCATTTTTCGTGCAGTCCTTTACTTATGTTATGGATGCAAAGGAAATTGCCCAACCCCACAAATAATACATTCTGTACCATTTAATCATTACCCAAATCCGTATTCTTGTGCATTTTCCACAATTTTATAAAATCCCCCTCCCCACTCTTGACAAATCCCATGCTGTATGCTATACTATAACTGTACTAAGATAGATAATACACCTAACACGGAGGAATGGAGGATTCAGAAAGGAGGAAAATCATGTTTGACATTGACCTGATGAGCCGGACACCGATTTATGAACAGCTTTATAAGAAGGTGGTCGAGCTGATCCTCAAAGGTGTCCTGAATGAACAGGACAAGCTCCCGAGTGTGCGAAGTCTGGCAACGGAGCTGAGTGTGAACCCGAACACGGTCGCAAAGGCATACAATCTGCTCGAACGTGACGGTATCATTTATTCACTCGCCGGACGGGGCAGCTTTGTTGCAAAACCGGACAAATTAGTCGCACAGGAGCATATTCTGGAGAGCTTTGATAATTCCGTGCATGATGCACTGGAAATGGGCATTACACCGGATACGCTCACACAGAGAATCGACAGCATTGCAAAAGAAAGAGAGAAGGAGGCAGCGACATGATGAAATTAGAAGGGGCGGTCAAGAAATTCGGTAATTTCACCGCACTTGACGGCGTGGATCTTTCGATCCCCAAGGGTACCGCATTCGGTCTGCTCGGCTCGAACGGTGCCGGAAAATCCACCATCCTGCGTCTGTTCAGCGGCATTTACAAGCAGGAGGCAGGCACGGTGCTCATCGATGATGAACCCGTATTTGACAATGTAGCCGCAAAACAGAAAGTATTCTTCATCAATGATGAAACCATCCAGTTCGGTGGCTATACACTGCTGGAGCTGAAAAAATTCTACAAACAGTTCTATCCGAGCTTTTCGGAGGAGATCTTCCAGAAGCTCCAGAGTGCCATCCAGCTTCCGCTGAATAAGAAGATCAGCAAATTTTCCAAGGGTATGAAGCGACAGGCGATCGTCATTGTCGGTCTTGCCTGCTGTACCCCCTATCTGCTTCTTGATGAGGCGTTCGACGGACTTGACCCCACCATGCGGATCATCGTCAAGAAAATGGTGGTCGATGCCATGTGCGAGCGTGAGCTGACCGTCGTCATTTCCTCCCATAACCTGAAGGAGATCAACGAAATGTGCGATACAGCGGCACTCCTGCATAAGGGTAAGATCGTGTTCAACCGTGAGCTTGACAGCTTCAAGGGCAGCGTCCATAAGATTCAGGCAGTCTTTGCAGACCGTGAGCGTGTATTCACCCGTGAGGACTTCAAGGATGTGCCGGAGATCCTGCACTTCTCCAGAACGGAGAGTATTTACCACATCATCGCAAAGGGTGACGAAGCCACCATCCGCAAGGCTCTTGCTCCCTATCAGCCCATCGTGGCGGATCTGATCCCGCTTTCACTCGAAGAAATCTTTATCTATGAACTGGAGGTGCTCGGCTATGACAGCAAAGTCTTTGATTAATCCTCTGGCTGTCCGGAATCTCGGCTGTGCAGTCAAGGAAAATAAAAAGCTGATGATCGTCATCAGCATCCTGCATCTGCTGGGTATCCCGATGGGTTCCGTTGTGATCCTCGTACAGTTCTGGCTGGATTCCCTCCAGCAGGATGGGTATTATTATTCCGGCTATGTCGATCTTGCCGGCTATATGGTGATCGCCTGCTGCTGTCTGGGGGCGGCACTCCTGATCGGAATGATCGCAGCAACCGGCGTATTTCAGGAACTTTGGAAGAAAACCCGTGTGGATATGATCTATTCCCTCCCCATGACCGGTTCACAGCGGTTTGCAAGCCACTATCTGGCAGGCACCGTTGTATACGTCCTGCCCTACCTGATCGCCTGTGTGCTGGGCTGGCTCATTCTGATTACAGGCGGCTTTGTACTCGACTTCGAGGCAATGGATACTACCCGTTCCTTCTATTTTGAGATCCTGTTCAAATACTACACCATCGGCACCATCGGTGCATTCCTGCTGATGATGCTCTACTACACGACCACGGTGCTCTTCACTGTCTGCTGCGGTACACTCTTCGAGAGCATCTACACCACCCTCCTGCTCAACTGTCTGGTACCCGGCACTTTTGCGGCGGTTCTGGCTGTCATCTGTGACAATGTGACGGGACTGAGCTTTGAATACCTCTGGCATCCCATCGGCTATACCAGCCCTGCCGGCGGTCTGATCTACCTGCTCTATCTCACGTCCGGCGGTGATCTTTACAGTTACAGCTATCACGATCTCACCGCATCACAGGCAACCACCCACGGCATGATTCCGGCGTTCATCCGCTGGTCGCTCGTGATGGTGCTGCTCATTGCCGCAGTACTGGTGCTCGCATGGCATCTCTACAGAAAACGCCGTGCAGAAGCCATCGGCAAACCCTATGTGTATCTGCTGGCGTACTACATCATGCTCACACTCCTGACCGTGCTCATTCTGACCCTGTTTGCAGTGGGTATGAACGGTGCAGCGATCCTCTTTGCAGCGGTCGTTTACCTCATCATGGAGGTTGTCCGCAAGAGAGGCTTCCGGAAATTCTGGCTGTCCGCTGTCAGCTTTGCCTGCACAGTAGCAATCACCATCGGTCTGTTTGCACTTGTGAATGCGACAAAGGCATTCGGTTCCGTGTACCGCATTCCGGCGGCAGCAGCTGTCACCTCCGTCAGACTCGAATTCACGGATATGCCTGCGGCTTCTGTTGAGCTGGAATATACCGACAAGGAGATCATCCGTCAGGTGCAGGAGCTGCACAGGGACATTGTGGCGGATATGAAGGAATATGATGACATCAGAACACCCATCGACCAGCTGATGGAGGAGATGGATTACCGGATTCTTCGCTATGACAATTATGATTATTATGGCGAATATGTCGTAAATCAGGCTGGTGCATATGGCTATTCCGAGCTGGATCCGGAAACCATGAGCGATGATATGAAGATGATGTACTATGATTACTGGTATGAAGACGATCTCATTTACGCTGATAGTCCACGTTTTGAAGAGTACTATCAATATGCCGAAACCGAATGGCTCGACATCACCTACTACACTGTGACCGGTTCGACCGTACACCGCAGCCTCAACATCAACATGGATCAGTACTGCAAGCTGCTGAACATCGTTTACGGCACGGAGCTGTACGCACAGATGTATGCGGACTTTCTCTACGATAACCTCGGGAACACACTGTCCGAATACAACGAGGACGGCACAAGAAAGCTGGATCCTGCCGGTGAGATGACACTGGAGAATCTGGAAGTTTCCCGCACCATCCACTTCCTCTGCACCGAGGAGCTGCTGGAGCGTCTGCGTGATGCGTATTACAGCGATCTGCTGGAGCTTGATCCGGCGGCAACCGGCGGCGTGTATGCAATGTGGCGTGAATGCCCCATCTGGAACAACTGCACTGCGACCATTGCCATCCTTGAAGAAGAAATGGGCATGGAGCCGTTCGATGCAGTGGAAATCATCGGCATTGCCGATCTGGATAACAATGAGCACGAGTTCTACACGAACGGCAGCTATATGGAAGTCATCCAGGATACGCTCGATATCCGCATCTATACTCCCGAAACAGTTCGCTTTGCATCGAAAAGCGGCGTGGGCATTGCAGGTCATCAGCCCTATGTCAAGAGTCATGCAGCTGCCTACACGGACAGATACCATTCTCCCGGCTCAACCGCTATGCGTGAGGTATATCCGGAGCTGTACAAGCTGCTGAATGCGGCAGTACGTCACGAGATCACAGAGAACAGCTATATGATCGTTGTCAACGGTACATGGTGGACAGTTCCGCAGGAATATGCAGAAGCTGTCATTGCCAAGGGCAGCGGCTATGCTGAGGAACAGTACTGGGATCAGCTGACAGAGGATTACGAGTGGCAGTACCGCTCAGGCGAAGATGAATACTACGATGACATCATCATTGAAGACAGTGCCGTATTTGCAGCACAGTAACCGGATCCCCCTCCTTTACAGGAGGGGGATTTCTCATTGACACTGTTTCTGATAGGTGCGGAGTGCCTCGGTATAGAGTGCACCTTTCTTTTTGCGGTAAACGGCGTAGATCCCCATGGAGATGCCGTACATCACCAGTACGATCCCTGCGAATACCAGCCAGCCGGACGAAGCGGCGGAGCCGAACAGCATGGGGGCATTTGCCTGTTCATGCAGATGGGAGAGAGCCGCATGAGCGAACCCCAGCTCATACAGCACCGTCAGAGCCATGAACAGTGTAAACCGCACAGCGAAGCCGAATTTCCGGATGAATACCTTGGTGAACACCGCACAGAAGAGCAGCACGCCCCCCAGAGAGCCGAGCATGACCGCTGCGATGGTATCCGCCGGTATCATGTAAGTGTGTCCAGCCTTGCAGAGCAGCCAGACCAGAAAGAGCAGCCATGTGCTCACAAAGCAAAAGCCGTTGCGGAGCCAGATGAAAAATCGGGTCCATTCCTGTTTTGTGTTTGTCATAAAAAAGACCTCCTTATAGGGATAATAAGCGTTTGAGATGGGGAACGTATTTGCGGGAAATCGTCAGTTTTTCGCCATTGCAGAGCGTGGCGGTCAGCGTCCGGTTCAGCTCCGGATGCAGTGTGCTGATCCGCTGGATGTTCACGATCTGTGAACGGGACGAACGCAGGAAATCCTGCTTTGGCAGCATCAGCTCCAGCTCATAGAGCCGGTACCCCACCTCCAGCACGGCATCGGCGGTATAGAGAAATGTGCGGTCATCAACGGACTCAAAATAGAGCACATCCCTTGTGTGCACAAGGCGTGTTCCGTCACCGTCCTTTGCCTGCAAACGGTTGTCAAACAGAGCAATATGTGCTTTGAGCTGCTGTACCTGTGCATCTGCTTCCCGACAGCGGATGACCACCTGCAATGCATCGGGGCAGTGTTCTTCGATCAATATGTTCATTGGAACCTCCTTCATCTTCCGGACTGCAATCCATGTTTTTATTATAGCGGCTTTTTTGCAGCATTGCAAGCCGTTTCCGATAAGAGGGACAAAAGCACCGGTAAGATGTACAAATGCCGCTGCCCCATTGCACGGGACAGCGGCAGAGCCGTCATTTCAGTCAGCGGATGCCTGCTCACGCAGTCAGTCCGCATACATCCGCATAATTCATTTCAGGATGCAGTGCCAGATTGATACCGCAGGCAAGCAGATGTGCCGCCTGTGTGATGAGCCTGTCCACGTCACGGGGCGTGACCATCATTTCCGGACGTGGCACTTTCAGGGGATGCCCTGTCAGATCCTCGGCGATCGTCCGCATGCCGATGACCGTCGGCACACCCATTCCGATGACCGGCACGCCGAATACCTCCTGCGTCAGGGCAAGGCGGTGATTCGCCACGCCGCTTCCGGGAGCAATGCCCGTGTCCGCAAGCTGTACTGTCGTTCCCAGCCGTTCAAGCGAGGAGCAGGCGAGTGCATCCACTGCAATGACCGCCGCCGGTCGGATCGCTTCAGCTACCGCATGGATCAGCTCCGCACTTTCAATGCCCGTCTGTCCGAGCACGCCGCCTGCGATCACGCTCACCGGACGCAGATTTTTCAGAAAATCCTCATCCTCCTGAGCAAGCTCTTTTTTCAGGTGACGGGTGGCAAGCACACTTGCCATTGTCCGTGGACCGAGGGCATCGGGGGTTATGTCCTGATTGCCAAGACCAGCCACCAGCACACAGCCCTCCCTCGGCAGAAGCTGCCGCAGCTCGGCGGCAAGCTCGACCGCCATGTTTTCAGTATCGTCCGAAAATCGGGAAAGAGGCTGTCCTTCGAGGGTAATATAGGTACCCTTTCCCTTGCCGATGCTCCTGCCGCTTTCATCGTCTGCAACGTGGATCTCCGTGATCCGGAAATGCTCTCCACGCCGTTTTTCTGTAATGCCCGACCGCACAGCCGCCCGTGCAAGACTTTCCAGGGCAAGGTCCGTTCTGTATTCCATGATCGTGCTCCTTTCTAAGGTGGTAAAAGGGCTTTGCCCTTGCCGGTGCGGAGCACCGGCTCATGCTCCCCCTCCCATCGGGAGGGGACAGGGGGTGGGGCAATTTTGCAGGACTTTTTCCAAAGCCGCTGCACCCTTGTTGAAAATGACGAAAAAGCCCCTCCCATCTTCTGAAAAAATCGTGAAAAAAGGACTTGCATTTTTGCGAAAAAGGTGGTAAAATATAATACAGGTATAGTAGCGGTATACTATGCACGGACGATCGTTCCGTCCGAAAGCAGTTCGTGTCTCTCTGCTTTCTTATTTTATACCGTGATGGCGTATTTATACGCTGCCAGAATTGAAATGGGAGGTGTCCAAAAATGCCGAATATCAAGTCCGCTAAGAAGAGAGTAAAGGTTAACAAGACTAAGGCTGCTGCTAACAAGGCAAGAAAGTCCAATCTCAAGACCATGATCAAGAAGGCTGAACTGGCTTGTGCAGAGAATGCTGCTGACAAGGATGTAGCAGTAAAGGCTGCGATCAAGCGTGTTGACCAGGCTTGTGCTAAGAACCTGCTGCATAAGAACAACGCAGCTCGCAAGAAGGCACATCTGGCTAAGCTTCTGAATGCATAAGTGTGATACACTCAGAACCTCCGGTTTTCGGGGGTTCTTTTTTTATGCACATGCAAAAAAGGAACGGGGGAATGCCGTTCCTTTTTCTATTTTTTTCGGATGTAGGAATCTTTTACAAACCACCGCACCGCATTCGGAAAACGCTCGGCGTTGGTCGTGACATAATTGAACAGTGCCGCATATCCAAAGCAAAGCACCGTAACGATCAAAGCAGCCGCCAGCAGAATGGTTCGTATTTCAGCATTGTGCCGGTTCGTGCTTTCCAGTGACAAATAGGTGCAGGTGCCGCAGGTCAGCATCTGTACAACAGCACCGTCCGTGCGGACTTCTTCTTCTTGATATTCACGCTTGTCATAGTATAGCGTGAAGCTTGTACCATTGTCAATTTCAGACCGCAGCTGTTCCGGATGTTCCACATCCTCCGGATACCAGACCCGAAACGGCTCGCCGAATCCCTGTGCATACAGCAGAAGATCCTCGTCCCCCTCACCATCCGTTTTCAGCTCACAGCCGGAGAGCACAGCCGTTACACTGGCAAGATCCTTTTCTTTCAGATCCCTTAATGAAACATAGGCAATCAGAAACATGAGGAGCAGACCAATGTAGACAAACCAAAAGACAAATACAAATTCCTCCGGATTTTCCACATTTCCCCCAAACAGCTTGGATTCCGTGCGTTTTGCCTGATGAGCGTGTACCTTGAGAGCGTGACGGAATGTGTTGGATTCAGAAAAATCCTCCTCCACAGAAATTTTTCGTTTCCCCACACGGACGATCATGGTCTTGCTGAAACGGATCTCCGTTACATCCCGATAAGAGTACCGATGGGAACGCCGGAGGAAATTCCGATGCGTAAACCCTTCCGCATCAAAATCAATGCGGAAATTGAGCGAAGCCGCCAGCATCCAGAGCATGAACAGAAGAAAGAATCCGGCAATGCAGGCAATCAGCGGTTCTGTCCGTGCGGAAAACACCAGCATGACAGTGAAAAAGGGAATACCGATCACGCTGACAATGGCATAGAGCAGGGGCATCCTGACTGTTCCTGTCTGCTTGAAATGTTTTTTGCATTTTTTCCGCATGCGGTGTACCTTTAATGCTCCAACAGCAGCCTATGATCGCAATACTCACAAACCAGCGTCGTTCCCGTGCCCGTGAAGCTCTTGGGCAGGTACGGCTCTGCGTGGGTGATGCACTTTTCGTTTCTGCACACCACGCCCATGTGCTCCTTTCCTCGGAGCAGCTCGGTTTTTGCCGTGCTCTGGAGCATTGTCAGGATCAGTGCCATGCGGATATACATACCGTACTTTGCCTGCTTGAAATACAATGCCCTCGGATCATCATCCACCGGCACCGTGATCTCGTCCACTCTTGGCAGCGGATGCATGACGATCATGTCCTGCTTTGCAAGCTGCATTTTCTTCGGAGTCAGGATGTAGGTATCCTTCTGTGCCAGATATTCCTCCTCGGAGGCAAAGCGTTCTTTCTGAATGCGTGTCATGTACAGCACATCCAGCTTGTCCATCACCGCTTCCAGACTCTCTGTTTCCTCATATGTGCCGCCGCCTGCTCGGATCGCATCCTTGATATAGGACGGCATCCTCAGCTCCTTGGTCGAGATCATGATGAAATGATTGTCCGGATAACAGCTCATTGCCTTGCACAGGGAATGCACCGTTCTGCCGTTGTACAGATCGCCGCAAAGTCCGATCGTCAGCCCCGAAAGCCGCTTCTTTTTGACTTTCAGCGTCAGCAGGTCGGTCAGCGTCTGCGTCGGATGGAGATGTCCGCCGTCACCTGCATTGATGACCGGACAGTCCGCTGTCAGTGCCGCTGCCTTTGCTGCACCGGCTGTGGGATGACGCATCACGATCACATCGGCATAGTTGCTGACGATCTTCGTCGTATCCTTGAGGTTTTCGCCCTTTGCAACGGAAGAGGTCAAGGGATTGTCAAAGCCGATCACCGTACCGCCCAGCCGGAGCATGGCGGTCTGGAAGGACATCTGTGTTCTGGTGGAAGGCTCATAGAACAGCGTGCCCATGAGCTTGCCCTTGCAGCTGTTTGCATAGAGTGCCGGATTCTGGAGGATCTTCTCACCAAGGTCAAGAAGCCCGTTCCACCATGTCACAGGGTAGTCATTGAGGTCGATCAGATGCGGAAATTCAGAAATCATGTGTATTCCTCCTATCTACTTACAGTACGGATGTACCGTTGATAATGAGTTCAAAGCGTAATTTGAGAAATTGTGCGGATTTTTTGCACAGCAGCATGCGGTTCAGGAAGATCTCGAAATACTCCGCTACCGAGGAGATCTTCGGGTCGATTTTCAGCTCCAGCACAATGGCAGTTTTATCTTCATTCAGATGTACCTCGGAGTGCTCGACCGCATAATTCACACGGTCGTGAATGTCGAACGTGATGAGGTCGGTGTTCCGCACACGGCTGCGGCGGACATCGGTCTTGTCCGCAATGATGAGAGCCGCCGAGATCGGGTTCAGGGGCTGTCCGGTGCTCTCGTCATGGTTGCCGATCGCCGAAATGATCTGACTGATTTCGGATGCCGGCATGTTCATATTGTCCAGCAGCCGGAACGCCATGACCGCACCGCTTTGTGCGTGGTCGATGCGGTTGATGATATTGCCGATGTCGTGCATCATGCCTGCGATTCTGGCAAGCTCGGCGGTACGTTCATCGAACCCAAGCTCCGCAAGAAGCTCTCCGGCGGTGTGTGCCACCTTTTCCACATGGGCAAAGGAATGCTCCGTGTAGCCCAGAGCCTCCAGTTCCATGTCCGCACGGCGGATATATTCCTGAATATCGGGATTTTCCTTGATATATTTATAGGTCACATTGCTTGACATAACTCAGCTCTCCTCTCGTGTATTCTCAAATGTCATTTTTGGGGGTCAGTACACCATCAATTCCCCCACCCCCTGCCCCCTCCCCGAGGGGAGGGGATCTGGGAGGGGGCTGCCGCCCCCTGATACCCGCCCTCTTGCAGAGAGCTTATCCAATCATGCTGTCGTCATTTTCGGAGCCGCCGCAAAGTACACCTCATACCATTTGAGGAACATGAACACCGTCCAGATCTTCCGGCTGTTGTCTGCTTTTCCTGTGCGGTGGGCATCGAGCAGCTTCACAAGCTGCTCCGTGCGGAAAAATGCATTTGCTGCTTCGCTCTCAAAATACGATCTCACGATGTTATAATATGCATCCTCCTTCAGCCACACACGGATCGGCACGGGGAAACCGAGCTTTTTCTTAGCAGCAGTTTTCGCCGTTTCCTGCGGTGTGTCCTGCTTTGCGGCAAGCCGCATGGCGTATTTTGTCACATAGGGCGTATGCTCGTCAGTGCGTTCCTTTCTCGTAACACGGTATTTCGTGGGGATGCGTTCCGCTGCCGCCATGACCTGCTTGTCCAGAAACGGCACACGCAGCTCCAGTGAATGTGCCATGCTCATCTTGTCCGCTTTCAGAAGAATGTCCCCAGCCATCCACATGTGAAGATCAAGATACTGCATCTTCGTCACATCATCCATGCCCTGCACACGGCTGTAATACTTTGCTGTCAGCTCCTGCGGCAGGGGAGCGTCCGTGGTGATCTTCAGGAGTGCTTTGCGTTCCTCCGGCGTGAACATGCAGGCATTGCCGATGAAGCGTTCCTCCACATCCTTTCCTTTCCGGATGAAGAAATTCACGCCACGTTTTGCCGGAAGCCTGCCGGCAAGCTTACCGATGCTCCGGCGAAGTCCTCGGGGGAGCTTGTCATAGAATGTGGAATCCGGCTCGCTGTAGACATTGTAGCCGCCGAAGATCTCATCCGCACCCTCACCCGACAGCACCACCTTGACCTGTTCCGCCGCCAGACCGCAGACGAAATACAGAGCCACCGCCGACGGGTCTGCGAGGGGTTCGTCCATGTGGTACTGGATCTTCCCGAGGGAATCCCAGTACTCCTCCGGCGTGATGACCTTGCTGAAATTCTGCTTGCCGATCGCCTTGGAAAAGCCCTTTGCCCAGCCGATCTCATTGTATCGTTCATCCTCGCCGAAGCCCACTGTAAAGGTCTTGTCCACCTGTGCCGCCGCCGCCGCATAGCTCGAATCCACGCCGCTGGAGAGGAAGGAACCGACCTCCACATCTGCGATCTTGTGAGCCTCTACGGAGTCACGGAATGCCGCTGAAATTTCCTGCACCCAGTCCTCAAGAGAGGGCTTGTCATCGGGCTGGAAATGCACATCCCAGTACCGCCGGATGTCCAGCTTTCCGTCCTTGTAGGTGAAATAATGAGCCGGCTGCAAACGGAATACACCCTTGAAAAAGGTTTCCTCCATTGCGGAGTACTGGAAGGTCAGGTATTCCTCCAGTGCCGCCGTGTTCAGCTCCTTCCGGAAATGCGGATGCTGCAAAAATGCCTTGATCTCCGAGCCGAACAGCAGTGTTTCGCCCATTTTCGCATAATACAGGGGCTTGATGCCGAAGAAATCCCGTGCACCGAACAGCGTTTTCTGCTCCCTGTCCCAGATGACGAACGCAAACATGCCACGCAGCCTGTTGAGGAGCTGTTCGCCCCAGACTGCATAGCCGTGCAGGAGCACCTCGGAGTCGGTGTTTGTCCGGAAGATGCAGCCCGTTTCCTGCAATTCTGCACGCAGCTCACGGTAATTGTAGATCTCGCCGTTAAAGACGAGCACCAGCTTTCCGTCCGCACTGTACAGCGGCTGGTTGCCCTGCTCGCTGACATCAATGATGCTCAGCCGTCTGTGACCGAGGGCAATGTCCGCATCGACATATTTGCCCTCCGCATCCGGACCTCTGTGACGAATGGCATCCATCATCGCACCGATGATCTTCCCGTCATCACCAACCTGATTCGTAAATCCAACAAAACCGCACATATGCGTTCCTCCATTCTGCATGCCCCCGACTGTACTTGTTCCGACAATTCAGGAATTGAGAGCTTGGCAGGCTCAATCCCTCCTTCCATCGGCGAGCAGTGTCAACAACTTAACGGAATCAAAAGACGGCAGCCCTTGCCGATGCGGGGCACTGGCTGCATCTCCCCCACTTCCGTCGGGAGGGGCAGGGGGCAATCTATGGGAAACTCTCCCAAAGCTGTTGACCTTGCTTCTTACCTCTTATTATTATACTACAGAACTTCCCGATTTGCAATAAAATTTGCAGAATTTCTAAAAACATGCAGAAAAGCTCTTGCAAAATCCGGAGAATTAGGGTATAATAGGTATATGCCCATATGGAACAGAGAAATCGGGCAATCGAGAGAGAACAAAACGGAGGAAAGCAGCATGGCACAGAAAAGAAGAAAACACGGCAAAGTCGAAGCCCGCAAAACAAAACCCCTCATCCGGTTCAAGCCGGGTGTGCTTCTGGTTCTCATTTTTATTGCATTTGCCGGCTGTTTTGCTCTGTATATGGTAAGTGCGACCTCGCAGGAGGACTACTGGGAACGTGAGATCGTCGGCAGTACCGAAATACCGGATGATGCCATTCCGGTCGCAACGGAGGAGGGAACACCCTCTGCGGCAGTCAACCCCGTTCCGGAATCTGCCGCCGCCGATGCCGGACGCATGTCCGTATGTGCATGGATCGGTGAGGTGAGCGAACTGACCACATATTATCAGACGGCATCCGGCATGGTCTTTCCGGATGCCGTTTCCCGTTTCTCGGAATCCGAGATGCAGAGCACGGCGGAAAAACTGGCGGACAAAAATCCGCTGGCTGTCTATTTCTGGGCAAATACCCCCACGGATATCGAAAAGATGCATACCTTTGTGGAATACCTCCGTGAAGCCATGCCCGACCATCCGGTCTATCTCCTCTCCGCCCTCCCCGATGCAGAGGATGCGGAAAAATGCCGCAAGATCAACCAGTGGAATGAGGAGCTGTTCGCCCTTGCCGATTCCCACGGGCTGTACTATGTGGACATCAGCACGCCCCTCAAAGGCAATGACGGTCTGCTCGCCCCCGAATTTCAGGACGAAACCGCCCTCTATCCGGCAGTCGGTGAAATGATCCTCACCCATGTTGCAGTCAATGAAGTTTGAAGTATTCCCGATTCTCCAGAATCTGACAATTTTTCTGCTCTGATACGGTAAAGTTTGGCGGTTTCATATGAAAAATAGCTAAAAACCCTCCTCGATTTTTATGGATATTTTCAATAGACTTTCCGGCGAAGGTGTGGTATAATTGACATAGGGTTTGGTGGATATACCGCCAGATTTTCGGCGGCAGCAGACTTTTGGCTGCTGCGGAGTCACAAATTTCTTTTATAGGTAAAGGAGAAGATTACTATGAAGATGAAGAGTATGGTTGCAGCTCTGACAGCTGTTGCAGTTTCCGCTGTTTCTTTCGCTGCTATGAGTTTTTCCGCAAGTGCGGCTGACGTGATCGGTGTTGCTGCTCTGAATGGTCAGATGGGTACCTATCAGCAGTGGGATCAGACCGGTGCTGCACAGATCACAGGTGATGGTCAGTATGAAGTTACATGGGACATCACAGGTGACGGCACAGGTACCATCGAGTTCCTGATCCTTGAGATCAAGGGCTCCGATCCGGCAAATGAAGATCTGAAGAACTTCACTAAGGATCAGTATCCGGATATGGCGATCACAATTGACGAGGTTCTGATCGACGGTACAGTGTTCACTTACACAGATGAGCCTGCTGCATATGCACTCTCCTACTATGAGGGCGACAGCGGCCGTGCAAGAGTATATCTCGGCAATACATGGGATTTTGTAAACGACGGTATTGGTATGGGCGTACAGTCCGCAGTTGCACAGCAGGTCAAGGTAAAGTTCACACTGAGCGGTCTGCCGTCCGGTGAGGCTCCGACAGAAGCTCCCACAGAGGCACCGACAGAAGCTCCGACCGAGGCTCCCACAGAAGCTCCGACCGAGGCTGCTACAACTGCTGCTTCTGAAACAACAGCTGCAAACGGCACAACTGCTGCTTCCACAACCGCTGCTGCTGGTACCACGACTGCTGCTACCACAAAGGCTGCAACAACTACAACCACCAACGCTGACACAAGCGACAACGGCATCGCACTCGTTCTGGCTGGCATGGCTGCTGCTGGTGCAGTAGCACTCGTTTCCAAGAAGAGAAAGTAATCCCGATACGCAGACTGCGTGACATCTGAAACTAAAATGCCCTCTGCATCAGGAGGGCATTTTCTTTTAAAACATCACTAAACCTCAAAACGAAGGGAGTTTTCAACATGAAAAAGAATTTTCTCCTGCTGTCCCTCATGACAGCAATGCTGCTCTCCGCCGCAGCATGCGGCAGCGGTGCGGATTCTCAGGCTGAGAGCCAGACACCCACCGAAGCAGCCACCTCCGCAGCAGAAGTCACCGAAGCACCCACCGAGGAAGAAACCGTTCCTCCGACCAATGCGGCATTCCCCGAGGCTGACCCGAATGCTGTGACATTCGATGACGGCAACTGCGATTTTGCAGCCATCGTCTGCGATGACAGCGGTTCTGCGGACGGCACACTCAGCGTGGAAGAAGTGGACGGCAATTTCATGCTCAAGTACACCGACACCGCAACGACCGAGGAAAATCTGGGCGAGCTGGTGCAAAAGGTGAGCATTGATGTCACAAAGCTCCTGACCCCCGAGCAGTACGGTCTTGTCAACAGCATCGGCTTCGATGTCGGTGCAAAGGCTGAGGCTGATGCGTTTATCAACGAGGACGGCGACAATATGACCGTTCCCGGCTGGGTCGGCGGCGGCGGCGGTACCGTGACCATGGATGACAACTGGTACGGCTTTGCAGATTATTCCGCTTCCGAGATCAACGAGTACGCTCTGGAGCGTTCCGACCTCTATCATGTGGAATTCAAGTTCCTGCTCGCATCCGGCGGCAAGAAGTGGGATGCAGCTCAGGAGGGCGTGAACTTCCTCATCATGCGTTGGGGCATCCAGAACCTCTCCAGCATGTACATCGACAATATCACCTTCTATGATGCCGACGGCAATTCCATTCCGCTGAATGGTTATGGTCTGGCAGCAGAAGAGGGCGAAGCAGAGCCTGAGGAGACTGCCGCTGAAGGTGCAGAGTCCGAGGAAACTGCCGCTGAGGGTGCAGAGTCCGAGGAAACTGCTGCTGAGGGTGCAGAATCCGAGGAAACTGCTGCTGAGGGTGCAGAATCCGAGGAAAGTGCTGCTGAGGGTGCAGAATCCGAGGAAAGTGCCGCTGAATAAGAATCTGCACAATCCGAAGAGGAAACAGCAGAATAAACTGTGAAAAATGCTACATTCTACGCAATTTCCTTGACATGCCGGCAGAATTGTGATATAATGAAATCACTTTATCACGCTGCTATTACAACAGACGCTGATACCCCCGCCGAAAGGCGGGGGTCAGTTTACAGCAGCACCATAGAATACAGAGGAGGAACAACAAATGAAGAAGATTGCAGCATTTACAGCCGCTATGGTAATGTGTGCAGGTCTTGCAGGCTGTGCAAGCCAGAAGGAAACCTACACCGACTACATCCAGTGTGTACTGGACTGCACCTACTTTGGCACAATGGACAAATACATGGAAATGACTGAATCCACAAAGGAGGAAGCCGAGGAGGTTTACCAGTCCCAGGTGGATTATGTCAAGGAGCTGATCTGCTACCAGTATGCAGTAGAGATCGACTATGTTTCTGAGGAAACACTTGACGGCTACGAGGCACTGGCAAAGGATATCATGGCAAAGGTCAGGTACACCGTGGATCCGGCTGAGAAGTCCGGCGACTCCTACCACATCACTGTGAACTGCGAGCCGATCGACCTGTGGGATATTACCTATGATACCGTTGAAGAGTTCTACAACGGCGAGTTCGGCGACCGCTACAATGCAGTTACCACCGAGGAAGAGCTGGCAGAGCTGGAGGAAGAGTACGCAGTAGAGGTGCTCGACATCGTAACCGCAGCACTCCCCGAGATGGGATACGGCGAAGTACAGACCAAGATCGTTGAGATCACAGTGGACGAGGACGGCATGTACGGCATTTCCGATGATGACTGGCTGGAGATCGACGACAAGCTCCTGAACCTCAGCTACTAAGCACGCACGGAGCCCGTGCAGACGATTGATAGAAAAAAAGGACGATGCTAATGCACCGTCCTTTTTTTTACCCCCAAAATAGCTATGACGCTCTGCGTAGCAAGCGTCATGCGACACAATGCACCGTTCCGCAAAACACAAAACTCCGTGTACAGCTGTACTCCCAAATGCGTCTGCCAGCGGGGGCTCCCCGCAAAAAAGGGGCGAGCCCCGAGGGGACTCGCCAGAAAGATAATAAGGATGTAGGATTTATGATGATTTTATTATACCACGCATCCCCTCAATTGTCAATGATTTTGTATAATTTTCAGCTCTTTGTCCAAAGATGCAACGATTTTTTGTGCACCTCTTACAAATCACTTGTCTTCCAGTTTCCGCAGTTCCCGTTCTTCCTTGCTCACTCGATTCTTGCCTTCACGCAGGATCTCCACCTCACTGCGGTCTACATAGTACGGTACATCATCTTCCTTTTCCGGCTTGATGCGGAGCTTTCCGGTGATGAGATTCGCATCCTCCACCTTGCCCCTGCCGTTGGGGGTCTTGACAAATGACCCGATTCTGGGCGTGATCTTCTGCAAATCCTCATAAACTGCCTGCTCATGCTTCAGACAGCACATCAGTCTGCCGCAGGTGCCGGAAATCTTGGTCGGATTCAGAGAAAGTCCCTGCTCCTTTGCCATCTTGATGGAAACCGGCTGGAAATCACCCAGATAGCCACGGCAGCAGAATTCCCTGCCGCAGACACCCAGTCCGCCGAACATCTTCGCTTCATCACGCACACCGATCTGCCGCAGCTCGATCCGCATGCGGAATACCGATGCAAGATCCTTGACCAGCTCACGGAAATCCACACGGGATTCTGCCGTAAAATAGAACAAAAGCTTGCTGTTGTCAAATGTGCACGATACGTCCACCAGCTTCATTTTCAGCCCACGGGCTTCAATTTTCTGCTCGCAGACCGTGAATGCACGCTTTTCCTTCTGCCGTGCCTGCTCCTGATTTCTGTAATCTTCCTTCGTCATGATCCGCAGTACAGATTTGAGAGGGGATACGATTGACGCATCCTCTACATTGCGGTTCGCAATGGCGATCGTACCGCATTCCAGACCCCTTGCCGTTTCCACAACGACCTGCGTGCCAAGCGGCAGCTGTAAACCGTTCGGAGCAAAATAATAGATCTTTCCGGAGTTCTGAAAGCGTACACCTACAATTTCAATCATAGTTTATCCTTTCTGTATCAGGCATCATCAGCAAAGCTGTCCGCCCAGTGCCGCCAATGCAAGGCGTGGGCTGACATTTGCCTGCAAAGCATCATAGGTCTCCTGTACAGCCCTGTGGAGCTGTGCAGAACGATTCACCGATAATACCTGTGACAATGCCTGTGCACTCTGCCGGTCACAGCCGGTCAGATTGTCCTGTGTGTATTTCAATACCAACGCATCCCGCAGCTGTAAATCCAGAAGCCTGACAAATTCTGCCGCTGCTTTCCCGTCCTTTTCATAAACCGCCAAGATCCGCAGTATGTCATAGCTGCGTTTGGCTGCGATCGCTGCGGTCAACTCGCCGGCATGCTTTGTCATAGCCTGCATTTCCGCAGAATCAAGCCATTCCAGACATTTGCCGATATTGCCGCCGCAGATGCTGACCGCCTGTTCCGCTTCTGCCTGCGTGCGTCCGGCTTCCAGAAGTGCCTGACGGCAGTCCTCCGGCGTGCAGGGGCAGACCGCAAGCGGCACCATACGGGAGAGCATCGTTTCCAGAAATACATTGCGGTGCTCCGCTGTGAAGAGCAGCAGTACATGGGGCGGCGGTTCCTCCGTCAGTTTGAGGAGCGTATTCTGGGAACGGATGTCCATGCTGTCACAATCTGCAAAAATATAGACCTTTCGTTCACCGTCATTCGGTGCAACGATCGCATCACGGCAGATGCTGCGGACAGTTTCCACCGAAAAACCCTGCTTTTTGCCGCTGTGCTCCACCCAGAGGATGTCCGGATGGACATCCTGCACTGCCTTGCGGCAGGAGGAGCATTCCATGCAGGGCTGTACCGCCCCTGTGCAGAGGGCGGACATTGCAAAATATCTGGCAAGCGTCTTTTTGCCAAGCCCTTTCTCACCATGGAGCAGACAGGCATGGGGTACATGTCCGCTTTGCACCATCGTGCGGATCAGGTGCAGGGCTGCATGATTTCCGAAGATACGGGGCATCATAATTTCTCAAAGCGTTCCACGTCCGTCACAAAGACCGTTGCACCGCCGACCTCGACCTCAACAGGGAACGATACACCGGAATCAAACGGCACATTTGCCGGAACAAACTGCTTGCGTTTATGGCTCTTCTGGCGGACGATCTCAATGACCTCATCCACACGATGATCGTCCACGCATGTCAGGAAAGTGGTATTGCCGGAGCTTAAAAAGCTGCCGGTGGAAGCAAGCTTTGTTGCGAAAAATCCTGCTTTCATCAAAGCCTTGGAAACGGCCTGACTGTCGTCACCGTTCACGATGGCAAAAACAAGTTTCATGTCAGATCTCCCCTTTCAGGATGCATATACTCTATTATATCATATATTGCAGAAAAATGCAAGGATTCATTTTTTCGTTTTTCATCCATCCCCTCCGGATCCATCTTCCGTCACCGTCCCTCTGGATTTAACATAGATTTAACACAAGCTTTAAGGTAGATTTAACATTTGTCGATTATAATTAACGTATACATCCGCAAAGTGGAAAAAATGCGGAAATTTGTCACAAGTGAAAGGATCAAAATTTATGGATGTTACACAGATCATTCTGGCTCTCGTCATGGTCGCAGGCGGACTTGCATTCTTCCTGTACGGCATGAACGTCATGTCCTCCGGTCTGGAGAAAATGGCGGGCGGCAAGCTCGAACAGGCACTCAAAAAGCTCACCTCCAACCGCTTTAAATCCCTTGCCCTCGGTGCAGGCATCACCATTGCACTCCAGTCCTCCTCCGCCCTGACAGTAATGCTCGTCGGACTTGTCAACTGCGGTGTCATGCAGATCGGTCAGACCGTCGGCATTATCATGGGTTCCAACATCGGCACCACCTTCACAGCATGGCTCCTCAGCCTGATGGATGTCGGCACGGATAACCTCTTTATTGCCATGCTCAACCCCAAGAACTTCTCCCTCGTCCTTGCCCTCATTGGTGCATTCCTCATCCTTTCGGGCAAAAGTGTCCGCAAAAAGGACATCGGCAATATCATGGTCGGCTTTGCCGTCCTCATGTACGGTATGAAAATGATGGGCGATGCCGTTTCCCCCCTCGCTGATATGCCCGAATTCCAGCAGCTCCTCGTTGCGTTCAATAACCCCCTGTTCGGCGTTCTGATCGGTGCTGTTGTCACTGGTATCATCCAAAGCTCTGCCGCTTCCGTCGGCATCCTCCAGACCCTTGCCAGCCAGACCGGACAGATCAGCTACAGCATGGCGATCCCGATCATCATGGGTCAGAATATCGGTACCTGCGTGACCGCCCTTATTTCCAGCATCGGTGTCAGCCGCAACGCAAAGAAAGTAGCGATCATCCATATTTCCTTCAACCTGATCGGCACCATTATCTGCCTTTCCATCTACATGCTGGCGGACTCCATGATCCAGTTTACTTTCTCCGATCAGGCGATCGACTCCGCAGGCATCGCTCTCGTGCACAGTATCTTCAATATCGCTACTACTGTGCTGCTCCTGCCCTTTACCAAGCTCCTTGAAAAGATTGCGAACCTCTGCCTGCCGGGTGATGAGGAAAAAGAGCCTGCACAGGATGACATCATCGTGGACAAGCTCCTGCTTGCTACTCCGTCCGTTGCCCTCTCCGAGTGCGAAGAGGCTTCTGTCAGAATGCTGCAGCTTGCCAAGGATACCCTCTTCTCCGCTATGGGTCTGCTGAACCAGTTCGATGAAGCAGCCGCTGAACAGATCCGCAAAAATGAAGATCTTCTCGACGATTACGAGGACAAGATCGGTACCAGCCTCGTGCAGATTTCCTCTCAGGCACTCTCCGAGCACGACAGCCAGGTCTGCTCCCGTATCCTGCGTGCCATCAATGACTTTGAGCGTCTGGGCGACCATGCCCTGAACATCCTTGAAGTTGCAAAGGAGATCAGCGACAAAAAGATCCGTTTCACAGCCGAGGCACAGAAGGAGATCAGCGTGCTGACGAATGCATTGCAGGAGATCCTCAGCAATACCATCACGATCTACGCACAGCCCGATGAAGCAGAAGCCGCAAACATTGAGCCGCTGGAACAGGTCATCGACAACCTGACCAAGGCGATCAAGGCAAATCATGTCAAGCGTCTGCAAAAGGGTGCATGCACCATCGAAACCGGTTTTGTCCTGATCGACCTGCTCACCAATTACGAGCGTGTGTCCGACCACTGCTCCAATATCGCAGTACTGATGATCGAAACCGCCCACAATGCGTTTGATACGCATAAGTACCTCAATCAGGTCAAGTTCGGCAACCAGAGCTTCATTGACCACTACGAGAAGTACTCCGAAAAGTACCGCATTGCAGAATAATACCAGCAAGCTGCTGCACTGCAAGTGCGGCAGCTTAGTCTGTCGAAAAAACTTTAATAGGTTCAAAGGGCTTTGCCCTTTGGCGGGTGGAGGGTACGCAGTACCCTCCAAATATAGCCCCTCCCCTCGGGGAGGGGTTGGGGCTGCTCCCCACGGGGTGGGGAGACGTCACGAAGTGACAGAGGGGACGGCACCGGTGAGGTGGGGGCAGTTACAGGATGCCTAACCCTGAGAAAAAGGACTTTTTCTACAAGCTGAGCTGCTGCACAGCAAGTGCGGCAGCTTTTTGCCATACCCCCAAAAACTTTTCCCGTATTTTTCTTCCAAAACCTCTTGACAAATTACATTTACTATGCTATACTGTATGTGTAAACTAAATTTACATCCATCACAGAAAGAGGTAACACAACTATGAAACAACTGACCAAACAGCGGCTGATCGGACCTGCACTCTGCATGGCACCCATGGGAGTCTATCTTTGTCTTTCGTTTGCCCTCGTATTCGGACTGCTCATCATCGGGCTGTGTGTGAACGGCGGTGACGGTGAAACATTTCTGAATGAAATGCTGGAGCATCCGCTTGTGGGGATCGCTGACCAGTGCTGCATGCTGACGGGCGGTCTGCTCGGTGTGCTTTTCGTCAGAATGCGGAACAAGACGGAATTCAAAAAAGTGCTGACTTTCAAGAATTTTGACTGGTCGGTGCCCATCATGCTCCTGATCTTCGGCTGGGCAGCCGGTGAGCTGGTCGATCATTTCGGCGGTCTGATTCTTTCCAATTTCATGACCGTCCCCCCGAATGAGCGTGACCTCAGCGGCATTACCGGATTCATCTCCGCCTGCATCCTTGCACCGCTGGCAGAGGAGCTGATGTTCCGCTACTGCGGCACGGAGTGCCTGCGTGGTGCCTATCCCACATGGCTCATCAGTCTTGCAGGAGGTCTGGTATTTGCGGCAGTGCATTTCTACAATATTCAGGGCTTTGTGAACGTCTGCATCGGCGGTGTGGCTGCGGCGTATGTCTACTGTAAAACACGCAATCTCTGGTATACCATCATCGAACACGCCCTGCATAACGCCCTGTGCCTGCTGCCCATTTTTGATGGAGTGTACTATGAAAAGAACGGCTTTGTACTCGGTCAGTGGTGGTGGCTCCTCATCAATGCAGTACTGCTCACGATCAGCATTGTGTGGTATTTCCGTCATTTCCGCAGGAAGTACACCGGAAATCCGTTTGCAGTCAACAAGGAGACCGGTCTGCCGGAACCGGAGATCGCAAAGCCTGTCAAGGCAGCTCCGGCGGTGGTGCCTTACCAATATTGAGGAGGGAGGAAGATGTCTAAAACCGGAAAAATCATCATCACAGTGATCGCCTCGGTCGCCGTTCTGGAAGCATTGGTATGCTTCTTCGTGCCAAGACTGCTGATCTTTTCCGCAGTCCAGCTCCTGCTTCCTGCCGTGGGCGAAGAAGCAGTGTACTGCACGGATTATGAAAGCCTTAATGAAGATGTACAGACCATTGAAAACGGCTATTTCTCCATTGATATTCCGGCTGATTATGAGAAACGGGAGTTTGAGGACGGCAATGTGCTGGATGTGCAGCTCTATTATAATGCGGACAAAACCTATACCGTGATGCTCGGTTCCCCTGATGACTGGAGCGATATGAACCTGTTTGATCCGGAAAACTACGAATCCCTGATACCCGATCCGTATGCCGCCATTGGCAAATGGCAGCTCCAGAAAGGATTTGAAGACATGGGCAACGGTCTGCCCGATTCCGGCTACAATACCTATAAATGTATCGCACTGCTGGGAACGGAGGATTACAGTTTCTGGAATTTCCGTCAGGGAGTCGCTTTCCTGATTACCGGCGTACTGAAAAACATACAGTTTACGTCAGAAACAGAAATCTATGAAAATGGTGAAACCTGTGCACTCATCAATTTTTACCCCTTAGATGATGAAGAGGGAAAGGTGAAAGCAGCACTGAATATTTACTCTGCGGATGACCTCAACACAGAAACCACACTCATCGTTGCAGCACCGGACAGAGAATCTGTTTATGAGATCCTCAACTCCGTGACCTTCTTACAATAATCCAAAGCCCCCCATTTTCAAAATGCGGGGGCTTAGTCTGTCGAAAAACTTCAATAGGTTCAAAGGGCTTTGCCCTTTGGCGGGTGGAGGGTACGCAGTACCCTCCAAATATAGCCCCTCCCCTCGGGGAGGGGTTGGGGTGGGGGCAGTTACAGGATGCCCAACCCTAAGAAAAAGGACTTTTTTGACAAGCTGAAGCCCCCATTTTCAAAATGCGGGGGCTTGTTGACTTTTTGACCAAACCATGCTATACTATAAGTACATCAATTTCATTCTGGAGGAAAACAATGGGACTTTTCGATAGATTCAAGAAGAAAAAACAGGACGATGCTCCCTGTGAGAGCATTCTCGACACATCCGTACAGGAAGAAGCTCCTGCAAAGGAAGAAGCTGCACCGGCAGCACCTGCTCCGGCAGCGGAGCAGAAGCCCGAAACCATCGACATGCTTGCAGAGATCGCAGAACGTTTTCCGCAGGCAGAGCGTCAGGGCAATGCTCTGGTATTCCCCAGCGGTCTGGAGCTGCGGATCACCCTCGCCAAGACCGATGTCTATCCCAAGGGTGTCTGCATCCAATTCCTGTTCGTGATGTGGCATCCGTTCTTTGACGAGGATCTCGTGGAATCCGTTGCCGGCATGGGCAGGACCAAGGCGGACGCAGTGCGTGACGGCATCAAGGGCTTCTGTGACGGCGTTCTGCCGTTCGTGCTCGGTGCTCTCGACTGCACCGGAGAACATACCCTCCGCACAGAATTGCAGGGGAACGAGTACATTTTCCATGAGCCGTGTGTGATCGGCGGTCTGCACAGGGGCACGGGTGAGGGTGCCGACCTCTGGGGTCTTGTCAGGGAGCTGATTCCGCAGTATCTCGGCACAAAGAAAGCGTACTGGATCAAGCTTCTGTCCTCACGCATGGGCAAGGACATCTGCGAAGCACGCATCAACGGCATGGTCTTTCCGGAGCTGACGGATGTGCTGTACAAGGCAATTGCGGACGGAAAATCGACCGCTGACGGCACGATGGACAAGTGTTTCGTGCTCCTGCTTCAGGACGATGCCACCTGCAAGCCCTGCCCGTTCACCAAGGCGGATGCAGCAGCGGTCGCACAGCAGGCGATCGCCGGCATGCTGACCATTGAGGACGAGGAGAGCCACCGTGCAGTGTATGAGAAGATCCAGCAGCTCCACCCGACCCTCGGCGGTGAAGCGTGTGCATTCGTGCCGGAGATCTACTGCCGCATCATCTACAACTACCATACCACCGATTCCCTTCTCCCTGTTTCCCTGAATATCGGCGAAGTCCGCAAGTCACAGGTGCGTTCGTTCGGCTATTTTGAGTCGGCAGTGCTGGATTATCTGCGGAAGGAACGTCCGAAGTCGGATGACCATGTGAAGATCCTCCGGCTGAGTGCGGAATTCAGAGCGATCAATCAGGCAGTACAGGGCGGCAGCAAGATCGAGGATCTGCGTTTCTCGCCGCTGGCGTATGTGACACCGGAGGATTATGTGATCTGGTAATGCGAATATACAGCAAAATGCCCCTGTTTTCGGAACGGGGGCATTTCTTGCTTCATAGGAACGAATTCCATCAATCCAGCTCATAACCATGCACATATTCCACAATGCTCATCGTACCGCCGCCGCCGGAATAGGCAGCATAGCGGAGGATCCATGCACCGTCAATGGCATCCATCGAGCCGTCAGCATTGACATCGAGGGCTTTTTCCTGAGCAGGAGTCAGACCGCTGATCCCCGTTGCCCCCCAATTCGCAGCCGAGATCAGGAGCACAGCGGCATCCGAGGAATTGCAGACACCATCGGAATTGCCATCACCGAGGTTACGGGGGAGTATCGTGCGGACAGCCGGCATTTCCTCTTCCGCCGATACGGGCAAAGGGTTGATACAAAGCAGCAGTGCGGTTAAAAATAGGGTGAGTTGTTTTTTCATTGTGATTTCTCCTTGTTGCAGAATATGGGAAAAGGGCTTTTGCTTATATAACAACTGGGAGGGGGAAAGATTGGCATTTTTGAAGAAAAAAAGTTTTTCCGCTTGACAAACCCTCAAAAATGTGCTATCATAAAAATACAATCAAACAAAAACGCAGATGAGGAAGACAATGCAGGCTGGGTTGGATCCCGCCATTCTTCAGAGAGCCATGAGCAATTGGGCTGAAACTCATGGCAGAATGTGCCGGCAGTGTATACCACCTCGGAGTCCGTACTAATCTACGGCGGTTCACCACCGTTATCGGGTGCAGAATAAGGCGTGTGCTGTTTTGGTATACGCAAATTCGGGTGGAACCACGGTATCTTTATCGTCCCGAAAGTGATGGCATTGCCATGACTTTCGGGGCGTTTTTGTTTATGTATTCCACAGAAAGTCCTGCGAAACTGTCCCCTGCCCCCTCCCCGAGGGGAGGGGGAGCTGTGGGCGGTGCTCCGCACCGCCGCCGGCAAAGGGGCTGCCGCCCCTTTGCATCCTGCTTTTGGGGCTTTGCCCCTTTCCCCCGACACGGCAGATCACAGGAATTTCCAAAAAGAGCAAAGGAGAAAGAATTATGCTGAAACTCACACTCAAAGACGGCAGCATCCGTGAGGTGGAAGAGAATATTTCCGCTGCGGAAGTTGTCAAGGGCATTGGCATGGGACTGTACAAGTCCGCTTGCTGCGTTAAGATCAACGGCGAAGTCTGTGATCTGCGTACTGTTCTGACGGAGGACTGCACATTTGAAGTCCTCACATTCGATGATGCTGACGGCAAAAAGACCTTTTGGCATACGGCTTCCCATATTCTGGCACAGGCTGTGAAGCGTCTGTATCCGGAAACAAAGCTTGCCATCGGTCCGGCAATCGACAACGGTTTCTATTATGACTTCGATGCACCCCACCCGTTCAGCCCCGAAGAGCTGACAAAGATCGAAGCAGAAATGAAGAAGATCGTCAAGGAGAATCAGGCTCTTGAAAGCTTCACACTCTCCCCCGACGAGGCAATTGCAAAGCTCAAGGAAATGGACGAGCCTTACAAGGTGGAGCTGTGCGAGGAACACGCTGCCAAGGGCGAGCCGATCTCCTTCTACAAGCAGGAAGAATTCGTGGATCTGTGTGCAGGCCCGCACCTCATGAGCACGGGTGCTGTCAAGGCATTCAAGCTCCTGTCCTGCACAGGTGCTTACTGGAGAGGCTCTGAGAAGAACAAGATGCTCTCCCGTGTATATGGTACCGCATTCCCGAAGGCTGCACAGCTCGATGAAGAGATCCAGCGTCGTGAAGAGGCAAAGATGCGTGACCATAACAAGCTCGGCAGAGAGCTGGAGCTGTTCACCACTGTGGACTGCATCGGTCAGGGTCTGCCCGTCCTCCTGCCCAAGGGTGCAAGAGTCATCCAGCTCCTTCAGAGATGGATCGAGGACGAGGAGCAGAAGCGTGGCTATCTGCTGACAAAGACCCCCCTCATGGCAAAGTCCGATCTGTACAAGATCTCCGGTCACTGGGATCATTATCTGGACGGTATGTTCGTTCTGGGCGATCCGACCGATGAAACCAAGGAGTGCTTTGCACTGCGTCCGATGACATGCCCGTTCCAGTATCAGGTATTCCTGAACCGTCAGCGTTCCTACCGTGACCTGCCGATGCGACTGGGCGAAACCTCCACACTGTTCCGCAATGAGGACAGCGGTGAGATGCACGGTCTGATTCGTGTCCGTCAGTTCACCATCTCTGAGGGACACCTGATCCTCCGCCCTGAACAGCTTGAAGAAGAATTCAAGGGCTGTCTGGAGCTTGCAAAGTATGTCCTCGATACCGTTGGTATGCTGGAGGACTGCACATTCCGCTTCTCCCAGTGGGATCCGGCAAACCCGAAGAACAAGTATGAGGGTACGGCTGAACAGTGGGAAGAAGCACAGACCATCATGGGCAAGATTCTGGACAATCTGGGCGTTGACTATGAGATCGGCATTGACGAGGCTGCATTCTACGGTCCGAAGCTCGACATTCAGTACAAGAATGTATTCGGCAAGGAGGATACCATCGTTACCATCCAGATCGACATGCTGCTGGCTGAAAAGTTCGGCATGGAATATGTGGATGTGGACGGCTCCAAACGCAGACCCTATATCATTCACAGAACCTCTCTGGGCTGCTATGAGAGAACACTGGCTTATCTGATCGAGAAGTATGCAGGTGCATTCCCGCTGTGGCTGGCACCGGAGCAGGTAAAGATCATCCCGATCGCAGACCGTCACCTCGACTGGGCTGGCGAAGTACAGGCAAAGCTCGAAGCTGCCGGCATCCGCTGCTCCATTGACGACAGAGCCGAGAAGATGGGCAAGAAGATCCGTGAGGCAACGCTTGCAAAGACTCCCTACATGCTCACAGTCGGTGATCAGGAAGTGGAGAACAAGACCGTTTCCGTTCGTTCCAGAAAGGGCGACAATCTGGGTGCAATGGATATGGACGCACTGCTCGCAAAGCTGCTCACAGAGGTAGCAACCAAGGCAAGATAACAAATACTGAAAAATCCCCTGTGCAGCATGGCATGGGGGATTTTTGGAAAGGATCATGTATGAGATACAGTAAGAAGATGATGGCGGTTATCATCGCTTCGGCAATGGCAGTTTCCCAGATGTTCTCTGCCGCAGCGTATGCAGTCTACCCGCCCCAGCTCCCTCCCATGACAGTTATCCCTGAAAATCTGCTGAATGTACAGGTGACGGACACAGCGGGCAATCCCGTGAATGGCGTTGAGGTTGCATTTTATAATTCTTCCGGAGAATACAGCGGCAATCTCGTCAGCGGTGAAAAATATTATGGCACGACCAGATGCTATATTGACGACTGCACACGCACCTCGCCCGATGAAGTGCTTTCCTATGGCGTGCCGTGGCGTACCTTTGAAAGGCTGCTCGATCTGGATGCTCTCGAATCGCTGCATACCATGAGAATCATAGATGATACGGGCTATGGAATCGTAAGAGACCCCAGAAGCATTGTATTTGAAGAAGGGCAGACGCAGTATTTCCGGCTTGGCATTGACAGCACCCAGAAAGCCACTTCCATGATCACGCTGGGGGCAAATGAGTGGGGAATCTATGTTGATCCGAAGTGGGAGGATTTTTCGGAAAATCTGTTTCTCGAAATGGATGGTCAGTACCACTTTTTCAATAAGCCGGAGGATGAAAATCCAAATCTTTCGTTCTGGTCCACATTTACATATGTACCGGACGACTACTCCACGAACAATATCGGCATAGAACGGGTCTTCAATGCAGCAGCAAACCAGAGGGAAAGATTTTCGATGAGACTCAAACGTCCGAATATCAGCGATACCACGACGAAATATGTGAACTGCCGGATGTATCTGCCGGACATGTTCCCCGATCATGCAGGCTATTTCTGCAATGGGAATGCCAGCTTTACAATAGACGGTGTTACCTATGATGCTGCGGTATCCGGCGGAAATGCCTGTGCCATTGTTGTGATCAACAGCGGCGGCATGTATTCCGTTGTTGTGCCGGATGAGAAAGGCTTCGTTGAATTTATGGTGGAAAAAACAGAACTGTCATTTGATGCCACCATGTACTATGCACACCTTGTCGAAACCGGTTTCGATGCGATGCCTTATTACTTCAAGGGCTACTATTTCGAGGATGTGTGGAATTTCGGCGGCGAAATGGCGGAGGTTGCCATGACCGGAGCACGTCTGCCCGATACTGGCATCAACATGGCGAATGTACCGGCAGATACCTATACACTCACGTTTGACAATCTCCCTCCGGGCTATGCTGCATCAAAAGTACAGTCCGTAACAGTCAAGGATACCCAGCAAATCCAGTACCTGACCCTTGTACTTGAAGATGTCCCGCTTCTGGGCGATATCAATTCCGACAAGCAGATCAACGCCGCCGATGCTGCCCTCCTCCTGAAAGCGGCATCCCTTGCAGGTTCCGGTGCTGCGTCCGGTCTGAATGCGGATCAGGAACAATCTGCGGACGTGAACGGGGATGGTGTGTACAACGCCTCCGATGCCGCACTCATTTTGCAGTATGCCGCTTACATCGGCAGCGGCGGTGCACTCACACTTGAAGCTTTTCTGAATGCTCATTGACTGGGAGAAAGGATGGATTTATGAAAAAACAGATCACAGCATTGCTGGCTTCCTGTGCATGCATGATGCAGCTTTCCTCTTTTGCGGCATCTGCGAACACCCCCATTGTCACAGTTTCACCGGGAAATATGGTTTTCCTCGATGTAGTCGATCCGGACGGAAATTCGGTAGACTATGCAAAGGTGCATCTCTACGATGCTGCCGGCACCCATGTCGGGTGGCTGTTAAATGACAGATGCTTTATTAATGCCAGCAATTCGGGCATTGTTGCAACGGAACCCGGAAAAACCCATACCTACGGCGTTCCTTGGAATTACTTCACCCCCTACGCTGCACCGGAAACCCTGTTTCAGATCGATGCCAGCGATACTGCGGATATGGGTATCCGCAGTATTTACACGGCAGGTGAAGAGGTCTATATTTCCCAAAATACCCCCCGTTACCTGAACCTTTACAGCCACAGTGCCACGGAAACTACTGCCCTGACTATCGAAGCCAATCAGTTTGCAGTCTATGTTGACAGCAGATGGGCAAACCGCACAGTCACCGGCTATGTGTCCACACCCACGATGACCTTCAATTTCAACACTGCACAGCCTTCAATGACGACCATCCCCACGGGCAGTGTACGGGTCTATCAGGCAGAAACGGCACAGTATCCGGCGGAAATCGGACTGGAATCCTACGGCGGCATCACTGCATCCCCCGTCATCCTCAGCAACACTGCGACGGAGTACGTCCTCTGCCGGCTGCCCCTGCACCAGCTTGACCCGTATCGTTTCGATACGTCCGGCAACTACACCTACGAAGGGATGGTCTTTGACTTACGGCAGGACACGGCATCCACCCACGCTCTTCTGGTCATCCAAAGCGGTGCTGTACTTTCTGCCGTGATTCCCGACGCTGACGGCTATGTGGAATTCTATCTGGACAGGGCAACACGGACGTACTCGCTCGATTATAGCTACCATTTCCAGATTTCCGGTACGACCGGCTGCAGCGGCTTCAGTGCCTCCGGCACGGGCGGTACACTTACCCAGCTGTTTGCGGAACCTGCGTTCATCCCCGAAGATGAAGTGATTCTGACACAGGTGCCGGCAGGAACCTACACCCTGACCTATGAGAATCTTCCGGAGGGGTATGAAGCCCCGAAAACCACCACCCTCACCGTCACCGATTCGCAGGAAGTGCAATATCTCCAGCTCATGCTGGAAAAAGCCGCCCTGCTGGGCGATGTGGACGAAAACGGCACCGTCAACGCCGCCGATGCCGCCCTCCTCCTGAAAGCGGCATCCCTTGCAGGTTCCGGCGGTGCGTCCGGTCTGAATGCGGATCAGGAACAATCTTCGGACGTGAACGGGGATGGTGTGTACAACGCCTCCGATGCCGCACTGATTTTACAATATGCCGCCTATGCCGGCAGCGGCGGAACACTCACACTTGAAGCATATCTTGCAGAAAGGACTGTATCATGAGAAAAAAGATCACTGCACTGCTTGCGGCAGGTATCCTGCTGCAACCCCCCCTGACTGTTCATGCAATTCCTTCGTTTACCTATGTTCCCAGCAATATTCTGAATGTGGAGATCAAGGACAGAAACGGCATTCCCTCTGAGGATGTGATGATCGACATGCTGGATGAAAATGGTGAGCTGGTAGGTACATTTTACGGAAGTAATTGGTTTATACCGCAAAAGACCACTGCCATCATAGGATATATGGGCAGCGATACCCCCGATTTTCAGATCCCGTGGGAGGAATTTACAAGACTGATCGATCCGTGGGAGCTTGATGAGATCTATCGCTCCAACGGCAGTTACGCTTCCGTTTTCAAGCCGAATTCTCCCCCCACACAAAGTGCCGGAGAAACCCGTGTTTACGAGCTGCACATCTATCCGGTCAATCAGAAGCCTGCATTCACACTTCCGGCAGGACATATCGCAGTATCCGCACATCGGAACTGCCTTTCAAAACCGATGCAGCTCTGGATGGACACTCCCGCCGGTTCGATCTGTATCAACAAAGATCCGAACGAACTGACCGAGGGAGAGTTTGCATATTCGGGAAACGGCGAGATCCAGATCTTTCCCAAGTACCAAGAGGAACATTCCGGACTGCTCTCTATCGGCTATCAGGACGGGCACTCTTCGTTTTATTCCTACAATACCGCACCGATCGTCAGCACGGAGGATGTGGAATATGACCTGCAATCCATCAATATTGCGGATGTGTTCGAGAATGCGACCGCCGATGGGAAGATCGTCATTGACGGCAGAACCTACGACATGAGGCGGGATTCTGATGAACGCAGCACCCTGCTGCTCATCCAGTCCGGCGGTGTTGTGACATATGCGGAGCCGTTTACTGACGGCAAGGTGTATTACTATACCTCACGGAAAAACCGTTCTGTCACAATGGAACTGCATTACAGCTTCGAGGACGGCATTTACAGCGGATGCAGCAGCATTTCGGAAAACCTGTACGGCGGTATCATTGACCAGATCGAATTTACCATTCCGTCCATGCCCGAAAGCGGACTGAACCTGTACCATGTACCGGCAGGGACATATACATTGCAATACCGTGAAATTCCGGAGGGCTATACCGCACCGGAAACCACGCAGATCACGGTCAAAGAGTCGCAGACTCCGCAATTTCTGGAGCTGGTGCTCGGCGGAGGCATCCTCTATGGCGATGTGGACGAAAACGGCACCGTCAATGCCGCCGATGCTGCCCTCCTCCTGAAAGCGGCATCCCTTGCAGGTTCCGGCGGTGCGTCCGGTCTGAATGCGGATCAGGAACAATCTGCGGATGTGGACGGGGATGGTGTGTACAATGCCTCCGATGCCGCACTCATTTTGCAGTATGCCGCATATACCGGAAGCGGCGGCACCGGTTCCATGACCGACTTTCTTGGCTGATCCCCTTTTCCCTGTGCAATTCTGACAAATCCAAATTCCTTTTTTCTCCATTCTGCCCAATTTGCAGGAGTTTTTGCAGAAAAATCCAATATTTCCGCTTTTGGATGGTTCTATAGATAAAAGATCCGAACCACTGCCAATGAATGGAGGATGATCGTATGAAAAAACTGACTGCACTTATGACTGCACTGCTGCTGCTCGGAGCACTCGCTGCTCCCATGACAGCGGTATCCGCCGAAGGACTGCCCGATGAGGGAGTCACACAGGAAGAGGAATGCACAGAGGTGGTGTCCGGCTGCCTGACCTACAGCCTGTATTCCGACCATGCACGGGTCATCCGCTGCAATACGGATGAAGCAGAGGTCGTTGTTCCGGACAGGATCGAGGGCAGACCGGTCACGGAGATCGGTGAAGCCGCATTTCAGGGCTGCACCTCCCTGACCGCTGTTGCACTGCCGGAAACGATCAACGCCGTCGGTGATTATGCCTTTGATGGAACGGCTCTCGAAACTGTCTACTGGGAGGGGGATGCATATGCATGGCATTCTGTCGCACTTCCGGACAATGAGGATCCGTTCCACTATGCCGATCATCTTGTGAATTACCTCCGCTATGAAACCACAGCGGACTACACCACCGGATTCCAGAACGGCATGGCGTATGAAAAGTACAGCGACCATGTAGAGATCTTCCAGCTCGATTACGGGAGCAGTGAGATCACAATTCCTGCACAGATCGAAGGGCTGCCCGTGACCTCTGTCAATGGCTTCTGTGACTACAACCCCATCGGCGGTGCGTATTACTACAACCATGCCCTGCAAAAGCTGACCATTCCGGAAACGGTCACAAAGCTCGGCATTACCGGCTGCAATGAGCTGGAAACCATCCTTGTGGATGCAAACAATCCGGCGTTCACAGCCGTGGACGGAAACCTCCTGTTCAGCAAGGATATGACCGTGCTCTATCACTATCCGGCATGCCGTGGGGAAACCTCCTTCACGGTGCCCGATTCCGTGACCGCCATCGGCGGCGGTGCCTTTGCCGGCTGTAAGGACTTGCAGGAGATCGTACTGCCGGAGGGACTGCGTTCCATCGGACGTGCGGCATTTACGGAGTGTACCAGCATGACGGACATCACCCTGCCGGAGGGACTGACAGAGCTGGGCGATGCATTCATCCGCTGTTACAAGCTGCCCTATCTTGAGATCCCCGAGAGCGTGACCGACCTGAGCGATTTCTCCATGTTCTTCTGTGAGAGCCTGAAAACACTGGTCGTTCCCTCTACGGTGACGGTGTTCACGGATGCAACGGACAGTTTCGGCGAACCGGGGCTGACGGACATTTACTTCGGCGGCACACAGCAGGAGTGGGAAGCTCTGCTCTCCACATTTGCAAACAGCTTTGATACGCCGTTCGAGGGCGTGACAGTGCACTGTGACTTCAGGGGCTTCTCCGTGGCGAACCTCAATGGTGACGAGCGAGTGGATGCCAATGATGCGGCACAGCTCCTCAAAGCCGCTGCCTATGCCGGAATCGGTGACGACACGGTGCTGAACGTCAGACAGAAAGCGTTTGCAGACCTGAACAGTGACAACACTTTTGATGCCAACGATGCCGCACTGATCCTCCGCTATGCCGCCTATGCCGGCACCGGCGGTACGGACACGATCGAAGCTTTTCTTGCCAATATCAAATGACACAGCAAAAAGCAGCTGCACGAAAATCCGTGCAGCTGCTTTTGTTTGTAATACCGCCGATTTGAATGCAGAGCATTCACTGATTCAGCTCCGCTGCCGTTACCGCCGCCAGCATATTCCATGTCACTCTGTCCACATTGCCCGTCTGCGGCAGTCCGGTGATCTCCTGAAATGCCTTCACTGCCCGTGCAGTCCGTGCGTCATATGTGCCCGTGATGGAAACCTCCGGAATATTGGGGTATTCCTGCGAAAGTGTGAGCAGGATGGACTGGATCACCAGCACCGGCAGACCCTTGTCACCCACGCTGATGATCCGCCCGATCTCCCTCGGGAAAATATCCAGCGACTGTGCCAGCGTTTCCACGAAATTCCGGTAGACCTCCACGATCATCATCCATGTTGCGGGATTGGTTTCTCCGTTGTCGATCAAGCCGTACTGCCGCTGGAATGCCCGCACTGCGTCCGAGGTTTCTGTTCCGTAGATCCCGTCCGGAATGATCCTCGGAATGTTCGGGTCGTAGTACGAAATATCATGCAGGTACCGCTGCAATTCGTTGATATGTTCCCTTTTCTGCATCTCTGAAAAAATCATGCTGCACCTCCTACTGAATCGTATATCCCGGCGACTGGTACGGCCGCTTTTCCGCACCGAACCGCAGATCCGAGTATAATCCGGCAATGCCGTCCCATGTCGCAGCACCGACTACGCCGTTCTCCGGAATTCCCGCATACCGCTGGAATGCCTGCACTGCGGACTTGGTGATCGGTCCGAAATAGCCCGTATTGCTTACCTCCGGAATTTCGGGTATTGTCCGGTGGATATAGGTCAGGTATTCCTGAAGGATCCGCACATAATCGCTCGTCATGCCCTCACGCAGGATCGTACCGGGATAGAGCACCGGTGCAAGCTCCGTGTCCACCGGCACGGATTCCACGATCCCCATGTACGCCCTGTAAAGGTCATTCCACGTCCGTTCATCCACGATCCCCGTCTGGGGCAGACCGAACACACGCTGGAAGGATTTCACGGAGCTTTCTGTCTGTGCATCATAAAAGCCCGTGATCTGAATGGGCTGGACGGAGGCATAGTAAGCCCCTACCACCGCAAGGAAGTATTGCAGACCACGCACCTGATTGTTCTGCATGCCCGGACGCAGCTCCTCGGTGTACTGGAGTGAGAATTCACCCGGCATGATGCCCTCCGAATCCAGCTCCGCCAGCCGCTTGACGCTGGTGTAGATGTAGGCGATGCGGTACCATGTGGATTTGTCGATCGTACCGTTCACAGCGAGATTGAAGATCTCCTGAAATTTCCGCACAGCCGCTTCCGTGGATACATTGTATTCCCCGTTTGCATCGGGAATTTTCGGGATGGCAGGATAGTTGCGTGAGATCCGGTTGAGCTGGATCTGCTTGACCTGCACGGCATTTCCAACCGATCCCGGTGCAAGCGGCGTGCCGGGGTAGGAGGGTGTATTTGTCCGGACTTCGGCATTTCTCACGATGTTGATATCATCTCCGTAATAGTATTGCAGGATCTCATAGGGGATGTAGCCCTGTCTGGCGAGGTCAACAGTGCCCCACTGGGAAAGACCGCTGCAAGTGGCAGTGGTGCCGTTGCAGAATGCTGCAAACAGCGGCTCGACCGCCCCCTCACGGCGGATGAAATCATCGAACAGTTCATCCACAAGCCGCCCGATATTTTCAAAAACCTCCCTGCCCTCGATGAATTTCTGGTCATACTGGGTGGAGGCGGTAATGTCAAAGTCATAGCCCCTCGATCGGTACCACTCCGTATAGATGCGGTTGAGAGCAAAGGTCGTGATTGCGTAGATATTGGCACGCAGCGAGCTTTCCGGCCATGTGGGATAGATCTCACTGGATGCGACATTTTTCACATAATCCGGAAAGCTCACCGTAACATTGGCAGCATTGGCATCCGGCCGCCCGAGATGAACGGTAATATTCTGCGGAATAAAGGGTTCTCCGGTCAGCATAATGCACCTCCTTACAGGTCGGGGGATTCGGATTCATTGATGAGCGTTTCCATGTCCTCATGCATGAGGATGGGGAGGGGGATGAGCTGGAATGTCTGGAGCGAGGTCACACCTGCAAAAACCGGTACATTCCGCATCTCCGCCCGAAAATAGCCGTTCGCAAAAATGCGGATGTCCGCTGTGGTGAACGGCTGCTCATTCCCCGGCTGCTGGGAGAGGGACGCAGGGGGTGCAGGCATGGAAACAGTCGGTGTTTCGCCGCTTTCGTCCGTGATGAGGAGATAGGCGACATGCTCCCTGCCGTTTCTCCGCACGGCGATGGTGACATGGGCACCTGCGACGGGAAACGCTCCGTCCCCCGTCTGTGCCACTACACGGATCTTTCCCTCTCCGGTCAGATCACGCAGATCTTCAGCTGCCCCCTCTTCGAGCACGGGTTCAGTGCCGTTGCGGATGTAGTCCGGCAGCACTGGTTCCTCCAGCTCCTCCGGAAACGGCGTTTCCAGCATATCCTGATAATCGCCGTCATTTCCCGTAAAATCGGGATTGTTCTCCGGTTCGGCAGGGAGCTGCACGGTCTGCGGCATTTCCTCGGGGGCTTGTGCAATTGCCTCCGGTGCTTCTGTGACCGCTTCCGGCGGTGCGGTGTATTCCTCCGGCAGGGGCGGAGTTTCCACAATTTCCTCCTGCGTTGTGGAAAGTTCACTTTCCTGCGGCGGTTCTGCAAAGCGGCTGGGATTTCTGCCGTACATCCGCAGCATTTCCTCACGGTATCGGCGTGAAAGCTCAGATAATGGTTCCTGCATGGCAATACCTCCATCAAAAGAATGTCTGAGGGAGTATATGCAGGGAAGGATGCAAACAGAACAAAGGCTCTCTCCCAATGAGAAAAATTTCACCGCCGATTATGTTCATATTGCTGATTTTAACACAAAAAGTTGATTTTTCAGGGAAAATATGCTATAATAAGTGCAGAGTGAATTTTTTCCGAAAGAGGTGACATATTTGGATACCATCGTACTGATCTGTGTTTCCGTGATCGTCGGCATTCTGCTCATCCTGTTTGCCATCCGTTCCCTCCGTCTGCGGAGAAGGCGGATCCGTAGAAAGCAGCAGATCCAGCAGCTCATGCTCCGCCAGCAGGAACACGAAGCCAAGGAGCAGCTCCTGCTCGGCTTCCAGCAGATGCGTGAAATGCAGAAGAATGAGGATCAGAACCTTGTGCTCGACCAGCCGCTTCCGGAGGTGCCCGTGCCAAGTGACAAGGAGCTTTTGCAGATCTATGACTGTGCCGTGCCGAAAACCGTGGAAGCCGTGCATTCTCCGCAGGTCGAAGCCATTTCCCTGACCGGACAGGCAGCCACGGAGCTGGGCTTTTCCTACCGCAAAAAGGCAAGATCCGTCCGTATCACCAATTACCACGGCAACGCCGTGCAGCTCGTGATCCCGTCCATGATCGACGGCATGCCGGTCAATGAGATCGGTGCAGGAGCGTTTGCGGATGACAAATTCCTCCGCCGTGCGGAGATCCCTGCGTCCGTCCGCAGGATCGGTGCGGAGGCATTCAGAGGGGCAGCACTGGAATACTGTGCCATTGCTGCACAGGTGCAGGAGCTGCCGGAGTGCATGTTTGAAAAGTGCAGCCAGCTGGCATGTGTTCACCTGCCCGAAACGCTCTGCCGCATCGGTGTGAGTGCCTTTGCAGAGTGCAGAAGCCTGCACCATATCGCATTTCCGGCAGGAGTTCGCCATGTTGCGGATCATGCATTCCGTGGCAGCGGTCTTTCCGAGATCACCGTGACACCGCAGACCCGTCTGACCAATGGTGCCGCATTCTGCCACACCCCCCTGCACGATAACTACCAGCTCGCAGCCGGTGCCAAGAACGGCAGTTCCATCGAGATCCTGCTCTGCGGCAGCCGTGCAGCCGGTACACTGGACTTCCCCGATGCAATGGAGGTCACAGTGCACAGGGGTGCAATGGAATTCTGTCCGGCAAAGAAATTCGATCTTTCCCAGTGTTCCGCTGCCCATATCAGCCCCGAGGCGTTTTTCTCCCATGTGGTGCATGACGGCTTTGTGACACAGGAAAAGTCTGCGGAGGTCATCATGCCTTACCGGAGCAGCCCGACCTATTTCCCGCCGTCCGTGAATGCGACCAATCCCGACAGCTCCCCCTATGAGCAGTGTGCACTGCAGGGCAGATGGGACAATGCAGAGCCGATCACCGTGCAGACCACCGCCCATGTCCTCCCGTCCCACGGCATCCGTGGAAATACGGCAGGTCTGACGCTGGTGCAGAAAAAGAACGAGCAGTTCACCGCCAAGCACCATGCCTTTGTCACACCGGAGCTGATCTCCCTGAAAGCACCGCTTTCACCGCAGAGCGAAGAGATCTTCAGCAGCTGCTGCACGAGTTTGCAGCGTGTGCAGTTCTCGGAAAACGGCAGGATCATCACCAAGTATATTCCCGACCGTGCCCTGATCGGCGGTCTGCATGCGGAGCTGCTGAAAGCGTTCAAGGGTGACGGAACTCATTTCTTTGACCGTTCCGTTTATGATGCCGCATTCCTGAATGGTACTTACCGCTGGACGGACGGCAGCATCCGTCCGCTTTCACAGAAGCAGAGGCTCATGATGTGCTTTGACGTGCTTCGGAGCACGCAGCGTGAACATGAGGAACCGCCGCTGATCTATGTAGCCTATCTTGTGGGGCATCTCCGCTATGCAAGAAAGCTCTGCAAAAAGATCTATGCGACCCATCCCGACTATCTCCCGTGGCTTGCCGAGCAGGATCCGACGGAGTGGTTTATGATGGATACCCGTTCTGTCAGAGAACTCTTTCTGGCACATCATATCTGACACGGCATGCAGACCTTTGAACAGAAAGCTGTAATGCTGGTCGGGATCGCCGCTGTGTGGATATTGCTCCTGATCTTCTTCTTAAAGGACGGTCTTTGGGGAATGGCTGTACTCCTGAGTATTGAGCTGCTCGGAGTTGTGACCATTCTGGGAGCCGGACTCTATCGGGAATGGCGTATTCTTGCAAAGGGTGAGTCCTTTCAAGGAACGCTTACTGCCCGTGAGAAGGAATATCCTCTGGAAAAACAGCGGAATGTCAAGGCGGAGTTCATAAGGGACAATGAGCATTATACGGTCGTGTTCCCCATGGAAACGCTGAAAGCAGAAAGTCTGACATCGCTGACATGTACGGTTCACTGTCTGGAACATCGTGGAAAACTCCGCTGTATCGTGCGTGATTTACAGTACAATCACAAGTTTGACAATGTGGGGATCCTCCTGCCGGAGGAACGGCTGCTTCTGCCGCTGAACCTCGCCTTTTCCGACAGTGAGCTTGCAGAAAGAGCACAGAAGCAGCATGCACATGCAAACTCTGTGGATTACAGCAATTTTTACAGATAAACAAAAGGACGGACATTCCCTCCGTCCTTTCATTTTGCCTAAAATTCCCCATTTTTCGTTTCTAATGTTATGTTGTTTTGCGAATTGACGAAAATTGACAATAGGAGTATAATAATAAAGTTGTAAAATCATAAAGAAAAGAAGGCGAAATTATGCTCATCAAAGCGTACATCAAGTCACTCAGGCGGGAATTTCAGGGCTACAATGCCGGAAAATTCGCAAAGGATCTCCTCGCCGGCATCACCGTTGCAGCGGTCGCTCTGCCGCTTGCACTTGCATTCGGTGTCAGCTCCGGTGCAACTGCCTCCGCAGGTCTGGTTACTGCCATTCTTGCAGGTATCCTCATCGGCGGTCTTTCCGGTGCATCCTACCAGATCAGTGGCCCGACCGGAGCCATGACTGCCATCCTCGTTTCCCTTGTCGCACAGTACGGCATGCAGGGAATGCTCATGGCAAGCTTTCTGGCAGGTGTGCTCCTGCTCATCTGCGGCATCTTCAAGCTCGGCGGTCTTGTGTCCTACCTCCCCATGCCCGTCATTACCGGCTTTACCAGCGGTATTGCCATCATCATCGCATTCGGACAGATCAACAACCTCACCGGTCTGACTTGCGAGGGTCTGACCACCATCGAGAAAGTACAGAGCTACTTCACCCTTGAACAGCATTTCGACCTGACCGCATTCCTGATCGGTCTTGCAGTCATTGTGTTCATGGCAGTCTACCCCAAGAAGCTCAACCAGTACTGCCCCGGCTCCCTCATTGCCATCATTCTGGCAACGGCGGCAACTGCAATTTTCAAGTTCGATGTGCCGCAGGTCGGCGAAATTCCGAAGAGCCTCTTTCTGGAGGACAGACTGACCTTTGCCGGACTGCACATGTCCGATATGACCGGACTCATCACACCGGCGATCTCCATTGCTGCCCTCGGTCTGATCGAATCCCTCCTCTGCGGTGCATCCGCCGGCAGAATGAAGAACGAAAAGCTCAATGCGGACGTGGAGCTGGTCGCTCAGGGCATCGGTAATATGATCATTCCGCTGTTCGGCGGCGTTCCGGCAACCGCAGCCATCGCAAGAACCAGCGTTGCCATCAAATCCGGCGGTCAGACAAGACTTGTTTCCGTGATCCATGCCGTTGTGCTCCTGCTCTCCATGTTCGTGCTCGGCGGCGTGATGTCCCTGATCCCGCTTTCCGCACTGGCAGGCGTACTGATCGTGACCGCATGGCGTATGAATGAATGGCATGCCATCAAGAATATTTTCCACATGAAGATCAAAACCGCAATGCTCCAGTTCCTCATCACCATGGCAGCAACAGTTATTTTCGACCTGACTGTGGCGATCCTGATCGGTGTCATCTTCTCCGTGTTCATGTTCGTCATCAAGGTATCCGACATGCAGGTAACAGTCGCTCCGGTCGATCCCGAGAAACTGGACGAGCATCATACCGATCCTACAAAGCTCGACCATACCTGCGTTGTGTACATCTCCGGTCCGCTGTACTTCGGTACCTGCAATAAGCTGGAGGAAAAGATCACAGCACTGGGCGAAAACTACAATATCATCTTCTCCATGCGTGGTGTGACCATTGCGGACATGTCCGGCATTGAGGCTCTGCGTGACTACTGCGAGGGACTTGTCAAGGAGGGCAGAATGTGCTATTTCTCCTGCGTACAGGAACCCGTCATGCAGATGATGGAACGCTGCGGCTTCAAGGAGCGTTTCAAGTATGATATGTATTTCTGGAGCACGGATAAGGTGTTTGAGCATATTTCTTCGTTGTAATGAAAAAAAGGACGGCATTTCGCCGTCCTTTCTGCATATCGGGAACCCCCAAAATACCAATCTGCCCAAAATGCCCCCGTTTCAAAAACAGGGGCATTTTTCTTCAGCTCAGCGGTGACGACTCATCCGAGATCAGTCCGCCCGCATATTTGAATTTCACCAGTGTGCCACGCTTATGCGTCAGAGAACCCTGCTGGTTGAACGGGATCTCCTTGAAAGCCGCACGGGATGCGGTCAGATGCAGTGTTTCGCCCTTTCTCGTCTGGAATACCAGCTCGAAATACTCATCATAGAGCGTAGAATGTCCTGAAGAATCCACCACCCTGCGGCGTTCGTCGATCTTCTGCATCAGGATCGCCATTTCCGTATAGGGCTGGTTGGGATTTCTGCGGTTGGAGCCTTTCTGTCGGTCAGCCGGCTGGATACGGGCAGGGCGGCCATCGCCGCCATCCGTTTCCTCAATGAAGAAATTCAGGATCTTACGCCAGTTCTGCTTCTTGCCGCCGAAAATGACTACCAGCAGCAGAATGCCGACAATGACACCAAGTATGATAAAAAACTGTTCCATGTACCGTCCTTCCCATTACAGACCGTTGGGATTCTGCTGCATGAAACGCCAGCTGTCCTCACACATGGTTTCCAGCGTTTCCTGTGCTTCCCAGTTCAGCAGCTCCTTGGCACGGGATGCATTCGCATAGGAGGACGCAATGTCGCCCGGTCTGCGGTCTGCGATCCGGTAGTTCAGCGGCTTGCCGCATGCCTTCTCATATGCATGCACCATCTCCAGCACGCTGATGCCGTTGCCGGTACCGAGGTTGATGGGCATGAAGCCCTCATGCTCCATTGCATAGTTGACAGCGGAAACATGACCCTTTGCCAGATCCACAACATGGATGTAGTCACGCACACCTGTGCCGTCCGGTGTGTCATAGTCATCACCGAATACTGCAAGCTGTTCGAGCTTGCCCACTGCTACCTGACCGATGTAGGGCAGGAGGTTGTTCGGGATGCCGTTCGGATCCTCACCGATCAGACCGCTTTTGTGTGCACCGATCGGGTTGAAGTAACGCAGTGCCACTACATGGAAATCCTTGTCCGCAACACAGAGGTCATGCAGGATCTGCTCGATCATGACCTTGGTATAGCCATAGGGATTGGTTGCAGATGTGGGCATATCCTCCACATAGGGAACCGGATTGTTCATGCCGTAAACCGTCGCAGAAGAAGAGAATACGATGGTCTTGCAGCCGAATTCACGCATTACCTTCAGCAGCACAAAGGTACCGTTGATGTTGTTCTCATAGTACTCCAGCGGCTTTGCCACGGATTCACCCACTGCCTTCAGACCGGCAAAATGTACCACAGCATCAATGTCCTGTTCCTCGAAGATCGTTCTCACTGCTGCCTCATCACGCATGTCAGCCTTGTAGAAATCCACGGTCTTTCCGGTGATCTTCTCAATTCTGCGGATGCTCTCCTCCTTGGAGTTGGAGAGGTTGTCCATCACAACGATGGAGAAGCCAGCCTCCAGAAATTCCACACATGCATGGCTGCCGATGAAGCCGGCACCGCCTGTAATCAAAATCTTGCCCATTGTTCTTTTCTCCTTTGATTGTTATTATTCAGAGCTGAAAAGCCCGAACTTTCGCTATTCTGTGATATGCACGCCCCCCGTGCTCCGGATCCTGAGCACATGGCAGCAGCCGTCACCGAGGACACGCTCCGTTTCTCTGCGGAAATCCTCCAGCATATCCAGCGGCACGAATGCCTGCACCGTTCCGGCAAAGCCGCCCCCATGAACACGCACAGCACCCCTGCCATTCAGCAGCTGTTCACACAGAGCAATGGTCAGAGCCACCTCCTGTTTTGCCGCATCATCATAGGTGCAGATGTTCTGGAGGTACATGAACGAGGAATGCCCCGATGCACGGATCTCTGCCAGAAATGCGTTGAAATCGCCGTTTTTCAGAGCCTGTGTTTCTCTGGAAACTCTCGCATCATCCCCGAAGAAATGCAGTGCACGGAGCACCGCACGGTCGCCGCAGGTTTTCCGGAGCATTGGCAGCTGCTCCATCACTGCTGCAAGATCCGTCTGGGAAAGCACGGCTTTCCCGAGAGCCTCCGCCACGGAACGCATTTCTGCCGGAATTGCGGCATATGCATCCGTCAGGTCAGCATGATCCGCACCGCTGTCGAGAATGCAGAGAGCATAGCCCTCCTTTTCGAGATCCACGTCCGTATGTGTGATAACGGGTGCAGCATCTGCGAAGTCGATCGCAATGACACCGCCCACCGAGCACGCCATCTGATCCATCAGACCGCAGGGCTTGCCGAAGTAGACATTCTCCGCATACTGTCCGATCTGTGCGATCTGCACCGCATCCACAGCACCGCCTGCAAAGAAAGTATTGCAGATATTGCCTGCGAGCACCTCGAATGCCGCCGAGGACGAAAGCCCCGAACCGCAGAGCACATCGGAGGTCGTGTAGGCATCGAAGCCGGAAACCGGATAACCAAGCTCCGTGAATTTCGCCGCAATGCCACGCAGCAGGGAAGCGGAGGTGTTGATTTCCTCCTGTCTGGGGGAGAGGTCGGTGATGTCCACCGTATCCATCGGCATTCCCTTGGATTTGAGCCGGATGGTGCCGGTGCCGTTCACCGCTGCCACAGCAATGACGTCGAGGTCAATGCTGCCGGCAAGCACATGACCGCCCTGATGGTCGGTATGGTTGCCGCCAAGCTCCGTTCTGCCGGGAGCTGAAAAAAGTGCGATTTCCTGAGCATCGCCGAATTCGCTGCGGAATGCGGCAATGGCATCAAGCAAACGCCGGCGGTAGGGGAGCAAAGCCCCGTCACCGCATGCGTACATGCCGGAAAGGCAGCGGTCGAACGCTCCGCTTTCCAGCAGACGAATGGTTTGTTCAATTGTGTACATCTGAAACTCCTGTGTATGTATTCGGCGGTGTACCTGCCGGATTATGTGGGGGCTTTGCCCCCACCCCCACCAAAGGGATGTCATCCCTTTGGAATCCCAAGGCGTTTTTCATTGCCCCCCGATGGGGGACAAAGGAAAACGTTAGAATTGCAGGAATACCATTCTTAGGACAGGAGCATCGGAAACAAAGCCGCCGCAATAAGTCGTGAGGTAATCTTCCGGATACATCGCAGAGTGTCAGACCCACTTTCTGACACGCCGCCTCCGGATCAAAGCCGCCTATTATTAGTATATAATAATTGGCGGCTTTTTGCAAGCGTTTTTTCAGAGTTTTTTGAGAATTCTGCAAATCCTTCAGTTATTTGCCTGTTTTTTCCAGAATCTTTGCATAGATCCTGTCAGCCGCCTCTTCTTTCGAGAGGATCGGCAGCTCCTGAGCACCCTCCTGCGTGATGAGCGTGAGGATGTTCGTGTCCGTTCCAAAGCCGGCACCCTCCTGCCGCAGGGAGTTGGCACAGATCATGTCCGCATTCTTTTTCAGCAGCTTTTTCTGTGAATTTTCCAGCATATTCTCCGTTTCCATCGAGAAGCCGCAGAGGAACTGTCCCTCCCTCCGGTGCTCGCCCAGCCATCCGAGGATGTCCTGCGTCCGTGTCAGCGGAATACTCAGATCCGCATCGGATTTCTTCATTTTCTCCTCCGCACAGGAAACAGGACGGTAATCCGCTACCGCTGCCGCCATCACGAAAATATCCTGCTCTGCATGAGCCGCCCTGACCGCTTCAAACATTTCTGCCGCACTTTCCACCTGCACCACATCCACAAAGGGCGGGGGAGGAAGGGCGGTCTTTCCGGTCACAAGCGTCACCCGTGCACCACGGAGCATTGCCATTTTTGCCAGTGCATAGCCCATTTTTCCGGTCGAACGGTTGGTGATGTACCGCACCGGATCAATGCTTTCACAGGTCGGACCTGCCGTGATGAGGACGTTCTTTCCGGCGAGTGTCTTTTCGCAAGCGATCGCCTTTTCGATATAGGAGAGCAGCACCTCCTCCGAGGGGAGTTTTCCGTCCCCGATGTCACCGCAGGCAAGATAACCGCAGTCCGGCTTGATGATCTCAAAGCCGAAATCCGCAAGTTTCCGCAGATTATCCTGCACGATCGGATTGCGGTACATGTTCGTGTTCATCGCCGGTGCAATGATCTTATGACAGGGACATGCAAGGAGCGTGGTCGTGAGCATATCATCCGCAATGCCGTGAGCCGCCTTTGCGATCACATTTGCCGTAGCCGGAGCGACCAGCACCACATCCGCACGCTTGGCGATCGCCACATGCTCCACACTGTACTGGAAATTCCGGTCGAACGTGTCGATCAGGCATTTGTTTCCCGTGAGCGTTTCAAAGGTGACGGGGCTGATGAACTGTGTCGCATTCTCCGTCATCGTCACGATCACATCCGCACCGGTTTTCTTCAATGTGCTTGCAAGTCCGGCGATCTTGTACGCCGCAATGCCGCCGGTCACTGCCAGCACGATGCATTTGCCCTTCAGGTTCATGGTCATTTCCTCCTGTTCATCTCGTAGATCATCCGCAGCCCCTGTAACAGCAGCTCATCATTCAGCTGTATCCGGTGGCAGCAGTGCGGTACAACGGCATGGGAGAGTCCGCCCGTTGCAATGACCTGTGTTTCATAGCCCAGCTCGTCCCAGATGCGGTCGATCATGCCGTCCAGAGCCGCCGCAGAGCCGTAGAGGATGCCGCTTCTCATGCAGTCCGCCGTATTTTTCCCGACCACCTTTTTCGGTGTTGTCAGGTCGATCTTGGGGAGCTTTGCGGTGCATGCCGTCAGGGAGTCAAGGGAGATCCTCGCACCGGGCAGGATGATCGTCCCCACATATGCCCCGTCCTTTGCAAGCACGGAAAGCGTGGTCGCCGTGCCCATGTCAATGACAATGGCAGGAGCACCGTACAGGGCAAGTGCCGCCACTGCATCCACGATCAGGTCGCTGCCCACCGCTGCCGGATTGTCCATCCGCAGTGTCAGCCCCGTTTGGATCTCCGTGCTCACCACAAGGATCTGCACGTCCGTCAGCTTGCCGAGAGCCGCTTTCAGCACCGGCACAAGCGGAGGCACGACCGAGGAGATGATGACCCCCTCCAGCTCCTCCGGCGGTATGCGGTACAGCTCCAGCACCGTCCTGAATGCAATGGCATATTCCAGCTCCGTTTTTCGCAGATTGGTTTCCATTCGCTCGGTAAACAGGACTTTTTCACCATCAAGGCAGCCCAGCACGATATTGGTGTTGCCCATGTCGATCGTCAGCAGCATTCCGGTGCATCTCCTTCCGTGATGATGTCATAGATGATTCGCAGCCCATGCAGCGGAAGCTCCCTGTCCACCGTAATGCTGTGGCGGCAGCAGGGAATGATGACCTCCGCAAGGTCACCGGTCGCCGCAAGGTTCGTGCTCTCATAGCCTCGTTCCTTCCAGATGCGGTCGATCATGCCGTCAATGGCGGCGGCATTGCCGAAAATGACACCGCTTCGCATGGAATCCACCGTATTCCTGCCCAGTACGCTCTCCGGAGTGGTCAGGCTGATGTTGGGAAGCTGTGCCGTGCCGGACACCAGAGAATTGAGCGAAAGCTGCACGCCGGGGAGGATCGCACCGCCGATGCAGCAGCTGTATTTGTCAATGACGGTGATCGTCACCGCCGTTCCGAAATTGATGACGATCACCGGTGCACTGTACTTCGTCACTGCCGCCGCCGCATTCACGATCTGATCGGTGCCAAGCTGTTCCGGCTCATCAATGATCAGCGGCACGCCGGTCGGGACGGAGCTGTCCGCCGTCAGAATGCGGATTCTGGGCATGAGCTTGGCGATCGCTCCATGCAGCACCTGCACCAGCGGCGGCACGACCGAGGCAATGATCGCCCCCGTGATCTTCTCCGCCGCAATGCTGTGCATTGCAAGAATGTTCCGGAAAATGACCGCATATTCCAGCTCCGTCCTCCGCAGATCCGTGGAAACACGCTCCGTGAATGCGATCTCTTCACCGTGGAATACCCCCAGCGTCAGGTGGGTATTGCCGGCGTTAATTGCAAGAATCATGAAAAATCACCCCTTTGGCAAAGGCTGTCAGTTTGTGTTTCTCTCAGCATACAGCGGCTTGATCCTCCGCAGAATCGGACAGACCGCCGCCGTGATCAGACATGCTACGATCGCCTCCGGCACACCGTTTGCACCGATAATGCCCATGATCACGCCGTAAAGTGCATTGAACGAGATCCCCTTTGCCGCCGCATAGGACTCACCGAACAGCAGATAGATACCGCCCATGACAAGGATCGTATTGGTCAGCGAGCCAGCCAGACCGCCGGCAATATAGGCGATGGTTTTCCGGTTTTTCATCAGCCGGAAAAACAGCAGGAACACATAATAGGAAACGACCCCGATCAGGATCCTCGGCACAAAACACACGATCAGGCTGCTCAGAGCCGAAACAAATGCATTCCCCTCCAGCCCTGCCGACAGGAACGGCGAAAAGACAAACGAGGTCGCACTCGGCTTGAATGTATTGTTCAGGAGGCTTGTCAGCCCGAACATGCCGCCCAGCACCGCCCCACGCTTCGGGCCGAGGAACATCGCCCCGATGATCACCGGAATGTGAATGGTCGTGGCATTCATCACACCCAGCGGAATATAGCCCAGATACGGCACAAATGCCAGCAGACAGATGATCGCCGCAAACATGGCAGTCAGCACCGATTCTCTTGTTTTTTCAGTTGTATTCATCAAGCCAGCCTCCTTGTAGCAGTGTATCCCCATTATACCATTTTTCCTGTCGAATGTCAATCACCGCACCTGAAAGCAGATCGCCGAAAACGGCGGCAGATCCATCGTAAAACAGCCGTCCTTCCCCTTGATGACCGTTCCCTTGGTGTCCGGACGGATGCCGTTGTAGATGTCCGCTGTGCTGTCCATGAGCACCGTCAGGCTCTTGGCATCGCAGTGCAGGACATAATCCTTCAGCTCACTGCCTGCAAAATTGAACACTGCCGCAATGGATTCCTTCGAGGAATACCGCTGCATTGCATAAACACAGGGATAATCCTGATCGCAGTCACGCCACTGAAAACCTCCGTCCGTGTAGTCACGCTCATAGAGTGCGGAATGCTCCAGATACAGATGGTTCAGCTCCTTGATGTACCGGCAGAAAGCATCATGGATCGGGTATTGCAGCATGAACCAATCCTGTTCACGTCCCTCGTCCCATTCACGCAGCTGCCCGAATTCACTTCCCATAAAGTCCAGCATCTTGCCCGGATGAATGGCGTGATACATATAAAATGCCCTTGCCTGCGGGAATTTATCCTCATACTGTCCATGCATCTTCTGGAGAATGGTCGCCTTGCCGTGCACATTCTCATCATGCGAAAACGGGAGAATATAGCATTCACTCGGATAGTACATCATCGAAAATGTCAGTTTGTGATAATCATTGTAGCGGTACAGGGGATCCGTGCGGAAGTAGTTCAGCGTATCATTCATGTAGCCCATGTCCCACTTGTAGTCAAAGCCCAGTCCGCCGTACTCCACCGGAGCTGTTACCTTCGGGAAATCGGTCGAATCCTCCGCAAACAGCATGCAGCCTGAAAACCTTGCCTTCAGTCCGGCGTTCATCGTCCGGATGAAATCCAGAGCCTGATTGTTCACGCCGCATTCCTGCCTGCCGTGCCAGTAGATCATCCGGCTGATGGCATCCATCCGCAGCCCGTCAAAATGGAATTCCTCCAGCCAGTAGCATGCCGCCGACTGCAAAAAGCTCCGCACTTCGCCTCTGGAGTGGATGAAATTATAGCTGCCCCATTCGCTCACACCTGCCCCGTCATTCGGGTACTCATACAGCGGTGCACCGTCAAATCTTGCCAGCCCGAAGCTGTCCACCGCAAAATGCACCGGCACAAAATCAAGGATCACCCCGATCCCGTTCTGATGGCAAAGGTCGATCATTTTCTTGAGCTGTGCAGCCGTGCCGTAGCGTGAGGTCGGTGCAAAAAAGCCCGTATTCTGGTAGCCCCATGATTCATCACAGGGGTGCTCTGCGATCGGCATCAGCTCAATATAATTGTAGCCCATCTCCTTGACATAGGGGATCAGCAGCTCTGCAAGCTCCTCGTAATTCAGCCATTCCCCGTCCGCATTCCGCTTCCATGAGCCGCAGTGCAGCTCGTAGATGTGCAGGGGCTTGTCCTTGCAGTCCGTGCGGTGCTTCATCCACTTGCTGTCATGGAATGTGTATTCCGACAGATCACGCAGGATCGAGCAGAACGCCGGACGCAGATCCATTCCGTATCCGTAGGGATCGCAGTGCTCGGTATAGCTGCCGTCGGGGTTGTACATTCTGTAAAGATACCGCTGTCCGGATTTTGCATGCGGCACAGTGATCTCCCAGAAATGCTCGTTATAGCTTCGGTGCAGTTCAAGCTCCTCCCATTCGCTGAATTCGCCCGTGAGCGTGATCCGCTGCGTGTGCGGTGCAAAGACCCGGAACACATAGCCCTCCGCCGTCCGGTGTGCCCCCAGAAAATGATGGGCATCAAAGGACTGTCCGGTGTAGAAATGATAAATATCCATCCGCTGATCTCCTCCTGTAAATTTTTTACAAACGACTTGCACAAATGCTGGAAAATTGCTATAATAAAGGTAATGCAGTCCGTCGAAAAACCTTGTCAGGTTCAAAGGATGAAGTCCTTTGGCGGGTTGAGGGTAGTTACAGGCTGACTTCCCCTGAAACAAAAGACTTTTTCGACAGCTCTGACAATCACACAGCATCGCCGTCCGAAAACCGCTGCTGTTCACTCCCTATTGTACCACAAGCCGCCATGAATTACAATCACCATTTCTCTACAACCGTCGCATAATCGACACAAGTCGCAAAAAGACGAGAAAGGAGCCGCTATGGACCTGCGTCAGCAGAAAACAAAACGAAGCATCATCAATGCTTTTCTCCGCCTGCGGAGCAAAAAACCGCTGGAAAAGATCACTGTCCGTGAGCTGTCAGAGCTTGCGGAGATCCATAAGGCGACCTTTTACCTGCACTACCATGACATCTATGAGCTGTCCGAATCGCTGGAGCGTGAGCTGATCGAGAGCATCCTCGCCGGAATCTCCGATCCTGCGTCGTTTCTTACCAATACAGAACGCTTCAACGAGGAGCTTTACTGCCTGCTCATTTCCCATGAGAGCATGCTTGGCATTCTCTTTTCCGGCAGCCGTGCCGGACTGCTTGCCGACATGCTCGAAAAGCATATCAAGAACTATATTTTCAATTTTTTTCCGGAGTACCGTGATGATCCGCAAAAAAACATCATCCTGACCTACCTTATTCAGGGAAGCTACCGTGCCTATATGCAGTATTACCGCACCACTGACCCCAAACAGCTTGTACATCTCATCAATTCTGTTTCTGCCGATATATTGCAGAAAATTTTCTGATGCAGGAAAACCGGCAGGCGAGGGGACGGTCTTTGCAGGAACCTTCCCCCAAAAAATATATGCTCTATCACAATATGTCAGTCCGTCGAAAAACTTTGTCAGGTTCAAAGGACGAAGTCCTTTGGCGGGTTGAGGGTACGCAGTACCCTCCAAACATAGCCCCTCCCCTCGGGGAGGGGTTGGGGCTGCTCCCCACGGGGTGGGGAGACGTCACGAAGTGACAGAGGGGACGGCACCGGTGAGGTGGGGGCAGTTACAGGATGCCCAACCCTAAGAAAAAGGACTTTTTCTACAAGCCGCCCTATATAAATAGGTATCATCCCACCGAATATGAAAAAACTATATCCATTCCGTTTCCGAAATCCAAACACCGCCATTCTTCTTCACTTCTCCATCACAAACCCCCAAAAAGTACAATCCCTCCTGACAACACTTTGCTTATTTGTTTAACATGTACAAAGAAACAGATTATTTTTTTACAGTAAATGTTAAGATATTTAACTAATATAATATTTCAATTCAAACAAGGCGGCGAATCCGACTTCGATAATACTCCAAGTATACAAATTATGAACGTTTAGTGATTATTTCTAAAAATATTCTCGGGATTTATGTAAAAAAGCAGTTGCAATTTTACAGGGCAGATGGTATAATTATGATACTGGAGTATTATGCTGTATTGTACTCAACACTTTAACACAAAAATCATTGGAGGTGGTCGAATGAAGAGTTTTTCCTACGTTGCAAAGACCCCTGCTGACAAGCAGATAAAGGGCACGATCAACGCAGAGGATGAGAGAGAATTCAGTGCGAAGCTCAAAGAAAAGGGCTATATTCTCATCAGCTATGAGGAAAAAGAAATCGGCGCAAAGAAAACTGTGAAGAAGTTCAAGACCAAGGAGCTGGCATTTAACTGCCGTCAGCTTGCAGCGATGCTGACATCCGGTCTGACGCTGGTCAAAGCACTGGACATTCTGAGCAAGGAGCAGCCAACTGAGGGTGCAAAAGAGATCTGGCAGAACGTGTACGAGAACGTACAGAAGGGTGAATCCTTCTCTGCATCTCTGGAATCGTACAAGGGCGTATTTCCGGAGTTCCTGATCTCCATGGTATCCGCCGGTGAATCGAGTGGTTCTCTGGACGTGATCATGCAGCGAATGAGTGACCATTACGCAAAGGAAAACAAGATGAACAATACCATCAAGGGTGCGATGACTTACCCGCTGGTACTGCTCTTCCTCTGTCTTGCGATCGTTGTCCTGCTGTTCACATTCATCATGCCGATGTTCGCAGGCATGTTTGAAAGCCCCGAGGCTATGCCGGCACTGACCAGAGTCATGATGGGCTTCAGCCAGTCGCTCGTTAACTACTGGTTCGTTTATGTCGGTGTCATTGCCGGAATCGTATTTGGTGCGATCTATGCTCTGAAGATCCCGAGCACAAGACTCAAGTGGGATAAGTTCATTATCAAGGGACCGGCATTCGGACCTCTTGTTGTGAAGATCTATACTGCACGTTTTGCAAGAACTCTGGCTTCTCTGTACTCCAGCGGTATCCCGATGGTAGAGTGCCTCCAGCGTTCTTCTGCGATCCTCGGCAACCGTTACATCAGCCAGTGCTTTGAAAACGTCATTGACGAAGTAAAGCAGGGTGAAACACTGTCCGCATCCATCACAAGAACGGAAATCTTCGACTCCATGTTCTGCTCCATCATCTATGTCGGTGAGGAAGCAGGTGCACTGGATACCATCCTTCAGAAAACTTCTGACTACTACGACGAAGAAGCGGACTCCGCTGTAGGCCGTCTGGTCGGACTGCTCGAACCTTGTATGATCATCATCATGGGTGTCGCTGTAGGTCTGGTCGTTGCATCCGTACTTCCGGCACTGTATGGCTCTTTCGATGCAATTGCAGCGTAAGAAAACAATTCAACAAACGAGAGGTGGAAAAATAAATGCTTTCATTTGATATTACCGATAGAAATATACGCATTATCAAGGGTACTGAGAACGGCGGCAAGATCAAGATCAGTGCTGCTGCAAACCTTGACCTGGAGGAAGCTGTGATCGTCAACGGTCACGTCAATGACATCAACCGTGTGGCAATGATGATCAATCAGGTGCTCAAGCAGAACAATATGCCTGATAAAGAGGCAATTGTCAGCATCTCCTCCAACCAGACCGTGTTCAAGGAGCTTCTGATTCCTCCGAACTCCAAGGAAAGTGAGTTCATGAAGAGCGTCCGCCATGAGCTGCAGATGCAGATCAACGTGGATGACTCCTACGCTGTAGGCTACCTGATCGTGGGTGAACCCGAAGAGGATGAGCACGGTGAAAGAGTGCAGAGAATCCTCGCAACTGCCTGCCCGTATGACGTAGTTGACTGCTACAAGCGTATCTTCCATATGCTGGGCATCAGCCTCAAGACCGTCATGATCGGATGTAACGCCATCACCAAGGTGCTGCTCGCTGACGTTAAGGTCAAGAGCCTGATGCCGCTGCTGGCTGTACAGATCGACAAGAACTTCATCTCCCTCAACCTTTATGAGGATAACCAGCTGTCCTTCTCCCGTTTTGCGTCCATCGACCCCGAGGACTACGAGAATCCGGACGACTATGTATTCGAGGCTGTGAACGAGAACATCTTCCGTATGATCCAGTTCGCAAGAAGCCGTGGCTCCGAGGCAATCTCCAACGTTGTATTCTACGGTGACATTACCGCATCTCCCAACCTCTACAACCGTCTGGTGGATGAGATGGAGAACAACGAGATCAACGTCAGCCAGCTGAACGTACCGCCGCAGATCCATGGTTACCAGAACCTTGAATTCTCCCTGTATGCAAATGCGATCGGTGCGATGTTCAAGCGTAACAAGATCACTGAGCACGTTAACCTGCTCGATGCAGAGGGTGCAAGTGCTCTTGCCGGTGCAATGAAGAACAAGACCGAGGGCGGCGTTCCGGTGCTCCCGATCATCGGTCTGGTAGTCAGCCTCGTTGGTGTACTCGGTCTGTGGGCAGGCTTCTCCATCCTTGATTCCAATGTGAAGAAGGAAACCCAGCGTCTGAGAGATGACATCAACAGTCCCGAAACTGCTGCAAAGCTTCAGCAGTACGAGGATCTGAAGGTGATGAGAGAAACTGTCAACAACTATGGCACCATCATTACCAACACAAGCGAAGCTTATAAGACACTCCCGATCGTAACACGTCAGTGCTATGAGGCAGTGGATACCACGCTCAAGACCGTTATGGAGCAGAATCCCGGCACGACCAAGGAAGCAGAGGTTGCAACCTTCAATTTTGAAAACGGTCTGGTAACGATCCCGATCGTGATTGAAACAACGGATGAGTTCGCTCAGAAGTATCCGGCAATGGTAGTAGAGCATCTCTACACCGAATATAAGGATATGTTCGCCGATGTTTCCTACGAGAGCTATTCCGTCAATGCAGCTGCAAGCGAAGCACAGCCCGGCATGCCTACAACAGAAGTGAAGGAGATCTCATTCTCCCTGACTATGAAGCTTCAGCCCAATGAAAAGGCTGATCTTGAAAGAGATCAGACAGAAGAAACAACAGAAGCAGCCAGCTAAAGGAGGATGATGACAATGAAAATGGAAATGAGCTATCGTGATAAAGTAATTCTGATCGTGCTTCTGATCCTCCTCATTCTGGTTGGCGGATTCTTTGCACTGATCAAGCCCAAGTATGAAGCATGGCAGGCAAGCAAGTCTGTATATGAAACCACTAAGGTGGAGTGGGACGGCATTGAGCAGAAGAAGAGTGCGATCCCGAACATGCAGAAGGCAATCAAGGACGACTATAACGAATACAAGAAAACTGCTGAGATCTTTGTGAACAATGCATTTGTAACTGTAAATGCAGATCCCAAGAACGGCGGTTATGAAAACCAGAAGACCAGCTACGAGATCGACAAGTACCTCCAGCCCATGATTGACGAGTGCAGTCTGGAAGTAAACGGCATGACTCTGCCCGCAGTCAGTGCCCAGACCATCAGCTACTACTATTATCAACCCGATGTCCTGACTTATTCCCTGCTTGAAGCAGCTGACGTTAACGGCAATTTCAATGCAGAAGTCGGCGAGATCATGAAAGAAACAAGAGTGCTGTCCGAAAGAACAGTTGGTGATGTAATGTGCCAGAGCGTTCAGCTGAACGTCAACACAACCAAGGAAAACCTGATGCTGTTCCTCGAAAAGTTGGATGCAGATCCCAATGCAGTCCGCATTGCAAATGTAAACATTGCAAACTATGCATTCAATGACGGTCTGACCTCCACAACAACAGGTCCCGACGGTCAGCCGATCACAATCACAGCACCTGGCGAGGGTACATCCAAGGTTGACATTACAATCAACTTCTACAACGCAAAGCCCATTGACGAGCCGAACCTCGGCGAGGGTGCATAATTCAGAAAAAGGAAGTGACATACCGAACAAGACTTCATCGGAAAGGTGGTAAGGATGATGAAGGATAATGTAAGTTCAGCAAAACTGAAAGGTACTGTTCTGTTCACTGTCGTTTCCGTGCTCATGGTGCTCATCGTATTTCTGATGGGCACTCTGGCACTTGCAGCAACAGCAAGCAACAGAGCATACGGAAATTATCAGAAAGAACAGACAGAATACACTGCACGAGCAGTGCTCGATTCCGTTGTGCAGGCGATCAACGAAGATCATACCACCAACGGCATTAAGTACCATATGGCATCCAGCCTGACTTCACAGTCAAGCAACCCGCTCACAGTCACAGTAGACGCTTCCGATGGTCTGCAGGCAACAGTAAGCATTGCCAATGCAGGCACCAGACAGGTTTACAGTGAAACACAGGGCACATGGGTCAATGGTACAGTTTATGAGCTGTCCACAACCATCGACAGAACACTGGCAGGCACGACCTATCGTGCATACATCATTGATGAGAAGCTCGCCGGCGGCGGCGGCGGCGGCGGC
>JAFTQJ010000065.1 GCA_017462785.1 Oscillospiraceae bacterium | reverse complement strand
TGTTTTGAGTATCAACTACAGTCTTATAAGCATAGTTCAAATCATCTACTTTCACATAATTAACAGAACCATGTTTGAATTTAGAAGGTGCTTCTCCAGAAGTGATTGTTACGCACTCTCCCAACTTACGCTGTTCCCAAGTGTCCGTAAATCCCTTGAACCGAATCGCCGGAACGCCTGTTTTTTTCGTCATTTTACACACCTCCCAGCAGTGCCTGCAGTTCTTTCAGTCCCTGCATATCAAATTCACTGCCTGTCAGCTGGTCGATCATGCCGCAAAGTCCCTTTTCCGTCGCTTTGATCTCCTCATCCACCTGTGAAAGCGTTACGGCGTACTTTGATGCCAACAGTTCGATCTTGGAAACAAGCTCTCGCAGCACGATTTCCGGAAGCTGATTCAGGTTATTGACAATGGGAACGATCCACTTTTCATGCAGCATGTCTGTGATCTGGTCCGGAGTCAGGTTCTCAATGGTTTCCTTTGTTTTCGCTGTAAGATATGCCCATGCAGCAGAAATCTCACTCTTGATTTCTTTCTCCAATGTCAAAAGCTCATCCACACGGATGATTTTCGCTTCAAACTCATACGATTCAAAATGTGCATGTTCTTTTTTCATGAGATTTCGCAGTTCCTTGGCTTTTTTCTTAACAGCCGCATTGACAAAGCTGTCACCTGCTTCATTCACACAGTCACTGCTCTTCTCTTCTTCGGTCAGTGAGTCAAGAATTTCGTCTATAGCCGCCTGATTCGATGCAAGTGTATTTTCCTTTTCAATGACACTGTTGTATTCATCCAGAAGCAGTGTCTGCCAGATCAGTGTGAACGGAATAATATGTCCGTTCCAGCCATCCTGCACTTCTACATCCTTGCCGTTCTTCTTTTTCAGAACCATATTGGGGTCAACCTGTGTTGCCGCTTTCATCCCCTCTGTCTGAAGAACTTCAATGTCTGCCGATATGCTGACATATGCATCATCCAGTAATTGATAGGCTGTGTACTTGTCAACTAACCGGATTCCCTCAAGCCGTTTAAATATCTCACTGCTGATCACAGCTTCTTCCTGCGGAACTCTGATCGTTTCAATTTCAGTAAGCAGTTCGCTGTGCAGATAATCAGCAAAATCTGCAAAAGCGTGGCTATACTGTTCAAGATACGCCCTCACATCACTGTGTGTGTTGATGTATTTCTTGATATCATTCACCGCAATCTCGGAGTACTCCGAAGAAATGCTGTGGAACAGGTTGTTACGCAAATTCGGGAAAGCATCCCAATATGTATTCAGCAGATCAATTTCATGATTCGGAATACCACCGAACATGGACGCATAAATATCCCAGCTCTCCGACGTTTCGGAAGAATCCACATAGCGTGGAATATTCAGGTTATAGTCGTTGCTGCGGATCTCGTCACGGCTGACCTTTTTGGAATACTTTGCAATATCCAGTCTGCTGGTTACAGCGTCTGCAATACGGCGAATATCGGAAGAACGCAGTCTGTTGTTCTTGCCAACCTTTTCAAAGCCCTTGGAGGCATCCACAATCAGAACATCGGTATTTTCACGCTTCTGCTTCAGTACCATGATAATTGTAGGGATACCGGTACCAAAGAAGATATTGGCAGGCAGTCCAATGATGGCATCAATGTGGTTGTTTTCAATAAGGTTTCGACGGATTTCACCCTCCTCACCGCCACGGAACAGCACACCATGGGGCAGAACGATGGTCATCACGCCATCGGGCTTCAGATGATAGAGGTCATGGAGCAGGAAGGCATAGTCAGCCTTACCCTTGGGAGCAAGTCCGAAGCGGGAGTATCTGGGGTCATTTTCCTTATTGGAAGGATCCCACTGTTGAGAATATGGCGGATTGGATACCACCGCATCCACATACAGCGGATCATAAGTACCTACAGGATCGCTCTCATCAAAAAATGGCCAGTCATCTTCCAGTGTATCACCGCATCGGGTGATGATATTGGACGGGAGAATACCACGCATGACAAGGTTCATTCGTGTGAGGTTGTAGGTATTCTGCTTCAGCTCCTGTGCGTAGTACATGATGTTGTTGGAATCAGAAATATGCTTGGCAACGCAGCGACCAATATTGATCAGAAGCGAACCGGAACCGGATGTCGGGTCGTAAATTTTGATTTTGCTCTTCTCACGCAGATTCCAGGCCACAATCTCGGACATCAGCAAAGAAACTTCATGCGGTGTATAGAATTCGCCTGCTTTTTTACCGGCATTTGCGGCGAATTTCTCAATCAGATATTCATAGATAAAGCCGAGGACATCATAGTCCTGCTTGCCGTCCATGGGAATGTCTTTAATCAGATACAGCAAATCACGGATCGCCTTTGTCTGTGAGCCGGAGCTGTCACCGAGTTTGCTCAGACCAGTCTGGAGCGTATCGAAAATACCGGCAAAGACCTTTTCATGCGTGGGATTGATCAGTCGGCTGAAAGCAGACAGGGCATCACGAACATTGGAAACATCAAAGTCCTTGCCCATTGAGAGCCATGTGGAAAACAGGTTTTCATAGGCAATAAAGAAACCTATTTCGCCCTGCACGAATTCCACTGTTTCGGCATCTTCCTCTGTGATGCTCTGAAGTTCTTCTTCTGTGACACCATTTTCAAGCAGGAATGCAACTTCCTGGTCGGAAAGGTATTTATAGAAAATGAAGCCGAGTATGTAGTCCTTGTACTCATTCGCTTCGATCTTGGAACGCATCTTATTGGCGGATTCCCAGATTTTATTGGCAAGTTGTTGTTTGTTCATGGATTTCCTCCTATGTATTTGATCGGCATTTGTGCCGGATATGGGTTTATGCTTGGGAACAGCGTGAGTTGGGTGAATGTGCCGATTTACTAACAGGTTATCCATTTGAAAGCAAATCATTTTCTTCAGAAGGAATTCTCCTTATTCGTGGTATGAATGTGAAAAGAAATCAGTTAGACTGTTCGCCCGACCTGTGTGAATATTGGCACACAATAGAAGGACTGGAAAAATATTTACTTGCTGAAAATGATATACTGATTCAAATGGATGGTGCGTTAATAGGTAAGAGCTATGCCAAAATGCCTAAAAATCGACTTCCAGCATTGTTGGTTCAGCGAGTTACAAGAGCGAGGATCACCCAAAATACAATTAATACCGATTTTATTTACCAATGCATACAAAGAAATTTTTTGTCATATATCAAGGCAATAAAAACGGAAACAGCGGTACCGCATCTTAGTTTATCTGATATAGAAAAATTTCCTATTTTCTTGCCAACTACTGCTGAGCAAGAAGCTGTCGGCACATATTTCCGCAACCTCGACAACCTTATCACCCTTCATCAGCGTAAGTATACACATTATGTATTATACCACTTTTCGACAGAAAATTCAATCATTATACGAAAATTGTATTTCCACAATGCATACATATACCAGTGTACAATATCAGATATTCAAAATTGATGAAACTACAGAAAAATCCTCAGAGAATTTCGCGGATCCATTCGTATGTTGTTCCGTCAGAACTTTGTGATTTTAAGAATTGTTTATCAGCCATATACAGCAGCATGTACTGCATAGAAAAAATCCAGCTCCATCCCGGAGCTGGAAATGATATGGAACAGCCTTAAAGGTTTCTTCGTGTGATTTTTCGTGTGACAGGCACTGCATTTTCGTGTGATTCTATGCAGTTCCAGTGTCACACACGCAGTTCTGACTGCATGTACATAAATAACAAAAAAGCCTGTACATAGCGTTTTCTGCTAAATACAGGCTTTTTGTTCTGGCGGACAGAGAGGGATTCGAACCCTCGATACGCTATTAACGTATACACGAGTTCCAGTCGTGCGCCTTAGACCAGCTCAGCCATCTGTCCATCCATATTCAGTTATTGCAGCCATGAAAGGATGCATGGTGCGAGTGACGGGACTTGAACCCACACGTCGTTTCCAACACTAGCACCTCAAGCTAGCCTGTCTGCCTATTCCAGCACACTCGCATTTATTTTAGTCGCTCTCGCTGACTGCTTTATTATTATACCACACAGTATCCCTTTTGTCAAGCTTTTTTGACATAATTATTTTTCAAAAATATGCTGTTGAATTTATGCAGTTCGACCATAAAATTGAACCGCTGCTTCTGCGGCAGAGACAGAAGGGGAGAGGCAGCAGAACAGCCCCTCGCCAGATGATAAGGGGCTGTGCATCATGCCTTGACCGGCAGAACCACCTGAAAGGTGGCTTCACCGTGCTCATAGGAAACGGAAATGGTGCCGTTGTGCTGCACGGCGATCAGCTGTGCAATGGAAAGACCAAGCCCGAATCCTTCGGTTTCTTCGGAATATGCCGAATCACTGCGGTAAAACCTTTCAAAGAGATGTGAAGCATGCTCCTCGTCAAAGTCCTCACAGGGGTTTGTGCAGGTCAGAATGACAGCGTTTTTGTTGGAGGTAAGCTTGAGCCGGACGATCGCACGGTCGTCCGAGTATTTCGCTGCATTGTCCAGAAGAATGTTCATCAGCTCCTCGATCCTGCCCGCATCCCCGTAGAACATCAGACGTTCCGGCAGATCGGAAACCAGCGTTTTCTGCACCTCGTAGTACCTCGCTTCAAAGTAGAGCGTGACTTTTTCTGCGATTTCGCAAAGATCGAACCTGCTGAAATTCTGCGGCTGTCCGATGACCGCATTCATACGGGTCAGCTGTAACATTTCCTGCAAAAGCCGCTGCATTTTCTCCGTCTGTCCCTTGATCGTATGCAGCCATTGATCGTCCTGCTGGCGGCGGAGCAGAATGTCCGTCGTTGCGGAGATCACCGTAATCGGCGTTTTCAGCTCGTGGCTGGCGTTGGCAATGAACTGGTTCTGCTTTTCGTAGCTCACGGACACATGCTCCACGATCTTTCCGGAGGCAAAATAGATCATGACAAACAGCAGCATCGCCGCCGCAATGCCGATGCATGTGGAATACACACCAAGGCGGTTCATGGACTCCTGCCGTTCCGCACTGCTGACGAAAACAAGGATCTCCATGTCATCCTCCGTGAAGCGTCTGCACTGGTATTTCGTGTTATCGTGCAGCAGCTCACCGCCGGCACGGGAAAGGATCTCGTAAGCGTCCGCCTCCGGTATCATCTCCGGCAGATTGCCGCTGTTGATTTCGAGCAGAGTGCCGTCGTGATTCGTCACAAGAAAGAAGCTCCGCTGGCTGCTCACGGTTTCCGGAACCGCCCCTTCAAAGATCTCATCATAGCTGCGTGAGATCAGACCGCCCGTGTAGCCGGAAAGCGGTGTGTTTTCCTTGTAGTTCAGCGTCACTGTTTCAAGGGTGAGGGATACGGTTTCGTCCGCACTGTCGTCCTTTTCGCTGGAGGATGCCCACCATTTCTGTGAGATCATGAACACATCCTGTGCCATTTCCGTATCGGAAAAGGGGACCGTGTGCCCGGCAGTGTGGAAGCGTTCCGGTGTCGGGAAATCAATCGTGATCTCGCTGACATTGTTATTAAAGGAATACTCTTGATAATAATAGACATCGGCACCGTCAGCGGTATATGCCTTCACCACGATACCGCCGCCGGCACTGTACCAGCTTGCTGCCGGATTGCTGCACGAGATCGTTCCACGGATGGTCAGGCTCTCCACGTCCATGGGATTCCGCAGTACCACATAATCGCCGGCTCCGTCCTGTGTGAGGGAGGTGAGGGCGATGGTTTCCGACTGCACGTCCCTTGCCTTGCGGACAGCGGACTGAGAGATCAGCTCCGCCGCAGCATGGATCCTGTGGTTGTAGGAATTCTGCATCAGCCCATTGAGGATCATGAGCATGATGAGGATGATGGCACAGGCGGTCGCAAAGGAAAGCAGAATGATATTCCGGCGGAGGCGTTTAATCGCTGTCTGCATGCTGTTCCTCCAGTAGGTATCCTACGCCACGCACAGCCTTGATTTTGATCTGTGAGCCGATGGATTTGAGCTTTTTGCGGAGGAAGGAAATATAGACCTCCGTGGAATTGTATTCGATCTCGGAATCATAGCCCCAGATCTTCAGGGTCAGCATATCCTTGGAAACCACTCTGCCGTGGCTTCTTGTGAACATTTCCAGAATGTCCGCCTCCTTGCTTGTCAGCTTGATGCTCCTGCTGCCGCACTGGACTTCGTGGCTGTCCTTATGCAATACAATGTCACCGCAATGGATGGAGGAATCCACAAATTCCGTACCGCTTCTGCGTGAGAGTGCCCGGATGCGTGCAAGCAGCTCCGTTGTGTTGAACGGTTTTGTGATGTAGTCATCCGCACCGCCGTCAAGTCCTGTGACCTTGTCCTCGATCTGTGCCCTTGCCGTGAGCATCAGAACCGGTGTTTTGATGCCCTCCTGCCGCAGATTGCGGAGCACTGTAAAGCCGTCCATTTTCGGAAGCATGACATCGAGCACGATCACATCATAAATGCCGGAAAGTGCACAGTCAAGCCCCGTATCGCCTGCAAATGCCGTATCCGTCTGATAGCCCTCCTGCCGGAGCAGCTCGCAGAGTACCATGGATAATGATTTATCATCCTCTATAACAAGAATCCGCATTGTTCGTTCTCCTTTCACACAATAGGATATTGCTTCCCATTCATTATACTATATTTCTAACGAAATTGCAATGCTTTTTGTGCCTTTTCCCTCGTGTTCAAAATTTTGAAATAAAACTTTAAAAAAAATCTCATTTCTTCAAGAAAGTTTCAAGGGTTGTGTGCTATAATGAAATCAGAACGAAGGGGATGACCCGATTACATGCAGACGATACGAACCGAATCGCTGCTCCGGCAGCAAAATCAATGAAAGGCGGCAGATATTATGAAAACAAAAATGCGTAAACGCAGAGTACTAAGTGCAGTTCTGGCACTGGTAATGACCACTGCAATGCTTCCGCAGACTACATTCACTTCCTTTGCAGCAGCAGGGGATATGTACAGCGTTGGCAACGGCACAAACCAGCACAAGGGCATGAGCGACAACTTCAGCTATGAGATCTGGATCGACACGACGGGCGGCAGCGGTACAATGACCCTCGGACAGGGTGCCGCATTCAAGGCAGAATGGAGTGCAAGCGTTCCTTCCGGCAACTTCCTTGCCCGCCGTGGTCTGGACTTCGGCTCTTCCAAGAAAGCGACTGACTACGAATACATCGGTCTGGATTACGAGGCTGATTACCGTCAGACAGGCAGTGCAAACGGCAACTCCCGTCTGTGTGTATACGGCTGGTTCCAGAACAAAGGTCTTTCGGGCGTTCCGCTGGTTGAATACTACATTATCGAGGACTGGGTGGACTGGGTTCCGGATGCAGCCGGTACAATGGTAACCATCGACGGTGCACAGTACAAGATCTTCCAGATGGATCACACAGGTCCGACCATCAACGGCACTACCGAAACATTCAAGCAGTATTTCAGCGTCCGTCAGGATAAGAGAACCTCCGGTCACATCACCGTATCCGACCACTTCAAGGCTTGGGCTGATCAGGGCTGGGGCATCGGTAATCTGTATGAAGTTGCTCTGAACGCAGAGGGCTGGCAGAGCAGCGGTGTGGCTGACATCACAAAGCTCAATGTTTACACAGATCCCAGTCAGGCTGGTGAGGACTATGTTCCTCCGACGACCGAGCCTGTTACACCTGAGGATGAAGTTAATTACACCAAGCCCAGCGGCGGCGGCAATGGCATTTCCGATGATTTCGAGGGAACCGGCACGGACTGGACGGGTCGTGGCGATGTTTCCTACGGTCTGACAAGTGATTTCGCCCACGGCGGCAGCAAATCTCTCTATGTTGAGGGACGTACACAGTCCTGGAACGGCTTCACCGCCGCAGGCGATGAGCTGGCAGCAGGCGGCAGCTACGATATTTCCGCTTTCGCCGGCTTCAAGAGCAGCAACTATAACAGCATGGGCTTCACACTCGGCGTACAGTACGATGTCAGCGGCAATACAGAGTATGTGAACCTCGTGGATGCAGAGGGCACTTCCGGCAAGTGGGCTGAGCTTTCCACTACCTTTGAGATCCCCTCCAATGCAAGCAATATTTCCCTCTATGTACAGTCCGCATATACAGAAACCGCATCCGCATCCGATCTGGTTCCGTTCTATCTGGATGATGTAAAGCTGACAAAGCTGGGCGGCAGCACAGAAACCACTGATCCCACAGAGGGCAACAACGACAACGTATCCACAGCGGATTCCCTGAAGGATGCATTTGCTTCCTGCTTCAAGCTGGGTACATCTGTAAGCCCCCACGAGCTTTCCACAGGCGGCGACTTCATCAAGAAGCACTTCAACAGCATCACTCCCGAAAACGAGCTGAAGCCCGAGGCGATCATTGATCAGGCAGCCTGCCAGCAGTACGGCAACAATGTCAACACACAGGTCAACCTCAGCCGTGCGGCACAGACTCTGAAGTTCTGCGAGGACAATAACATCGGCGTTCGTGGTCATACCTTTGTATGGTACAGCCAGACTCCCGACTGGTTCTTCCGTGAAAACTTCTCCAGCGACGGTGCTTATGTTTCCACAGAGGTGATGGACCAGCGTCTGGAAAGCTTCATCAAGAATACATTCGATGCCATCAAGAAAGACTATCCGAACCTGAACCTGTATGCATATGACGTATGCAACGAGCTGTTCCTGAATGACGGCGGCGGCATGCGTGGTGCGGACAATTCCGGCTGGATGAGGGTTTACGGCGATGACAGCTTTGTTGTCAAGGCATTCCAGTATGCAAGAAAGTACGCTCCGTCCGGATGCAAGCTCTATATCAACGACTACAATGAATACATCCCCGCAAAGACACAGAACATCTATGATATGGCAATGAAGCTCAAGGAGCTGGGCGTGATCGACGGTATCGGCATGCAGTCCCATCTGGATACCGGTTATCCGAGTGCAGCAACCTACAAGACCGCACTGGAAAAGTTCATCAGCACAGGTCTGGACGTACAGATCACCGAGCTGGATATCACCTGCACAGACTTCAATGCACAGGCAGAGCTTTATAAGGATATTTTCCAGATGGCAGTGGACAACAAGGATTCCATCTCCTGCCTGACCGTATGGGGCACCAACGACAGCATCAGCTGGAGAAGCAGCCAGAATCCTCTGCTGTTCAGTCAGGGCTATGTTGCAAAGCCTGCATACAATGCAGTAATGGAAGTAGCGGCAAATCTGCCAAAGGAAGATCCCACCGAGCCGACCACAGAACCGACTACCGAACCCACAACTGAACCGACCACAGAACCCACAACAGAACCCACAACAGAGCCGACCACCGATCCCACAGTTGAACCCAACGAGGTAAAATATGGTGATGTAAACTGCGATGGTTCTGTAACGATCGTGGACGTTCTCGCACTGAACAAGAGCCTCATGTGCGGTGATAAGCTCACAGCAGAGGGCATTCTGAATGCGGATGTCAACCAGAACGGCTCTCCGGATTCTGCGGACGCACTTTGCATCCTCAAGTTTACTGTCATGCTGATTGACAAATTACCCTGCTAACTGTTCAGCCTTCTGTTTCTGTGATTCCCCCGTATGATTTTCAGCAAACAGGTTAGAATAGAAATAGGCAATGCCGCTTCGGTCGCATCCGAAGCGGCATTTGTTTTTGATAAGAAAGGATGGTTTCTATGGTTGAACAAGATACGATCCGGCTCCTGAGAGAATGCGATGCCGGCATCAAAATGGGTATTTCCTCGATCCACGATTCCGTAAAGTATGTCAGGGATGCCGAGCTGAGGGGAATTCTTGAACAGAGTCTGGAGGAGCATGAGCTGATCAAGGATGACATGCAGGGATTGCTGGATGATTACCACGACGACGGCAAGGAGCCGGCAGCAATGGCAAAGGGCATGGAGTGGTTCAAGACCAATATCACACTTGCGGTGGATCCTTCCGATGCAGCGGTAGCCGATTTCATTACGGACGGCTGCAACATGGGCGTGAAGTCACTGGCACGCTACCTGAACCAGTACGAGGCAGCGGATGAGAAGTCCAAGGACATCTCCAAGCGGCTGATCCGTGAGGAGGAACGGCTTGCTGTTTCCATGCGGAAGTATTTATAGCAGTATCCTGAAAACTCCAGCCGTTCACACAGCGGCTTCTCTGACAGAGCACGAATACCAGAAACGCCATATGTCCCAGCGGACATATGGCGTTTTGTCGAGAGGAATTTACCTTTGATCTGCCGCCAACGGCGGCTGTCAGAATCATGGGAATTTCATGATCTTGAAATGGGAATAGTATGCTTACTTGACATCGTCAGAAATCGGGAGGTTCAGCCCCTTGACTGCCTCTGCAACGAGCTTTGCAGCTGCGTTTGCACCGGTTTCTGTGAAGTGGGTCATATCCGTGCTGCCTGTGGAGCACATGTGGTACTTGTAAGCTGCATCATAACCGATGGCGTTGTAGTGATTTACCATCAGGGTATTCAGGTCGATGCAGGGAATATTGTACTTTGCAGCGAGCTGCTTCATTGCGTTGCAGTAGTTTGTGTAGCTGTTCACGAACTTTCCGCCGGAATATGCCTTCAGACCGATGACTGTGGTCACGAGAACGGGAGTGCCGCCCTTTTCCATTGTGCCTTCGATGTACTTTTGCATGTAGAACTCGAAGGAACCGTCAGTCGGATTGTCCACATTGCCGCATACCGGAGCATAACGCTCTGCCTTGTTGGAAGCAGCATCATTGATGCCGAACTGGATGAACAGATAATCACCGGTTTTCATGGTATCGAGAATGGTGTCCAGTCTGCCGTTGTCATAGAAGGACTTGGAGCTTCTGCCGGCAATGGCATGGTTGGAAACGGTCACATTGCTCTCAAAATAGCTGCCGAGGTAGTAACCCCAGCCCTGCTGCGGAGCATAGCTTTCCTTGTAGGTCTGTACAGTGGAGTCGCCTGCAATGTAGATCACCGGATTTGCACTGTCCGGAACATTGGGTGTCTGCTCGGGCTGGTAGATCTCTGCGATCGGCTCATCGGTCAGCTCGATCTTGACATAATCGAAATTCGGGCCGCCGTTTTCGGTCAGGGAAGTGAGCTTCATGGTGTTTACACCCTTCTTCATAGGAAGAACGATTGCTCGTTCTTCCCATGTTGTCCATGCACCAGTGCCGGTGAAGGGCTGTACCCAATAATCCGTGCCGCCATTGACTTCGATCTTCATGCTTCTGTCAGTTTCCGTGCCGTTTGCTACCTGAAAGGAAACGTAGTAATTGCCGTCCTGCTCTGCATTCAGATTCCATGTGATGGAGCTGTCCTTGGCGTTGTCGAGGTTGATATAAGCTGCACCTGTGAAGCCTTCATTGACTGTTTCAGATACACCATTTACAACTGCTGCATCCGCTGCATAATATACGTTGGATACTGCTGTCTGTGTTCCGGAGGATTCCGGCAGCTCTGCAAGCATGATGACACACTTGAGCAGATAGAGTGCATCTGCACTGGTGGGGATGCCGTCACCGTCGAGATCTGCATTCAAAGAACCCTGTGCGGAAAGCGGTTCGCCTGCCATCAGGTTCTTGTTCAGTGCCAGTACGTCGCTGATGGTCACCTGACCATCCATATTGACATCGCCATACTGTACGGAACCATTACCGTCGGGCTTGGTAGTAGTTGTGGTTGTAACTGTGGTCTGTGCAGGGGGTGCGGTCACTGTGGTGACTGTGGTCTGTGCCGGCTCATTGGAAACTGCTTCGAGGATCCACTTCTGGTTTGCACCGCCGTTTGCAGCCCACTGCTGGATGTTTGCACCGTTTTCAGTGCTCTTTGCATTGACTTCCACGCAGGAAGCATCGCCTGTGATCTTGGTGAAGATGGTATAGGAACCATCATTGTTCCTGACAAACTTGAACTGCTGGTTGTCGCCGCCCTTGTAGGTGTAGATTTCGATGTTTGCACCGTCCTCCGTGCTCTTTGCGGATACGTCCAGTGCATAGGTTTCGCCGTCACCGACCTGAGAGATCAGTGCATAATAGCCGTTTCCGGTGGATACTGCCTTCCAGCAGATGCTGTCACGGTTGTCGCCGCCTGCGTACTGCTGTACATTGGTGCTGTTGGCTGCTGCACCGCCGTCAACATCGAGATACAGACCGCTGTTGACATTCTTCAGCTTGTATACGGTACCATCCTGCAGTACGGAGGGTTCCACGGGATCGGAGGGAGTAACGGGTGTGCCGGGCTGGGTGTTGCCGGAGGAATCGCCCCATGTTACCTGTGTAACGAACAGTTCTGCGAGCTTCATTGCACCCTGACGGTTCGGATGGATGTTGTCAACGAAGAGTGCATCTGCCTTATCCGCACCGATGGATACGCAGTAATCCTGGAAGAGGTTGAAGAGGTCAACGACCTGAACGTTCTGCTCCTTGCCGATCTGATCAAGCTGTGCAGCAAACCAGCGGCTGGTCAGAAGCGGATTCTTGGTGTAGTCGCCCTTTCTGCCCTGCTGCTTGACAAGGATGACCTCCATGCCCTTTGCCTTTGCTCTCTTTACCATATCGGTAACTGTTTCATAGTACTCGTCTGCATTGGAATAATTGGTATCGTTGATGCCGATGGAGATGATATAAACATCGCCCTTCTTGCCGTAATGCTCGATCGCATCAAACTGACCTGCATTCACAAAGCCCTTTGCGTACTGACCGCTTGCTGCCATATTGCGTACATTCCAGCTCTCGTCAATGTACTGGTTGAGTACCTGACCCCAGCCAGCCTGTGTGCTGGTGCTGAGCGGATAGTAGTTGCATACGGTGGAGTCACCGCAGAGCCATACAGTATTGGGCATTACTGCGGAATCGGAAACCTTGTTGATCTCAATTGCACTGATCGTATATGCATAGCCTTCCTTGCCGGCTGCTGCACGGACATTCAGCTGACCGTCCGTCACGGGGATCAGGATCTCGTCCACTGCATTGTTGCCGGTCATATTGACGATCTGGAGCATGTTCTCCATGTAAACGCTGGTACGGGAGGTGTTGCCGAGTGTCACCTTCACACGGTACAGTCCATCGGGGAGATCCACATTGAAAGTGGTGTTTCCTGTGAACTGCACCGCATCGCTCAGTGCTCCGCTGCCGGACGCTGCCACATCCTTGACATTGGAAGCGGAGGAGAAACCGTAGCCCTTAGAGGAAGAATAAACGTCGGATGCACGAACGGAGGTGTAGCCGTTCTGTGCAGTCGCACCGAGGTCAAACTTGTAAGAAAGGGGTGTCACTGAAGGAACGGAGGGTTCCGTGGGCTGGGTTTCTGTGATCTGTGTGGTCTCTGTCGGCTGAGTGGGCTGACCTGCACTTGTACCATTGATGGTAACAGCGGGTCTCTCGGGCAGGGACTCATCAGAACCAAGATAGAAGCTCGGATGTGCAGGCTGGTTGTAGCAGTTCTGCTCACCAGCAGCCTGTGTACGATACTGTGGATCGTGCATCAGGGTCGTCAGACGAACATCCGTTGTGTAGGGAGTTGCATAAATACGCATATACTTGCTGTCCGTTGTACGGAGCAGCAGCTCTTCACGCCAGTCACCGAAAATATCAGCGGACAGGCAGGGATTTGACTTGGAGCTGTTGTTGGATGCACAGCCGTCAGCTGTCAGCAGACGGTTGATCTTGCTTGCACTGACATACTTGTCGATCTTGGTACCGTCGAGGATCTCTCGCTCAAGATCGCCGTCCCAGTAAATCATGAAATTCTGCGAAGGCTTGTTGGTGGCAATGGTCTTGCCGTTTGCATCGAAAATATCGTTGCCGGTCGCACCCCAGAATTCTGCACCGGGATTGCTTGCAAGGATATTGCCGCAGCAGGCTCTTCCGGTATCCTTGGTGTGATCCTTATGGAAAATGTTCTTGCCGGTAGCCGCATCGATCAGGGATACGCCCCACGGTTCATTCTCGTGGCACATCCACAGCTCCAGACCCTTGCGGTCGGGGAGGAAATCACCCAGATGCATTGCATCGCCGTGACCCTGATTGTTGCACCAGAGCAGGGTACCGTCATCATCGATTGTTGTTGAACCGAAACAGATTTCCTGTTTGCCGTCACCGTCCACGTCAGCAGCCATGCAGTTATGGTTGCCGTTGTGATAACCCTTGTTCGGGTCGTTGCCGGAACGATATACCCAGCGTTCCACTAATTGATCATTCACTACATCATAAGCAACAGCATTCAGCTGTGTATAATAGCCTCTGCCGGAAACGGCACTGGGCTTTACACCGTCAAGATAGACAACAGCACCATTGTAGCGGTCAACACGGTTGCCGTAATCATCGCCCCAGTCTTTCTTGAGGTTGCTGCCTCTCGGAATACCATAATCCACAGTATCCAGAGCCTTGCCGGTCGCACCGTCGAACAGTGTGTAGTACTCGGGGCCGGAGAGGATATAGCCGGAGGAATTGCGGTAGTCCTTGGATGCATCGCCGATCACCTTACCGGTACCATCGACTGTGCCGTCCGCTGTCTTACAGGTCATTTCTGCCTTGCCGTCACAGTCAAAGTCTGCAACGAGGAACTGTGTATAATGTGCACCTGCACGGATATTCTTGCCGAGGTCGATTCTCCAGAGCTGCTTGCCCTCAAGGGTGTAGCAGTCAATGTAAACATTGCCCGTATAGCCGGACTGGGAATTGTCCTTGGAATTGGACGGATCCCACTTGACGAAGATCTCATACTGACCGTCACCGTCAACGTCACCAACGGAGGTATCGTTTGCGGAGTAGGTGCAGTCATTGCCGGTCGGCACCTTCAGCGGAATGTCAAAATACGATTTGTTGCTGATGAGATCACAGCTCTCTGTGGAAACGACCTTTCCCCCCGAAACGGTTTCCACCTTGTACTTGGAAGTGCTGCTGCCCCCCTTATCCAGATAACATGTCGCATCCCCAGCGTCACTGGTATAGATCAGTGTGTTGTCACGATAGAGCTTGAACACTGCCTTGTCATCATCATTGGCATTGAATCTCCAGCTGACCAGCATGCCGTTTCCGGTGTTGATCGCATTCAGACCTCTGTCAAGATATTCCATGACATTCTTGCCCGTTCCGTAGGCTGCACTTGCAGTCATCGTTCCCATTCCCGAAATTGCTGTCGGCAGCATATTGAAGCTCATTGCCAGAGCTGCTGCCATCGCTGCAAAACGCCTGCTTTTCTTTGCCATTTCAATTCTCCCTTTCTGGTGCGGCACATGGCTTCTGTGGCGGAGAGAGGAGTGTTCCTGTGCCGGATTTCTTTCTGTTTGGAATAATGATATGTCCGATCGGTTAAACTTGTTAACGTTTAATTAACAATTCCATTATAGCATATGAACACTGAAAATGACAATGATGTTTTCTCTCATTGTCTTGACATTTTGTTGCATGTTTGGTATAATTTATACAAGGAAGGCTGCATACAGGCAGAAAGGGGTAGGACATGCACATCTATATGCTTGGATGGAACTGGGAGCACTCGGATACGCTGTCGATCGAACGCCCGAACGGGCATTTCGGATCACAGATCATTCTGGTTCGTTCAAAGGGAAGGCTTCGCTGCGGAAAAAAAGAGTATTCCGTCAAAAAGAACACGCTGTTTCTGGTGGAAAGCTGTCTGCCGCACTGCATTTATGCGGACGGAGAGCCATATGCGGATGACTGGATCCGCTTCAGTATTGATCAGGAGGATGCGGATTTCATTGCATCCCTTAATCTGCCGTGGAATGTGCCGATCCCGCTGAAGGATGAGAGCGTTTCCAAGCTGATCGCTGCAAGCGTGGAGATCTTCAATTCCGATGTGGCAAAGAAGAATGAAACGCTCAATTATATCATGCGGGCGATCCTCAACCATGTGAGCCAGTGTGCCGTACCGGAGAAGAAGAAGCGTCCGAATTATTATGACGAGGCACTTGACAAGATCAAGCGTGAGATCTATGACGATCCGTCCCATGACTGGAATATCCCCAGAATTGCGGAGGATCTGAACATTTCCGTTTCCCATTTCCAGCGGCTTTACAAGAATCGTTTCGGAGTTTCGTGCATGAACGATGTGTTCATCAGCCGCATGAACCATGCCAAGAAGCTCCTGCTCGAAACGGAGTATTCCGCAAAGGAGATTGCGATCCTCTGCGGCTACCAGAACTATGAGAATTTTTCACGTTCCTTTGTGAAATATGCGTGCATTTCTCCGGCTCAGTACAGGGCGAAATACAAGGAAACATGAGTGGAAACAGGATCCACGGAAAGTGGAAACGCAGGGCAGGGGAACATTCAGCATGCGGAACATAAAATGAAAAACTGAAGAAATCTCCGGAATTTCCGGAGATTTCTTTGTGTCATCCGCTTTTGACTTTTCCGGAAAGATATGGTATAATGAACCTACTACGAACAAAACAGAAGGAGGCAGCTATGCGGATCGCCATTTGTGATGATGAACCCCAATGCCGTCAGCAGGCGGTGCAGGCAGTCCATGCATGCACCAGAAGTCTGGATATTCTGACGGATGTATTTGAAAATGGAAACGCTTTTTTGCAGTCGTTCCGGAAAAGCCCCTATGATCTGGTATTTCTCGATATTGAAATGCCGGAGATCGACGGCATCAGCCTTGCACGGAGGCTGCGGGAACTGAGCCGTGATGTGCCCATCGTCTTTCTGACGAGTCACATCGAATATGCCCTTGAGGGCTACGAGGTCAACGCCCTTCGCTACCTGACAAAGCCCATCCAGAACGATAAGCTCCATGAACTGCTTGGATATGTGATGGAACGGATGCAGGAACAGCGTATGCTCTGGCTGAAAACCGATGGGGGAGAGGAACGTGTGCCCGTGAAGGACATCCTCTGTCTGGAGGCACAGAACCAGAACATCCTCATCCGCACAGCGGACAGGGAATATACTGTGCGGTACAATCTCGGCGAGTATGAAAAGGAGCTTTCGCAGGACGGTTTTTTCCGCATCCATCGGGGCTATCTCGTATCCCTGCGGCATGTGAAAAGTCTGGGAAAGCATGGGCTGACGCTCTCGGACGGCACCGTGCTCCCCGTCAGCCGCACAAAGGAAAAACCCCTGAAAGAAGCCCTCTTTCAGTTCATTCGGGAGGAGGCGATCTGATGGAGCAGACTGTGAGAATTCTTTCGATCCTCTTTGGCATTACCAGCTCGTTCTATACAACGGCGGCACTGATCGTATTCCTGCACTGTTTCCATGATACGGGATATATATGGAACAGAAAAAAGGCGGTCATACTTGGTATGCTGACACTCGTGGAAGCAGCAGCCAACATCATCTGGGCTGACAGTATGGTGCCCGCCATGCTGCTGCTGATCGCCTACTGCATCATCCCCATCTATGATTATCAGGGAAAGAAATTCCGTGCTTTTCTGCGGTTTTGCCGTTGGTTTCTTCTTTCCGGACTGTCCATCGGATTTGCCGGAATGATGGGCATGTACTTTGTATTTTCCGATTATGATCTGGAATCCACAGAAACTACCACTGTCGAAATACTGATTCATGGCATTACGCTCACGCTGTTTTTCGGATTCGTATTCCACTATCTGCGGCATCGGCTCTGTAAAGAAAACATTTTCATTCCGTGCGGCATGCGTGAAAAGATCTTCAGTGTTGTCTATATGATCTGTACCTTTATCCTTTGCATCGTGGTCATCATTTCCGGCAGGGGCGGCAGAGCGACACTCATGATCATGGCATGCTCCATCATGCTCTTTTCGGTGGGACTTCCGATCTTCGTCTATTCTGCAAGGATCAGCGACTATTATCGGGAACGCACCCATTATCAGGAAACCTACTTGCAGGCGGAGCTTGCCCATTTCCAGCAGTACAAACAGGCACAGGAGGAAACCAGACGCTTCCGGCATGACATCCGGAACAATCTCCTCTGCATGAATGAAATGCTCCGGTCGGGCAGGACGGAGGAAGCAGCGGAATATCTGGAAAACCTGCTGGATACCGCTGATACGCTTTCAGCCAAATATGTCAGCGGCGACGAGATCCTCGACTGCATCCTCTCGGCAAAGGCGGAGGTCATGGCACAGAAGGGGATCGCATTCCAGCTCGACGGCGTACTCGCCGGAGGTCTGCCGTGGAAGCCGATCGACATTTGCAGCGTCTTTGCCAATGCCCTTGATAATGCGATCGAAGCCTGTGAACAGCTTCCATCCAAGCAGCGGCAGATCACCATGAAGCTGAAAGCGACACCGCAGTTCTGGTTTGTGCGGATCGAAAACCCCGTGATCAGGAACGTGGATGTCAGCCGTCTGTTCCAGCCCAAGGGCGGCTACACCTCAAAATCCAGCTCCGACCGGCACGGCATCGGCACATACAATATGAAGCACACCGCCGAATCCTACGGCGGCATCCTGAAAGCCGAATGCAGGGATCGGCAGTTTGTGCTGGAAATCATGATCGACAAAAGCAGCTCCGAGTGAGGAGCTGCTTTCAGTCTGTCGAAAAACTCCAACAGGTTCAAAGGGCTTTGCCCTTTGGCGGGTTGAGGGTACGCAGTACCCTCGCAATATAGCCCCTCCCCTCGGGGAGGGGTTGGGGTGGGGGCAGTTTTGGGGTGCTAACCCCAGAAAAAAAGACTTTGTTGACAAGCAGAAAGCAGTTCTCAGTAAGGAGCTGCTTTCTGCATTTCACGACAAAAACGAAACCGTTTGCGACAGATCCCTCCCATCAGCCGGAATCTGTGATAGAATGAATACATCACAGGGAACACCGCAGATTCACGTTTCCCCAATCAAATTCGGAGGTAATACAAATGGAACAGACACAACTCATAACTACAAAGAAATCCGTCAGAAAAGACGGCAGCCGTGCAGGATGGTCCATGCTCTGGTACGCTCTCATCAGCATGGGAATCTCCATGATCTGGATGATCGGTGAAACCATCATCCGTGCCGGTATCCGGACACAGGGCATCACGGATACCGCAGAGCAGGACAGGATCTTTGATGAAGTATTGAACGAACTCATTGAATTATCGGGCACCTATATGATCGTTGGTGTGCTTGTGGGACTTGCGTTTCTCTTCCTGTTTTTCCGCAAGTCGGGTATTGCAAAGACCATGTTCCGCAGTGAGCAGAAAATGACTCCTGCACGCTTTGCAGGTCTTGCCTGTGTCTTTTTCGGCGGTCAGCTTGTGTTTCAGGGTGGATATATGCTGATGGAAGCAGGTCTGAACCTGATCGGCTACACAGCGGAAAGCTCCATGGAGATGGCAACCGGCGGCAGTCAGAGCGTTTCCATGTTCCTCTATGCAGGCATCATTGGTCCGATCGTTGAAGAGCTGGTGTACCGTGGTTTTGCCATGCGTTGTCTGGAAAAGCACGGAAAACTGCTGGCAGTAGTCGTTTCTTCGATCCTGTTCGGTGTCATGCACGGCAATCTGCCGCAGGCGGTATTTGCATTCTGTGTGGGTCTGGTTCTTGGTTATGTGGCGATCGAATATTCCATTGTGTGGAGTATCATCCTGCATATTCTGAATAATATGGTACTTGGTGATCTGATGAGCAAGGCTCTGGAGGGATGCAGCGAGCAGGTGCAGAACATTGTCGGATATTCCGTTCTGGGCGTGTTCTTCCTCATTGGTCTGATCGTTGTCATCCGCAGCCGGAAGGAGATCGCCGCATGGATCCGTGAAAACAGATGGGAAAAGCCCCGTATGCGTTGGATCACCACCACAGTCGGCATGCTCCTCTTTATCGGGCTTCACCTTCTGCTGGCAGCTGCGATGCTGGAACGACTTTGATGCATCTGGAAAAATCGCTGTATTGCAGAAAAACTGGTACATCTCATCACCGGAGGATCAATATGAAACAATGATTTTGGCGGCAAAAGAGGAAAGGGAAGAATTGACTTTTTCAGAGAAATGATGTATAATCATGGATATAATGAATCAAGAATGTATTGAGGAAGGGAAGCTCTGAAACATACTTCTATCATTGTTGTGGAAGGAAACCTGTAGTCATATGATCCCCAACACCACCGGATGCCGCCTGTGATTCACTCCACGGGCGGCAGTATATATGAAAGGAGAAGAATATGAAAAAACGATTGTCCATTCTGCTTGCAGGTGTGATGCTCCTGCACATGACTCCGCTGCCGGCTCGTGCAGAGCAGGGGACGGACATTTTCTATGACGATTTTTCAGACGGTACACTCGACCCTGAAAAATGGCTCGTTGCCTATAAAAACTGGGGCGGAAAGGTGACGGAAAATGGTGTTCGTGTGGATTATAACGGTGGTGTCATTCCCCAGAATGTTTCTGTGCAGGACGGAAAACTGATCCTCACAGGAAACGGCAATCTCTATGAAGGCGATCTGCGGGGCATCAACAAGGACGGCACAGAGCGTGCCGACGGAAAGCGGACGGGGGCGGCGATCGCAACCAGAAATTACTATGCTTCCGGCAGCTATGAGGTCATGGCAAGGGTTTCGCCGGAGCTTGGTGCCTGTTCTGCAATCTGGACGTTTGAATATGAAGAGGATTGGGATACCGGTGCGATCACCAACCACGAAATTGACATTGAAATGCCCGGCAGACCCAATGCGGAGCACACGAACCAGAGCTATCAATATGCTCTGTGCAACACATGGATCGGCGAAAATGAGGGCGAATACCGGACGGGCTATACCGACATCGGCGTGAATCAGGCGGACGGGGAATTCCACAAATACCGCTTCGACTGGCACACCGGCGGCGATGGAGAGGAAGCAAGGGTGGAATTCTACTTCGATGATGTGCTGACCTACACCTCCACGGAGTATATTCCGACCAATGAGGGTAGGCTCTGGCTTGGCTTATGGTTCCCGAACGGCTGGGCAGGCACCCCCGACTTTGTGACTTCTGCCTTTGAGATCGACTATGTGAAGATCACGCCGTTCCACGAAAGCGGCGACACCAAGCAGAACGAAACCTATCCCGAGGACGGGTGGGGGAGCTTGGAGGACATCGGCGTTTCTTCCTCCTCTGTCAAAGGAGATGTCAATGCGGACGGCAAATGCAGCGTCCTTGATGTGATCGCACTCCAGAAATGGGTGCTTGCCGTCCCCGATGCGGAGCTTGCAAACTGGAGGGCAGGGGACATCTGTGCTGACAATTGGCTGGATGGATTTGATCTTTCCCTGCTGAAGCGTGAGCTTCTCATGCAGTGATCAGCCTCTATTATCAAAACGTATCCCCTCGGCAGAAATAAGTTTCTGCCGAGGGGATATTTATGATTTGGCGGATTCTGTTCAAACTGCGGACAGCATTATGCCGCACCCAGAACTTCGTCCCATGTTTTCGGCTCACCGGAGCCGATCGCTGCGGAATATTCCAGAATCGCCGCTGCATCCTTTGCATCTGCATCACCGGAGCTGTTGACCTCGGCGAGGAAGAATGCGAGATTTTCGGATGCTGCATCGCTGTCGGAATAGAGAGGAGCATCCTGTCCTGCACCGATCGCCGCTGCATAGATCAGGACTGCCGCTGCATCCTTGGCATCCGCTGTGCCGTCCAAGTTTGCATCACCTTTCACACCGATGTACGCCTTGACCTGATCTGTGATCGTCTGCACACCGAATTCATCGGTGATGGCTGCGGATACGAAATATTCATAGCCGCCGTCACGATAGATCATTTCGGGGGTCATTCCGTTGAAGCTTACCATGTCCAAATTCGGCAGAACTTCGCCGTTTTCGGAAACTGTACCGTCAGAGTATACAGCATATCGTGTAATGCTCTCGACCAGATCCTCCAGCTGGAATTCGCTTGTGTCGTGGGAGAAATAGAACTGCGGTGCCTTGGTTTCCACAACGTAGGTGTAGCCGGTAATGGTAGTTGTGGATTCAGTTGTGCTGGTAGTTGTCGTAGTGGATTCAGTTGTGCTTGTGGTTGTCGTAGTGGATTCAGTTGTGCTTGTAGTTGTTGTCGTGGTAGATTCGGTAGTGCTTGTGGTTGTCGTAGTGGATTCAGTTGTGCTTGTAGTTGTTGTCGTGGTAGATTCTGTTGTGCTTGTCGTTGTTGTTGTGGATTCAGTTGTGCTCGTAGTTGTTGTCGTGGATTCAGTTGTGCTTGTAGTTGTTGTCGTAGTGGATTCAGTTGTGCTTGTAGTTGTTGTCGTGGTAGATTCGGTAGTGCTTGTAGTTGTTGTCGTGGATTCAGTTGTGCTTGTGGTTGTCGTAGTAGATTCAGTTGTGCTTGTAGTTGTTGTCGTAGTGGATTCAGTTGTGCTCGTAGTTGATGTCGTGGTAGATTCAGTTGTGCTTGTAGTTGTTGTCGTAGTAGATTCAGTTGTGCTTGTAGTTGTTGTTGTGGATTCAGTTGTGCTTGTGGTTGTTGTCGTAGTGGATTCAGTTGTGCTTGTAGTTGTTGTCGTAGTGGATTCAGTTGTGCTTGTAGTTGTTGTCGTAGTGGATTCAGTTGTGCTCGTAGTTGTTGTCGTGGTAGATTC
>JAFTQJ010000064.1 GCA_017462785.1 Oscillospiraceae bacterium | reverse complement strand
CTGTTTGAAAGAGAGGGGGAGTTTTTTGCAAAAAACTCCCCCTTACTGTTCGCTCATTCTGTCTTTCCTTTCTGCGAATGCAGAAACAAAATGAATTTTTCGACAAGCTGGGAGCCGGTGCAGAGCACCGGCTCTATTGCCCCCTCCCCTCGGGGAGGGGGAAGGGGGTGGGGGCAGCTATAGAGGATGATCAAAAAACAAGAAGCTGCTGCACGTCCTGTGCAGCAGCTTCCTTTTATAGATGAAAGAGAGAAATGAGAAGTTTCAGAAATTAGTTGTAGTGCAGTGTTACGGATACGAGATTCTTGCTGCCCCAGTAATTGAAGATGGTCATCTTATCCTGAGGATTGGTCACTGTGATCTCGATGGTGCCGTCCTCTGTCAGATTTGCTCTGTCATAGGAGTTCTGCACTGTCCAGTTGCCCAGTACTACGCAGCCGCCGAAGCCGTTGCCGATCTCGCCTTCCAGCTGGAGGGTGATGCCGGTGATGTTTGCATAGTCATAGCCAGCCAGAGAATAGGACTCGCCGTATACCACGTCTGTCAGAACTACGGTCTTACCAGCAGCCTCTGTTGTGGTTTCCTCCGGTGCCTCTGTTACAGTTGTGGTGGTCTCCGGTACTGTGGTTTCCGGTGCAGCTGTGGTGGTTGTTGTGGTGGTTGTTGTTGCTTCGGGGGTAGTTGTTGTAGTAGTCGTGGTTGTAGTTGTTGTAGTAGTTGTTGTGGTTGTAGTAGTTGTCGTGGTTGTAGTTGTTGTTGTAGTTGTAGTAGTTGTTGTGGTCGTTGTAGTTGTAGTAGTAGTGGTTGTTGTAGTTGTAGTGGTTGTTGTTGTTTCAGGAGTTGTGGTAGTAGTGGTTGTGGTAGTGGTTTCGGGAGTGGTGGTCACTGTTGTTGCAGGTGCCTCTGTTTCCGGAGCTTCGCCGCCGAAGGAGAGTACAACATGCTTCAGATTGGTGTCACCATACCACTTGTGGAATACGAAGGAGCTGTAATCCTTGTCCACTTCAAATGTCAGGGTGTTGTTCACCAGCTTGTCGCCGGTGTAATCAATGCTCTTTTCCCAGTTGCCGAATGCGATACAGCCGTTCATGCCATAGGGAGGAGTCTTGTCAAATACGAAGGAGATTTCCTTGATGCTGGAATATGCCGAAATATCATAGTTTTCAGCGATCACAACATCTGTCAGGATCACATCGGCACCGCCTGCCGGAGCTTCTGTTTCAGGCTCTGTGGGAGCTTCTGTCGGAGCCTCAGTTTCAGGCTCTGTGGGAGCTTCTGTCGGAGCTTCGGTTTCAGGCTCTGTTGCTTCTGTGGGAGCCTCGGTTTCGGGTTCTGTGGGAGCCTCTGTCGGAGCTTCTGTTTCAGGCTCTGTCGGAGCTTCGGTTTCCGGAGGAGTTACTTCGGGAAGCTCACCGCCGAGGTAGGAAACGATCTTTTCTGCCCAGTGTGCACCCATCTTTGCATAGCCCTGCTCACTGGGATGGCAGCCGTCCTCAAGGTCGCCTGCGGTGTAGTCAATCACGCTGTTCACATCACCGAACTGTACATTCTTGCCCTCTGCCTGCTTCTTTGCAACCAGAGCCTGTACACTTGCGTTGTACTCATCCACACAGGCAGTTACAACCTCCATCAGACCATCCTTGTCGTTGTAGGAGTCCGTGCCGTACTTCCAGTTGTAGCTGCTGAGCCAGTCATAACGGGTGTAAGCGTCGATGTCCGGAATCGTGGAAACGAACAGTACATCGGAGCTGTCCAGATTCACGAGGATCTCATCCACCAGATATTCCAGACGCTCCGCTGCGGTCATGCTGAGAGCACCGCTGGAGCTGCCGTCGGAGCCGAGGTTTGCGTCCAGAAGGTCATTGGTACCGATCTGGAGGAGCACCATGTCCGGATCGTAGGTCTGGATCATATTGCCGTTGCCGAACAGGAACTCATAGGTTCCGCTTCTGCCGGAGTAGTTCATGATGGAATAACCGCTGTTGCCGGCATGTGCGGGGTCATAGGTGATGGTCGTACCGTTCCAGTTGTAGGTTGCTGTATCCGACCAGCCGTTATTCGGACCAACCATGTCATAGTCGATGCCGTTCTGCTGGAGGTGATAGCAGAGATACTTACGGTAGCCGTTGTCGCCGTTGATGTAACCATGTGTAATGGAGTCACCAACTGCCATGATCTTGAGCTTATCGCTGTTTTCCGCTGCGGAAGCGGTGGCCACGCTCATTGTGCTGATCATACTTGTCAGACCAAACACCAGTGCAAGAGCCGTGGAAAGCTTTCTGTGTTTTCTCATAATCTTCCGTCCTTTCATGAGGTCAAGCCTCGTATGTTCTGTCTTTATTATACACCAAATTTTACATTTTGTAAATAGACAATCTGTGAATATCCTGTAAAACGCCGTTCATATTTGCTTTAATGTGCTAACAATTCGACTTGATTTCGGCATTTTTCAAATTGATAGCACAATGTTGACTCGAAAACGTTTTCGTATTTTTCGAGTTAATTCAATACAATTAGTATATAAACTGTATACGAAATTCAAGAAAAATCCTGAAAATGTCCTTGTATGACGGACAAATCAGAAAAAGTTTTTCAGGAATAGAAAATATTTTGGAATGGCGGGCAGCAGGGTGCGGAAAAGCCGGCAGCTTTCCTGAAATTGCTGTCATCGGGAAGGACGTTCGGGGACATGTTCGTCAGGAAAGCTGTGTTTCGGCAGGCTTTGCACGGCACCGACGATGTGCTTTTTTGTGCATATTGCAGTAAAATCCCATGCGTTTCTTTACTTGACATCGGAAATGAAAGATGCTATAATAAAATTGTCATAGAATATGGCGGAATTCTACCAAAATTGCAGACAAAGCATGAAAATCAAACCCCCATCCGCAGCAGCCGTTCGGCTGCGGTGCATGGCCGCCACCTGCAAACGGCAAATACATCAAAGGAGCGTCATTTATCATGGGCACATTCACCAATTTTCTGAACTCGATCCTCGGCGTGATTCCGGACATCCTGTTCGCCATCATCCTCCTTGTGATCGCATTCGCAGCAGCTGAGATCGTCAAGAAGCTCGTCAACAAGCTCTTCGGTATCATCAAGGCGGACGAACTGCTTGCCAAGATCGGCATCAAGGAAGATGCAGCAAAGAATGCAAAAACCTTCATTGCAAAGCTTGCATACTTTGTTACATTCCTCCTGTTCCTCCCCGGCGTGCTGGACAAGCTCGGCATGCAGAGCGTTTCTGCTCCCATCACCGGACTTGCCAATAACTTCCTTTCCTTCCTGCCGAAGCTCGTTGCAGCAGGTCTGATCCTCGCAATCGGCATTTTCGTTGCCAACATCGTCAAGGATCTCCTCCTGCCCGTACTCAAGGCAACCAAGGTGGACACATTACAGGAAAAGACCGGCATCAAGGCAACTGAAAAGAATACCCTTTCCAATATCCTGACGAATATCGTCTACGGCTTCATCCTGCTCGTAGTCATCACCTCCGCACTCGATCAGCTCGGCATCGCTGCGATCTCCGCACCGACCAATGCGATCGTATCCTCCATTTTCGCAATGATCCCGAACATCCTCGGTGCGATCGTCATCATCGCACTCGGCGTGTTCATTTCAAATCTGGTTTCCGGTCTGCTCGAAAACCTGCTCGCAGGCATCGGCACGGATTCCCTCATTGAGAAGATCACCGGTACTCCGGCGAAGAAGGTTTCCCTGTCCAAGATCATCAGTGCAGTTGTGAAGTATCTGCTCGTTGTGATCTTCGTTGTACAGGGCATCAACGTGCTCGGTCTGCCGGTGCTCAGCGGCGTGGGTCAGCTGATCCTCGGCTATGTTCCGACCGCAATCGGCATCGTTCTGATCCTCGGCTTCGGCATCTTCGCTGCAAATCTCGCAGAAAATGCGATCGTTTCCAAGTTCCCCAAGGCTAAGGCAAGTGCGATCGCAGCAAAGGCTGCCATCTATGTTGTACTCGGCTTCCTCTGCATGAGCCAGCTGGGTATTGCCAATGCCATCGTGGAGAGCACATTCATCCTCATCATCGCTGCACTGTGCATCGCATTTGCGATCTCCTTCGGTGTCGGCGGCAGAGGCTTTGCAGCAAATCAGCTTGAAAAGCTTGAAAAGAAGCTGGAATCCGGCGATTCTGAGAAGGCTGAATAATCTTCGGTTCTGTGTTTGATTTTCATTGCAAGGGGCATCCCGTGGAAGCGGGGTGCTCCTTTTTATGCATTTCTGACAGAATACGACAGGATAGGTTGTGCAGGTGGATGAAAATTGTTGCTTTTTACAGAAAAAACTTGCGTTTTTTTTATTTTTTGTATAATTGAGATATAGAGCGTTCGACATTTGACTTTGGTATTGTGGAAAAGGAGGGAATAATATGTATAGTAAGCATGGAATTGAAGATATATTTTTTGCTGCTTTGTTTGAGTGGATGGATCGGTTATGGGAATCGGTTTCATTACCTGCGATACTAATCCGTGACTTGCTGAATGGGATATTCGAGCCTGTATTGAGAAATGCTGGAGGAATAGTATATTTTAATTTGTATCCAAAATCGTGGGTGAGTTTAGTAGCAGATATTTTTTACCTACTTATCAATGCTGCTGTTCTTATATTTGGATATTTGTTGTACGTTGAAATTCGACCGCAAAATGGTTCAAGATTTTTTGTAGTGAGTAATGTTTTGATGTCCATAGGTACACTTATGCCGTTTGTTGGTATAAAGGTGTATGAATATATAGATACCACAGTTACAGGAATGCCGGTAAAAACCGAGAATGTTTTAAAAATTATAATTCCTGCTGTTTTGTTTGTTAGTGCCATTATTATGGTTGGATTTATGGGCGTAAAACTGATAAGCAATAAGGGGATAGGCGGGTTTTGTTTGATACTTGTGATTTCACAGATATCGCATGGAACGATACTAATATTGTTTCCAATAATTTTACTTCTAATTTGCTTATTTGTTGCACTTGTCTTAGCTATTTTGGGCATTATTTTTGGACTTTTTCCGTTTTGGCTTCCGTTCATGTTTTCAACAAAGCGTGGTAATAGAAGCTCAAGCACCTCTGTTCCTCCACAACATAGGAGAGAAACGAACCGTTCAGGCGTTTCAATCGGAGTTAATGGAGAAACTTATACAAGAGACAACCAAGGACGTGTGTATGATTCTAACGGAAACTATGTTAAAACGCATCTAGGCTTTGATGGCAAAGAATATGTAGGGGATAAATACACTCCGAGATTGTACGATGACCCCAAAGACCAACTTTATTAAGGCGAAGGAACGCACTTTTTATGGTGCGTTCTTTGTGCATTCCTCCAAAATTTAAAAATCTTGTAAAGTCCCTTGACTTTCCACCCGAATTGTGCTATACTATAGAAAGTAAAAAAGCTTTACAAGGGGAGGGAGCAGAATGGCTAAGGATCTATCTCTCGTGCTTCTGCTCGACTGCTATGGAGAGCTTCTGACCGAGCGTCAGCGTGATATTGCGGAGATGTACTTCAATGAGGACTTGTCCCTCACTGAAATTGCCGAAACACGGGGCATTACCCGTCAGGCAGTCCGTGACAGCATCCGGCATTCCGAGCAGACCCTGCTCGAAACGGAGGAAAAGCTCGGCATGGCGGAACGCATCATCGGCATGCGTGACTGCCTCGAAAAGATCATGCAGCACTGCGGTGATGCGGATACTGAAATTGCACAGCTTGCCCGTGAGGGTCTGCTGTTACTATAAATTTTTGGAAAGAGAGGGCAAAACATGGCATTTGAAGGACTTTCGGAAAAGCTCAACAGCGTCTTTAAGAAACTGAAATCCCACGGTAAACTGACAGAAAGTGATGTCAAGGAAGCCATGCGTGAGGTTCGCCTCGCTCTGCTCGAAGCGGATGTCAGCTATAAGGTCGTAAAGGACTTTGTGGCGAAGGTGTCCGAACGTGCAGTCGGTGAGGAGGTTCTCTCCAGCCTGACACCTGCCCAGCAGGTCATCAAGATCGTAAACGAGGAACTGATCTCCCTCATGGGTGAAGCGAATGAACGCATCAATATGCCGTCCAAGCCCCCGTGCATTATCATGATGTGCGGTCTGCAAGGCTCCGGTAAGACCACCCATGCCGCAAAACTGGCGAAATATCTCAAGAACGAGGGACACCGCCCCATGCTCGCAGCCTGCGACATCTACCGTCCGGCGGCGATCAACCAGCTTCAGGTCGTTGGTGAACGTGCCGGCGTGAAGGTGTTTGAAATGGGACAGATCGATCCCGTGATCATCGCAAAACAGGCTGTCCGCTATGCCAAGGACTACGGTCATGACATCGTGATCCTCGACACCGCCGGCAGACTGCATATTGATACAGAGCTGATGGAGGAACTCCAGAACATCAAGGAGGTCACAGAACCCCACGAGATCATGCTGGTCGTTGACGCAATGACCGGTCAGGATGCCGTGAATGTGGCGAAATCCTTCGACGATGCACTCGGCATCGACAGCGTGCTCATGTCCAAGCTCGACTCCGATACCAGAGGCGGTGCGGCACTCTCCGTACTCGCTGTGACCGGTAAGCCCATCAAATTTGTCGGTATGGGCGAAAAGCTGGACGAATTCGAGAAATTCCACCCCAGCCGCATGGCATCCCGTATCCTTGGCATGGGCGATGTACTCACGCTGATCGAGCGTGCGGAAACCGTCATTGACCAGAAGGATGCCGAAAAGCTGACGAAGAAATTGCAGGAGCAGAAATTCGACATGAATGACCTGCTCGACCAGCTCAGACAGATCCGCAAAATGGGTTCGCTCAAATCCATCGTTTCCATGCTCCCCGGTGTGGGTGACAAGGTGAAGGATGAGGATCTCGATGACAGACAGTTCTACCGTCTGGAGGCAATGATCACCTCCATGACACCGGCGGAACGTGCAAAGCCGTCCATCATCAACCCGTCCAGAAAACGCCGTATTGCGGCAGGTTCCGGCACCAAGGTGGAGGATGTCAACCGTCTGCTCAAGCAGTTTGAACAGATGCAGAAGATGATGAAGCAGTTCTCCGGCGGCAAGAAAACCAAGATGATGGCAAGACGTGCCAGAAAGCAGCTCGCCGGCATGAATTTCGACAAGATGAACGGCAAGGGCGGCGGCAATCTTCCCCCGATGGGTTTTTAATTGATTCAATGCGGTTCCCCGCTTGAATATAGATATTTGATTTGTGGAGGTGAAACAAAATGGCAGTAAAAATCAGACTGAGAAGAATGGGTGCTAAGAAGGCTCCTTTCTACCGTATCGTTGTTGCTGATTCCAGATACCCCAGAGATGGCAGATTCATCGAGGAGATCGGCTACTATGATCCGACCAAGGAACCGAGCGTTGTGAAGGTTGATTCTGACAAGGCTAAGGACTGGATCGCAAAGGGTGCACAGCCGACTGACACCGTTAAGATCATCCTGAAGAACGAGGGCGTTCTGTAAGAGATTGTGAAATTTCCGATAGAACGTGCGGGACGGAGGTAGAAGCTTTCGGGCTTCTATTCTCTGTGGCTCGCCTTCCGGAAACAGACAAGGAGTAAACTATCATGAAGGATTTATTATACAGCATCGTGGCTGACCTTGTGGATGATAAGGATGCCATCGAGATCACACAGGATGAGCCGAATGAAGAAGGCGTGATCGTATTCCATCTGCGTGTTGCAGAAGAGGATATGGGCAGAGTCATCGGCAAACAGGGCAGAATTGCAAAGGCAGTCCGCACCATCATGCGTTCCGCTGCTGCAAAGAACGGCATGGACTCCATTGCTGTGGAAATCGGCTGATCGGTGTGCATATGGAACAGAAACAATATCTCGAAATAGGGAAAATCACAAACGTCCATGGACTGCACGGGGAAGTCAAAGTTATTCCTTGGTGCGATTCTGCGGCGTTTTTGTGTTCTTTTGACACATTGTATCTGGATAAGGCAGGCAGAAAGCCCGTCAATGTGCTCAGGGCACGGATCCAGAAGAACATGGTCATTCTGGAGCTGGAGGGCATCGGTACCCGTGAGCAGGCAGAGGCAATGCGTGGGCAGGTGCTCTACATGGACCGTGATGAGGTCGAGCTGGATGAGGGCTGCTACTTCATTCAGGATCTGATCGGTCTGGAGGTGCGTGATGCCGATACCGGCAGGATCTACGGCACCATCCGTGACGTGCTCGAAACCGGTGCCAATGATGTCTATGCCATCTGGAATGCGGACGAAAAGAAGGAATACCTCGTTCCTGCCATTCCGGATGTTGTCGATGAAACCAATATTGCGGAGGGTTTCATGACCATCCGCCCCCTGAAAGGACTGTTTGACGATGCGGATTGAGATCGCAACCCTCTTCCCCGATATGTGTGAAGCCGTCCTCTCCGAAAGCATCATCGGCAGAGCCAGAAAAGCCGGTGCGATCGAAGTGCACTGTCATAATATCCGTGACTACACCCTCGACAAGCACCGCCGTGTGGATGATACCCCCTACGGCGGCGGTATGGGCATGGTCATGCAGGCAGAACCGATCTACCGCTGTTGGCAGGCTGTCTGTGAACAGCTCGGCGAACGTCCCCACACCATCTACATGTCCCCGCAGGGCAGGACCCTGACGCAGGGCAGGGCACGGGATCTCTCGAAGATGTCCAGCCTTTTCCTGCTTTGCGGACACTATGAGGGTGTGGATCAGCGTGTGCTTGATAAGATCGTGGATGAGGAGATTTCCATCGGCGATTATGTCCTCACCGGCGGTGAACTGCCGGCACTCGTGCTCACGGATGCAGTTGCAAGAATGTGCAGCGGTGTGCTTCCGGCGGCGATCTGCTTTGAGGATGAGAGCCATTTCAGCGGGCTGCTGGAATACCCCCAGTATTCCCGTCCGGAGATCTGGGAAGGGGAGAGAGTACCGGAGGTTCTGCTGTCCGGTCATCACCTGAATATTTCCCGCTGGCGGCAGGAACAGAGCCTGCGTGTCACGGAGGAAAAACGTCCCGATCTGTATCAGACATATCTGGAGGAACATCAATGAAAAAAACACTCTACGCACTCCTGCTCGCAGGAGTGCTTGGACTATGCGGATGTTCGGAAACACAGCCGGACACCCGGCCCGTGACGGAGCCGACAACTGAAAGCGTCACCGAAGCAACGCCCGAAACACCGGATTACAGCCATTTTGAGGTCGGCGGCACCATGCCGGTGCTGTCCGTCAGGACGGTGAAGGAGGGCGATGATGCACTGGATTTCGTCACCAAGCCCGTCAATGAATATGTGGCACAGTCCATCCGTTCATGGACACCGGGCTACAAGATGCCGCCGGCACCCTATTATGAAAGCTGCACCGTCACTGTGACCGATGCGGATGGTACTGTGCAGCTCGATGCAGCCGAAGCACAGATCAAAGTCAGGGGCAACTGGACGACCACCTATGACAAGAAGCCTCTCCGCATCAAATTCATACAGCCGCAGAATCTGCTGGGCATGAATGATGGTGCGGATATGAAAAACTGGGTGCTCCTTGCGTCCTATAAGGATGTGTCCATGCTCCGTGACAAGACCGCCATGCAGATCGCCGCAGAACTGCTCGAAGAGGACGGTCTGTATGCATCCGACGCCGAATTTGTCGAGGTGGAGATCAACGGACAGTACTGGGGCGTGTATCTGCTCGCAGAGCACCAGCAGATCAACGCCGACCGTGTGAATATCACCGAGGCGGCAAAGGACTATCAGGGCACGGACATCGGCTATTTTCTGGAATTTGACGGCTACTACACCAACGAACCGGAAATGCAGGGCTTTACCATCGACTATGCGGACAATGCCCCTCTGACCCCCTTTGACGGGGAGGGCGGCAGCGGCAGGACGGTGACGGTTCTGAGTGAGCATCCGAGGGATGAACGCAGCAATGTCGGGTATACTATCAAAAGTGACATCTATGCACAGGCACAGCATGATTTCATCGCTGCCTATGTGGATGCGGTCTATGATATTCTGTATGCGGCAGCCTACGAGGGCAGAGCGTGTGTCTTTGACAGGGAATCCCTCTCCGTCACAGAAGCACCCGACCTCACACCGCAGGAAGCCGTGGAGCTTGTTGTGGATGCACGGTCGCTGGCGGATGCATATATCCTCAACGAGCTTGCATGCGATGCCGATATTTATTGGTCGAGCTTCTTCATGTCCGCAGATTTCGGGGCAGAAGGTGACGGCAGACTGACCTTCCATGCACCGTGGGACTTTGACTCTGCGATGGGCAACAAGGATCGCTGTGCCGATGCACAGGGCTATTATGCGGCAAATATCGTGCCCGATGTGAATGATGTGTACGAGAGCGTCAATCCGTGGCTTGCTGTGCTCATGTACGAGGATTGGTTTCAGGGCTATATTCGTGAAGCGTGGACGGAAGCCTACGATACCGGCGTATTTGACAGGGCACTGGAAATGATCCGAACGGACACCGCACAGTATGCGGACGCATTTGCACGCAATTATGAACGCTGGGACAATATCCGCAATAATTCGGCGAAAAACGAAATGTGCCGCCGTGCCGCAAAATGCCGGACTCACGAGGAAGCCGCCGCATGGCTCACAGAATGGCTTACCGAGCGGATCGCATTCATGAACGATTGCTGGTATGCATCGGGAGAATAAGGACGGTCAGAGGATCGGAAACAGGAGCCGGAGGACGGCATTCAACGCCTGTCCAACCGCACTTTTCCACCGGAAGCAGCACAGCTGCGGCAGCCTTTGCACAGCAGTCCAAAACCAGCTTCCATCCTAAAAATTTCTCACAACATGCACAGAAATTGGCGTTGAAACTTGTACGATACAGATAGCAGATTTCCCCATTTTATTTGTTGTGAATATATACAAACAAGCCGTTGCCTTTTGCCCTGTCATTTTGGCAAACCGTAGAATTTTTGAAAAAACGGCATTTATGTTGCGGAAAACCGTTGACGTTTCCGTTTTTTGCATGTATAATAACAGTATGCACTGGTAAACAAAAGCAAAAACCTTACAAAAGCAAAGATGGGAGAGTTTGATTATGTTTGTGAAAGATGTAACAGTTCAGAATCAGGTAGGTCTGCACGCAAGACCGGCAACATTCTTCATTCAGAAGGCTAACGAGTATAAGTCCTCTATCTGGATCGAGAAGAAGGAACGCCGTGTAAACGCTAAGAGCCTGCTGGGTATCCTGTCCCTCGGTATCGTAGGCGGCACTGACATCCGCATCATCGCTGACGGTTCTGACGAGCAGGCAGCTGTGGATGCACTGGTTGAGCTGGTAGAGAGCGGCTTCAGCGACGATAATAGATAAGTACAACAGTACAACACAGATTTGGGGCTGCCACCGCAGCCCCCTTTTTTTGTTACTCGCCGGATGCCGTGCTTCTGCTGACTTCGTACATGGTTTCAGCGAAAATGCCGTAGCCCTGCGTCGGATCGCTGACAAATACATGTGTGACTGCCCCGATGATCTTGCCGTTCTGCAAGATCGGACTGCCGCTCATGCCCTGTACAATACCGCCGGTCTTTGCCAGCAGTTCCTCGTCCGTCACCTCAATGACCATGTTCTGTGTGTCGGAATTGTAGTCGATCTCTTTGATGGAAATGCTGTACATTTCCGGTGTATCGCCGCTGACCGTGCTGAGAATGACCGCTTCGCCCGTTGTGACCTCCTGCTTGAGTGCCATCGGAATGGGCGGCTCCTCTGCCGGTGTGTCATACAGCACCCCGAACAGACCGCAGCGGTCGTTGCAGGAAAGTGTCCCGATGGGCTGTTCTGCGGAAAAATATCCCTGTAACTGCCCGGGCACGCCTGCCTGACCACGCACCGCACCGCTGATGGTGACTGCATCCGCCTCACCGCTTGCCAGAGGGATCAGCTCCCCCGTGTCAGGGTCGCAGATCGGATGTCCGAGTCCTCCGAAACAGCCCGTGGACGGCTCATAATAGGTCAGCGTCCCGATGCCCGCTGTGCTGTCACGCACCCATGCACCCGTGAGCCAGCCCTCCTGCTGTACGGAATACGCAGGACTGAGCCGAAGCTCCACTGTTTCCTCTCCACGCAGCACCGTCAGGAACATTTCACTGCCCTCCGAGGAGAGCTGCCGGAAGTGATCCGCAGAGGTGACGGGCTGGCGGTTGACCGCCTGAATCACATCACCCTCCTGCAAGCCGGCGGATGCTGCCGGACAGCAAAGCCCGTCAGCCGTCCGCACCTCACCGAAGCCCACGACCATGATGCCGTCCATGAGCATCCGGATGCCGAATGCCTGACCGCAGGGGATGAGCTGAATTTCCTCGGTTTGCAGAATTTCTGCGGTTTTTATGGGCAGAATACCAAAAAGCCGCAGCGTTACCTGCGATTGCGGCGTTTCCGTCAGAGCTGCCGCTGTGACGGAGGCAGCCGGTTCTGCCTCGATCGGCAGGACGGTCGAAAGCTCCAGCATTTCGCCCTTTCTCACATAATACTGATCCGGCAGTCTGCCGGCATAGAACAGCATTGCAATGATGGGCTGCACCAGCAGAAGTCCGCCCAGTCCTGCAAGCCAATTTTTACGTTTCTGTACCATTCTTCACCTGCTTTCCGTGCATGCGTCATGCACAATAATAGCATGGACAGAACCGCCGACTTTATCACTGGAGAATACCGCAATGAAAATTTTGAAAAATTTCCTGCATGTGATCCTTGTGCTCACAACGATCATTTATCCGCTTTTTATGTGTCAGATGTCCGCTGCCGGATGGCAGTACAATGTGGATGCCGGCAATTATCCCGAAGAATTCAGCGTTTTTGCATTCTGGATGCGTACAGGCTCCGTGCTCCTGACCGCCGCCTGCATCCTCTGTCTGCTCGGCAGAAAACCGAAGCTCTGGGTCTGCAATGCCGCTGCACTTCTCTGCGGAACGGGCGGCATTGCCGCATGTATGACCGTGCTCGCACGCTTCACCGCCTACGCCGACCAGCATTTTTCCGGCATGGATGAAACCATGCAGCCCGTCAGTGAGCTGTACCGTGACCGGCTCCTGCCGACCCTCCTGCCGTTTGCACTGCTCTGTGTGCTGGCGGTCTGGCAGCTTTTTGCCTATGATGCAAGAGTGTACCGCCAGCAAAGGCGTGACGAAAAAAAACGCCTTGATGCACAGGAAGCTCCGAAGATCCTTGGTGATACATAATGAAAGTATATCTGATTTTTGCACTGCTCCTTCCCCTTGCCGCCAATCTTTGGTTTGCCTGCCGGAAGAAGGAGCTTTGCCGGAAAGCTGTTTTCACGGCAGTAACTGAACTCGTTTTAATATATGCACTGCATCTGGGAATATGCCGTTTCACGCTCTGTAATGCACCGGAAATTCCGGTCATTGCCTTTTCCGCCGTATCCTGCCTTTTTTCGTTCCTTTTTCTGACAAAACGGCAAACGGCAGGCAGGCTGCACCGGTTCCTCCGCACCGCCGCCGGATCCGTCTGCCTTGCATTCCTTCTGGAAATGGCGGTATTCTGCGGCAATGCCTACAGTCTGCATCCCTTTTCTGCCGATGCGGAACAGACCGCCGTGACCGGCAGTGCAAAGCATTCCGACAGCGGCATCATTGTCAGCGGCAATGCCTCCGTCCGGCTGACATTCAACGCACAGGATGTCCGCTTCCTGCATATCCGGACGGAAACCAAGGACAGCTTCTATGAAGTCACATGCCGCATGACGGATGATAATTTTGCCCATATGCCGCAGGAAACCGGCAGCTATCGGATGAATGCCTCACAGGAGGAGCTTTGTCTTGCCATTGCCCCCTACGGGACGCTCTATGAAGCGGAGCTTGCATTTCAGAATGTGGACAGACCCATCAGGATCCGCAGCATCACCGCCTCCGATGTCAAGCCCTTCCCGTTCTCGCTTCTGCGGATGCTCGGGCTTTCTGCGTTGCTCTGCCTGCTTGCTGCTATCCGCATTTTCCGCTGGCACAGGCTCTGCTATGACCGCTTTGACCTCCTGCAAAGGGAGAGCATCGCCGTCCTGCTGATGCTCTGCATCGGGGCAATGCTCTTCGTCTGTCCCGTGGGAAATGCCCGTCTGTATGACTACGACCCTGCCGCCGGAGTGGATACCTACGACCCCTATGCCCAGACCTTTGATGCATGGCAGCATGGACAGCTCCACCTCCGGATCGACCCCGACCCCGTTCTGCTGGAGCTGGAAAATCCCTATGACCGCAGTGCAAGGGAGGCGGCAGGAGCAGAGGAGGAGTGGGACAAGGCATTCCACAATGGAAAATATTACAGCTATTTCGGCATTGCTCCGGTCATTTTCGTCTATTACCCCATCTTCCTTTGCACCGGAAAGCTTCCGAATACGGAATTCACCGCCGCCGTCTTTTCGGTCAGCGGCATGATCTTCCTCTTTCTGCTCCTGCTCACGCTCGTGCGGAAATACTGCCGCCGTGTGAATTTCCTGCTCCTGCTGCTGGGACTGACCTGTGCCGCCGCTGTATCGGGGCTTTTCCTCTGCTCCCACTATGCCGACCGCTATTATGTAGCCAACGCCGCCGGCATCACGTTCCTGTACCTTTTCCTGTGGCTGGGGCTGGAGGCATCCCTTGCGGAAAATCACCGTGTCCGCTGTCTGTTCCTTGCCGGATGCGGCATTGCCGTCACAGCCGCCGTTCTCAGCAGACCGACCTGTGCACTCTATGCCGTCCTGCTCCTGCCCGTAGTCCTGCCGCTGCTCCGACGCAGCGACCTTGACAAACGCCACAGGCTGACCGCTGTGACCAGCTTTGCACTGCCCCTTCTCATCGGTGCGGCTGTGACGATGGCGTACAATGCCGTAAGATTCAGCTCTCCGCTGGACTTCGGCAGCACCTACCAGCTCACCATCAGCAACACCGCCGCCAACCGTGTGCAGCTCGGCGAGCTGCCGGCGGCAATGGTGCAGTATTTCCTCCATCCTTTGGAATTCGGGGGACAGTTCCCGTTCATCCGGATGGATACGGTGGAATTTGCCCAGAACGGGCGTTATGTCTATGTGACCGAGGGCTTCGGTGCACTCTGCTTCTGGTGCATTCCTGCGGCATTGCTGCTGCTCTGCTTCCTGAAGATCAGCAGGGAAGAGAAGCAGTTCTGCATGCTCGGCTATGCCGCCGCTGTGCTGACAGCCTTTCTCGATCACTGCATGGGCGGCTATAATACACGCTATCTCTGCGATATTCTGCCCGTGCTCGCCGTATGCAGTGTACTGCTCCTGCTTCAGGGAGCACAGAGTCTGCGGAAGCATCGGGCGGCATTCCGTGCCGCCGTCCTGCTCTTCCTGCAGGCACCCCTGCTCCTGACAGCGGTTTTCCTTTCTCTCGGCGAGAATTCTTCCATGTGGTACGGACACCCCGATTTTTACTTCATCCTGCGGGATTGTCTGGTATTCTGGCAATAATACGTTTTCTGAAATATCCGCTGCAATGGTCAGCGGATATTTTTTTACAATTTTTTTGCGAATAGTACTTGACAAATAGAGGAAAATTGGAGTATAATAAAGTTGCATATATCTTCTGCGGGAGGGCGGAAGAATATCGTGAAAAAATACAAATCAATTCTATGGGGTCTGTGGAAACGGATCCTGAGAGGGCAGAATTGGAGAGGAAGGTTGAGTATTATGAAAAATGGTATGAAAAAAATCCTTGCCGGCGTATTTGCAGCAGCATTCGTGTTCACTGCGGCAGCTCCGGCAGCACAGCAGCTGGGTCTGACAGTTCCGATGAGCGTATCTGCGGAGGAAACAGAGGAAAAGCCGTGGTATACAAAGCTCGGTTATAATCTGATCGTGACCGAGGGTGAGTATGATCTGGACGATCTGGAGAAGAAGGTCAAGTATGTCTATGGTGATCTGGTTTTCGAGTTCTCCACAGTGAACGGCGGTTTTGTACAGATCATGAACTGCAATCCGGAGATTGAGGATCTGGTGATCCCCGAGAAGATCGGTGAATGGCCGGTAAGAGTGATCTACGGCGAGGCATTCCAGGATCGTTCAAACCTCAAGACCGTGTCCATCCCCAGCTCCGTTTACAAGATCGGTCCGTATGCGTTCTGTAACTGTACTTCTCTGGAAACAGTAACAGGCATGGAAGGTCTGGAGCTGATGTATGAGTGTGCATTCGTTGGCTGTACATCCCTGAAGAACATCACACTGCCGGAAACACTGGTAAAAATCGACGCACAGGCATTTGCATGCTGTACATCTCTCGAAGAGATCACACTTCCCGGCTCCCTGAAGAACATGGGCGAGTATGTATTCACCAGCTGTTCTTCCCTTAAAACACTGAATATGTCCGAGGGTATGGATACACTCGGCGGCTATGCAATGTACATGTGTACAGCTCTGAAGAATGTTACATTCCCCTCCACCATGAGAAATATCCGTGTAGGTGCATTCTCCTATTCCGGTCTGGAAGAGATCGTGATTCCGGATACCGTTACCAATGTGGAGGCAAGCTGCTTTACTTACAGCCAGAACCTCAAGTCCGTAACCCTTCCGGCTGGCTGTACATGGGTTGACATGAATATGTTCACAGGCTGCGTGAATCTGGAAACAGTGAACATTCCGGATACTGTTGACTTCATCTATGACAGTGCATTTGTGAACTGTGCAAAGCTCGTGAATGTGAATATTCCTGCCGGCGTAACACAGATCCGCAACAATGCATTCTATGGCTGTACCAGCCTTGCAGATGTGACACTGCCCGATGGTCTGACCGATATTGGCAAGTATGCATTTGCAAAGTGCACCTCCCTGAAGGATGTTGTCATCCCTTCGACCGTGGAAACCATCGGCAACTATGCATTCTATGAGTGCGATACCCTCAAGAACATGGTCATTCCTGCAAGTGTGACTTCTGTTGACAACTATGCATTCTATGAGTGCAGCTCTCTGGAGAGCCTCAAGTTTGAGGGTGCTCTTGACGAGCTTGGCATCTGGTGCATGGCTGGCTGTACATCCCTGAAGGAACTGCAGCTCCCCAAGGGTCTGACCGAATTCAGCAACCACATGCTGTACCGCTGCACTTCTCTGGAGAATGTGACCATTGAGAATACTGTTACCTCCATTGACAAGTTTGCACTGACAGCTCTCGATTCCATGACCGAGATCGCAATTCCGGATTCTGTAACCGAACTGCAAGAATACAGCGTTGGTTATCTTGACGGTGCAGAGCCGGATGTTGACCCCGACATCGTACTGTCCGGTGATTCCGCAGCTGTGAAGGATTACTGCAAGCTGACCGGTGTCAGACATATCAGCGATGGCGAACAGCCGGATACTTCCGAGCCGGATACTTCTGAGCCGGATACCACAGAGCCGACCGAAACTACTGAGGATCTGACCATTGGTACGGAGGAGAATCCGGAGGTTGGTGACGTAAATCTCGACGGCGAGATCAGCGTGACTGACATGATCTACCTCCAGAGATACCTGATGGGCACAGAAACCATGAACGCAACACAGCTCACAGCAATGGACGCTGACGGTGACGGTGCAGTGAATGCATTTGACCTTGCGATCCTGAAGAGAATGATGCTGGCTGCAACTCCCGACCCGATCGAGCCGACAGAGGTTTCCCCCGAGGAGATCGAAGCAACTCAGACAACTGTCACAACCGCAGCTGACCATGAAATGGGCGATAACTGCGAATACTGCCAGTCCCTGATCGCTGCACAGCAGACAACAACTGTTGCAAACGCATCCAGCAAAACTGTACTTCAAGCCGTTTCAAGTGTTATCGAAGAAGAGCCGGCTGAACCCAGTCCTGAGTTTATTGAAAAAGTAGAAACTTATTTTGAAAACCTTAATTAAATGCGTTCAAGAACCCCCTCCGGATAACGGAGGGGGATTTTGTCGTTTTTTTTGACTTGCCAAAACGGAGAAATTATGATATAATAGAAGCCGAAGTGAAAAAGGATATGGGCGATGCATGGCATGATTTCCGTGTATCGTCTGCTGTCGTTTATGCAGCGGCAGGCTGCTGTCACTGCATTGACCGAAAGGAGAACGAATACATGGGTATTATGGAAATTTTTGCACAGCTCTCTGCAAATCATACACAGACCGGAGGAAAACCGGAATGGCTGATCGTGGGGCTTGGCAACCCCGGCATGACCTACGAAAACACACGCCACAACGCCGGCTTTATGACGATCGACACGCTCGCCAAGGCACAGAATGCCGATGTGACACGCATGAAATTCAAGGCTTACTGCGGTGACATCGTGCTCGGCGGTCAGAAATGCCTCCTCATGAAGCCCAACACCTATATGAACAACAGCGGTGAAGCCGTTGAAGCAGCTCTGCAGTTCTACAAACTCGATATTGACCGCCTGATCGTGGTCTATGATGATATTTCCCTCGAAACCGGCAAGCTCCGCATCCGCCGCAAGGGAAGCGACGGCGGACACAACGGCATCAAGAGCATCATCGCCCTGACCGGCTCGCAGGATTTTGCAAGGATCAAGGTCGGCGTGGGCAAGAAGCCCCACAAGGACTACAACCTCGCAGACTGGGTGCTGAGTCAATTCAAAAAGGACGAAATGCCCCTGATGGAAGAGGCTTGCAGGCATGCCTGTGAATGTCTGGAGCTGATGGTGCAGGGAAAGACCGATGCCGCTATGAACAAGTTCAACGCATAAAAGGATACTGCTATGAATTTCTTTGCTGATACATTTTCCGAATTGCAGGACTGGAAACAGCTCTGCACCGCTTTTGCAGATCAAGAAGTACCCGTCTGTGTGACGGGTCTTTCTGCCGTCCATAAGGCACAGCTTGCCCTCACACTCGCAGGACACAGCGAAAAGCCCATCCTCCTCCTGACCGGCAGTGAAGCCGATGCCATCAAGCTCTGTGCCGACATCAATGCCATGTCGGGGCAGACCATCGCCCTGCACTACCCCTCCAAGGAGCTGCTCTTCACGGCGGCTGAAAGCAAATCCGCTGAATATGAGCATGAGCGGCTGCACGTCCTCTCTGCCATCAACCGTGGCGAAGTACGCATTGCCGCTGCCGGCATTGAAGCTGCCCTCCAGCCCACCATTCCGCCGCAGGTGCTGCGTGATGCCCATATTACGCTGCATTCCGGCGGCTCCGTCAATTTGCAGGAGCTGACCGAAAAGCTCATCGCCTCCGGTTACAGCAGATGCGAAAATGTCGAGGGCAAAGGACAATTCGCCATCCGTGGCTCGATCGTGGACATTTTCCCCGTCCAGCGTACCACCCCCATTCGTATGGAAATGTGGGGGGATGATATTGATGTCATCATGGAATTCGATCCCGAAACCCAGCGGCGTACCGAGGAAATTCAGGAGGTCACGATTTCCCCTGCATCCGAGCTTTTGTATGCACCGGAAGAGCTGATTGAGAAGATCAACGCATTTTCCGCAAAGGTGCGTGGAAAACGCACTCAGCAGATACGGGAGCACCTTGAACATGATGTCCAGCGGCTTGACGCAGGTCTGACGCTTGCCAATGCCGACAAATACTATTCCCTCCTCTATCCGCAGACCACCCTTGCAGATTATGCGGACGGTCATGTCCTGCTCTGTGAATATGCGGACATTGTGAAGCATGCACAGTCCCTCCAGTCCCAGCACCGTGAGGATCTGCAAATTCTCTTTGAGGACGGCGTGCTTTGCAGGGGACTGGACGGAAATCTGCTGGAATTTGCCGATTTGCAGGCAATGCTCGAAAAACGCTGCTGTGCCTATCTCAGCCAGTTTTTACAAGGTACGGAGCGTGTGCCGTTCCGGAAGATCATCAGCATCGAAGCACAGCAGACCGCCACATGGGGCGGTGAGATCCGGCTGCTGCTGGAGGATTTGCAGGAATACACCTCACAGGGCTACCGAGTCGTCCTTGCAGCCGGCAGTGAAAAGACCCTGCCCATCCTCTGCAAGGACTTGCAGGAATCCGGCATCCGCTGTGCCATCGCTCAGGAGGATGACCTCTGCCCCCCCGGTGCAGTACTCCTCACGGCAAGGCAGATCAGTGCGGGCTTTGCCTATCAGGACAATAAAACCGCCCTCATCGTGCAGACCAAAATGCACGCAGCCAAGCGGAAAAAGCCCAAGCACAAGGCGGGCATGGAGATCCGGACGCTTTCCGACCTGCATGCAGGGGATCTTGTAGTACATGCCATGCACGGTGTCGGGCGGTTCCTCGGCATCAACAAGATCGAGATGGAGGGCATCGCCAAGGACTATATCACCATCCAGTATGCCGGAACGGAAAAGCTCTATGTTCCGGTCACACAGCTCGACCTCGTGTCCAAATACATCGGAGCACAGGATGACAACGCCGTCAAGCTCAACCGCCTGTCCTCTCCGCAGTGGCAGAAAACCTGCAACAATGTCCGGAAGGCTGTGCGTGACATGGCGGAGGAGCTGATGAAGCTCTATGCCAAGCGTGAAAAGAGCGAGGGCTATGCCTTCTATCCGGATGATGAGATCCAGCATGAATTCGAGGAACGCTTCCCCTATGCGGAAACGGATGACCAGATGCAGAGCGTGCAGGAGATCAAGTCGGACATGGAACGCCCACGCCCGATGGACAGACTGCTCTGCGGAGATGTGGGCTTCGGCAAAACCGAGGTCGCCTTCCGTGCAGCGATGAAATGCGTCCTGAGCAACCGCCAGTGTGCCATTCTCACGCCCACGACCGTCCTTGCACTCCAGCACTACCGCACCGCACTGCGGCGGTTTGACAGAATGCCCGTCCGCATTGAGATGCTCTCCAGATTCCGCACGGCAAAGGAACAGAAAAAGATCCTTGAGGATCTGAAAAAGGGCAAGATCGACATCATCATCGGCACACACCGCATTGTGCAGAAGGATGTGGAATTCCACGCCCTCGGGCTTGCCATCATTGATGAGGAGCAGCGGTTCGGCGTGGCTCATAAGGAACGGTTCAAGGAGATGTTTGCCGGTATTGATGTGCTGACGCTCTCGGCGACCCCCATTCCCAGAACGCTGAATATGGCACTTTCCGGCATCCGTGATATGTCCGTGCTTGCCGATCCGCCGCAGGACCGCTACCCCGTGCAGACCTACGTCACGGAGTATCAGGAGGGTACGGTGATGCAGGCGATCGGACGTGAGCTGAAGCGTGGCGGTCAGGTCTACTACCTGCACAATCGGGTGGACACCATCATCCACTGTGCATCAAGGCTCCAGCAGATGTTTCCGGATGCGAGAATTGCCGTCGCTCACGGCAAGCTCTCCGAGGATGAAATGTCGGAGATCTGGCGGCAGGTGGTGGACGGCGAGGCGGACATTCTCGTCTGCACGACCATCATTGAAACGGGTGTGGACGTGGCAAATGCCAACACGCTCATCATCGAGGATGCCGACCGTCTGGGACTGAGCCAGCTCTATCAGCTCCGTGGCAGAGTGGGACGCTCCAACCGCCGTGCCTACGCCTATTTCATGTTCAAGCGTGACAAAGTACTGACGGAGGTTGCATCCAAGCGGTTGGAGGCGATGCGTGAATTCACGCAGTTCGGCAGCGGTTTCCGCATTGCCATGCGTGATCTGGAGATCCGTGGTGCAGGCAGCATCCTCGGCGGCAGACAGCACGGGCACATGGAAACCGTGGGCTATGACATGTACATGCAGATGCTCAACGATGCCATTGCCGAGGTCAAGGGCGAAAAGGTGAAGCGTGCGGCGGCGTGCACGGTGGACATTCAGATCGAGGCCTATATTCCGGAGGAATACATTGAGAGCACGGCTTCGAGAATCGACATGTACCGGAAGATCGCCACTGTGCGTGATGAGGAGGACAAATGGGAGCTGGCGGATGAGCTGTGCGACCGTTACGGCGAGCCGCCCAAGGCGATCATGGGACTGATCACCGTGTCCATGCTCCGCAATACAGCGGCAGGCATGGGCATCACGGAGATCACCCAGCGTTCGGGCAGCCTGCAATTCTACATCGAATCTCCCGAGCCGGAGCAGATCGCCGCCCTTTCCCAGAAGTACGGCAGACGCATCCTCTTCTCCTGCATGGAAAAGCCCTTCATCGGCGTGAAACTCCTCCCCAATCAGCAGCCGGCAATGCTGATGCAGGAGGTGATTATGTGTATGAAGGGGGCGGTGAAAGGGAAGCAGAGTACATGATTCTCAGGATAAAAGCAAAAGGACGATGCAAGACGCATCGTCCTTTCAGTCTGTCGAAAAACCACTCTTTTGAAGCCGAAGGCAGGGACAAAAGTTTTTGATCGACCTTTTTTCAAAAAGGTCGTGGGGTCAAGGGGCGAAGCCCCTTGTCGCTCACCGCAGTGAGCGAAATCTCCTAATGCCGTCG
>JAFTQJ010000063.1 GCA_017462785.1 Oscillospiraceae bacterium | reverse complement strand
CCGTAGGGGTGCAATGGCAAAACGCCTTGGGATTCCAAAGGGATGACAATCCCTTTGGCGGGGGTGCAGGGGGCAGAGCCCCCTGCAAAAAAGTTGCCCGTTCCAGTCAGGAACGGGCTGTCTTGTTAATGAACGCTGGATGTGACACGCTCCGGCTCGTCGTTCAGACGGAACAGGAGGGTACTGCACCAGACGGCACAAACTGCGATCACGATATAGACTGCTCTGCTCAGCAGCGTATCAGAGCCGCCGAAGAGCCATGCAACGAGGTCAAATTCAAAAATATCGACCAGACCCCAGTTGATGCCGCCGATGATCAGCAGTGTCAATGCGATTTTATCCCACATTTGGAACACCTCAATTCGATTTGTTGCGAGCCGCATTTGCAGCTCATGCGGATAGTATGCTCGCATTCGGTTTGAAATATACAACAAAAATGCTCCTGCTTCAGAATTGCAGGAGCATTTTCCATTTTTTTCAATCAACCATAGATCTCCTGATCCTCGGGAGCTTCGGTCTGAATGACCTCCGGAGGATTGGTGGGAGCTTCGGTCGGGGGTTCCGTGGGGGCTTCCGTCGGGGGGTCTGTGGGAGGCTCCGTCGGGGGAACGGTGGTGGTTGTGGTGGTCGTTGTCGTTGTGGTGGTCGTTGTAGTAGTGGTTGTAGTTGTGGTGGTTTCCGGATTGCTTGCATAGTAGATCTTCAGCGTTTCCGGATCAGTGAAATCGAACTTGTCACCGGCTTCCATATTCAGCTCAATGACTTCGCCGTTCTCATAATCATAATTCGTCACAGCCTCGGTCACATAGAACTCACTCAGTCCCAGCTGATCCAGCTCTGCCTCGTACTGTTTGAGCGTCTTGCCCTCATATTCGGGGATCTCCACCTCGGACGGACCCTTGCTGACTACGACCTGCACCTTGGCACCGCTGTTGAACGGCTCGCCCTTTTCGAGGGACTGGCTTACGATCAGACCGGCTCTGAATTCATCATTGTACTCATAGGTCGCTTCAAGATAGATCCAGCCTTCCGCTTCAAACTGTGCCTTCTTGGTTTCAAAATCCTTGCCGACAAGATCGGGCATCACACTGTCACCGCTCAGCTCTGTGGCAGGTGCTGTTTCCGTCACGATATTATTGACAGTTTCCGTCACCGTTGTGGTCGTTTCCACAGGACGGCTGTTATTGCTGCTCGTATCGCCGGAGGAGAAAGGTCCCATATCCAGCAGATTCAGCACAACGATCGCAATCACCAGCAGGACGCAGGTCAGCAGAACGCCGATGATGATCGGGATCTTGATGCGGTCGATCAGATTGTCACGGGTATCCACAACATCATAATCGTCATAATCGTCCCTGCCGTAGCTGCCGCCGTAATTCTCCGCCGGTGCGGACTGTCTGACAGGTGCCGGACGCTGCGGACGGGGACGGGTGGACGGCTCCACGGGGATCGGTGCCGGCTCGGGTTCTTCCGGCTGTTCAAAAAGCTGTGTGACAAGCTCGGTCACGGTCTGGATTCTGTCCGAATGGAAGAGGTTCAGACCCTTCATGATGACACGGGATACATTTCTGGGAATGCTCGGGTTCATCTCATGCGGCTCACAGAGATTGTCATTTTCCATACGGCTCGGAGCCTCGGTGGGCTTGCAGCCGGTGAGAATGCGGTAGAGCACGGCACAGATGCCATAGACATCCGTCCATGTGCCCTGACGGGCAGTGGGGGAGTACTGCTCCGGTGCTGCGTAGCCGTGGAAGATCTCACTGGGCAGCTCTGTATTGGCAGTGCGGACAGTGGAAATAGAGAAGCCGCAGAGCCGCAGATCGCCCTTTTCGGTCACATAGATGGTGTCCGGACTGATCGCACGGTGAATGACGCTGTTGTTGTGCATCAGGCTGAGGGTGGTGAAGAACGGCGGGAACATGGCAGAAACCTGTTTCCATGTCAGCTCACCTGCATTATCCTTGAGATAATCCACAAGCTTGATGCCTTCGAGATATTCATATACCGCATAGGTGGTATTATTTGCCGCAAACAGATCGAGTGTCGGATTGATATGGGACAGACTCCGCATCTGTGCGAGGGATTTATTGAGTTCGGTAAATTCCGCCATCAGTGCCTTGTACTGTACGACCTGACTGGGATTCACGCTGATGGTTGCCTTTCCACGCACACGCACGCAAAGACCCTGCGGCATGTATTCACGGATCAGCACCTTGCAGCCGATGGACTTATTATAACCAATATATGTAGCACCCTCGCTGTTGTGTCCGAGCTTGACACCTACCGCATAGCGGTCATTGAGAACAGTACCCGGTTCAATGAAATTCGGGTCAAAGGGTGTATTTTCTGCATAACCGCAGTGGGGGCAGATCATTTCCGATTCCAGCTTCATATCCATGCAGCCGGAACAAAGCTTTCTTTCTCCCATTCGCCTGCTCCTTTCTCTTTGCATAATACATCATTTTTATTTTAACAGTTTCTAAGCGGAATGTCAACCATTTTTCCCGAATGTGACCTGTTCCTGCATGGTTTTGTATTAATTCTGTAACATTATTTATTTTTCTGCAATCAATTTCTGAAAATTGTGATACTTTCGGGGAGAATGGAAGGCTTTGTTCTTCTGGAGCAGGAGGAGAGCATGCGAAAAGTCCATCCCTGCTGTAAAGGGATGGACTTTGACGGGAATCAGAGATTCTGCATCACAACCGGCTGGATCTGCCCGCCTTGCAGGGCAGCAGCGATCGTGTCGGCGGTCTTGCTGAAATCCGCCACAAGCGAGGTCGGCTTCTTGTGGGCATCATCCTGCCGCAGCGGTACAAAATAGTAATGCTTCAGGTTTGCAAGCATGCCCAGATGCTTTGCACTGCCGGCAAGTGCGTCATTCGATGCCACCGCCAGAACCACGGGCTTTCCGCTTCGCAGATGGGATTTGACCGCCATTGTGACCGGTGTATCCGTGATGCTGAGGGCGAGCTTCGCCGCTGTATTCGAGGTGCACGGCACAACTGCCATGACATCCGTCAGCTGCAAAGGTCCGATGGGTTCGGCATCCTCAATGGTACAGATCACCTTGCGTCCGGCGATCTCCTCAATCCTCTCCCGCTGGGCTTTGGCATCGCCGAAGCGTGTGGAGGTCTGTGCCGCATGGTAGGACATGATCGGCAGAAGCTGTGCACCGCAGGAAACAAGGTATTCCGCCTGTGCAAATGCGTGCTGAAAGGTACAGAATGAGCCGGTCATAGCAAAGCCGATTCTGACACCCTGTAAATCAATCATCAGGAAACGCCCCTTTCTTCGAGCATATGGAAGATGGTTTTGGCGATGATCTCACCTGCTGTGACCGGTGCGGTCTTGCCGGGGAGGGACAGTGCCCATACCACACGGCGGCTGCATTTCTGTGCTGCTTCAAGATCCACGCCGCCGGGCTTGGAGGCGAGGTCGAGCACCAGTCCATCAGGATGCATGCGGCTGAGAATCTCAGAAGTGATGATCCTTGCCGGAATGGTATTGCAGAGCACCTGAAATTCCCCTGCACGCTCTGCAAGCTCCCCGAGGGGCATGGCATCACAGCCGGACATCTCCGCACGGGCAAGCTCTGCCACATCACGGGAGGCGACTGTGACCCTTGCACCGAGCATGTGCAGGAGCTGTGCAAGCCTGCTGCCGATTCTGCCGAAGCCCAGCACGAGGATGCGGCTCTTGTAGATGGTGCACGGCATTTCTTCCAGCAGGATCTGAAGAGCACCCTCGGCGGTGGGGACGGCGTTGAGCGTGGAAAGCTCCTCCCTTGCTAAGTAGTCCGCCGTTTCCACGCCGGCTTCATGGAAGAGAGCCGCTGATTTTCCGAATTTGCCCCCGAGCACGATCCCGTCGGGTCTGAGTGCGGCGAGCAGCCCTTTCAGAGGGAGATTCTGCCGTCCGAACGGAGCACTGACCAGTACACCGTCATCGGAAACGGGCATGGGCAGCACGAGCACATCACATGCCGGCAGACCCTCTGCGGCGGTTTCCGTGAGGGTGATCTCCGGAAATGGTGCGATCTGTCGGGTGAATCCGGCTGCATGGACATCGAATTGCTCCGCAAGTGCACGGGCTGTATATACATAACGCAAATCACCGCCTGCCACAAGGACAGTTTTTCTGCTGTTCATAATCATCGCTCCTTTTTTGAGCATTCTGCTCTTTTACAGGATATGCACAGGAGGGGATGGGGGTGAAAAAATGCATCCGCTTTGTGTGCGGATGCAAAATTTGTTTTGTTCAGGCGAAAATCATTCCTTCGCTCCCCCATTTGCTGCCCTCTTTGCCGCAGCACCCATATCCTCCGGAAAATATGTAATATAAATATTCGGCTCCTGTGCCGCCGGCATATGATTGACCATCTTATAATAGATGTTATTGGCAATGATGTCCGCTGCACGGATGAGGGGTTTGGTTGAAGAGTCGCACAGATTCAGCTCGACCAGATTCAGCCGTGAGAAAATGGGCGGATAGAAGTGCATGTAATTCTGGTTGAATGTGCCACGCTTGAACTCCTGTTCGAGTGCCTCACGCAGCTCATATTTGCCGTTGGTTGCGGTGGTGTGCTCATCTGCAAAGATGTAGATATTCTCCACGCCGTCCTTGGTGATCAGCCCGTCCTTCATCATGTGCTCAAACGCCCGTTTCAGGGCGATCTTGTAGACATAATCGAGGTAACGCTGCTTGCTTTTCTTGTCCTCGAAGATATTGGCGTTGACGGTTTCCTGCACGACAACTGCACCGAAAATGATGCAGTTTTTGAGGGATTTGTAGAGCTTGTACTTTTCATGGTTGGTGATGCGGCAGGCTTTCAGCTCGGCATCCGGTGCATAGTCGGAATTCTGGCGGATCATGCGTTCAATGCTGAGGTATTTTCTTGTGCAGCGGTCCTTGGATTCCCTGTCGAGGAAGATCAGTCCGCCGTAGACATAGTACTCGTTGTGCATCACATCAAAAACGCCCGATTCATCGGAGAAAACATAGACATTCATTGGCTGTTCCATTTGATTGATCACTTCCCTGCGGTGGTGTTGCCTATAAAAAAAGCCGCCCTGAGGCGGCTCCCTATGACCGACGACATTACATGTCGCTTAAACGTGAATTCGGTTACATAGGTGTACAGCGTATTTCTACCTGCATCTATATTATACACTATTTTTCGGAAAAAATCAATTGGTAAATCGTACAAATTTGGGGGGAGTTTTTTGGAGTGGCAGAAGCACACCGGTTAAGCGGTGCAAAAACTTTTTCTCTGGATGAGGTAAGCAGACAGCCGGAGGAGATCATCAATGGAAAAACCAACTGCCCCGCACTGCTGTACAGGCTGTACAGCAAAAAAGAAAGTCCCCGATTTCTCAGGAACTTTCAAATGTGAATCGTCCATGCGATTCCTTGCTGGCTCCCCCAGTTGGACTCGAACCAACGACAACTCGGTTAACAGCCGAGTGCTCTACCGACTGAGCTATGGAGGAATCTCACTCAGTTATTATAACATATTCTTCTGGGTTTGTCAAGTACTTCGCTGCATTTTTTTGGTGTTTGGGATCCGCTGAAGGTTTCCTGCGGATCCCTTACACTCTTATTCTATGCCGCCGCATGGATTTTATGCATGGCGGCACAAATTTTTTTACATCTTGTTGATCGTATCAATGAGGATGGTTCTCAGGGTCTGCGGATCACAGTTGCCCTTCAGCTCCTTCATGCATCTGCCGAAGATGGACATGATCGCCTTTTCCTTGCCGCCCTTGTAGTCCGCAACAGCCTTCGGCTCTGCTTCAATGGCAGCCTTGACCACCTGCTCGATCAGACCGGTATCATTGGACATGATATAGCCGTTCTTCTCTGCATATTCTGCCGGAACGATGGATGCATCCTCGAACATTGCATTGAGGATCTTCTTGCCGTTTGCACGTCCGACAGTGCCGTCCATGACGAGCTTGATCAGCTCACCGAGGGAGGTGCCGTTGATGTTCAGCATGTCATAGGTCATCTTTCTCTGGTTCAGAATGCTCATGATCTCGGAGATCATCCAGTTTGCTGCATCCTTTGCACTGCCGCATACGGCATGGGCAGCCTCAAAGCATTCACAGAGGGCAATGCTCTTGACGAGCTGTGCAGCATCGTATTCGCTCAGACCGAGCTGCTCTGTGTAGCGTGCATACTTCTCCTCCGGCAGCTCCGGCAGGGATGCCTGAATGGAATCGTACCATGCATCGTCGATCACAACGGGCATGAGGTTCGGATCGGGGAAGTAACGGTAATCGCCGGCGGTCTCCTTGTTTCTCATGGCAAAGCTCTTGCCCTTGATGTCATCCCAGCGGCGGGTTTCCTGCACGAGCACCTCGGTGCCGTTCTCGATCGCATCAATGTGTCTTGCTGTTTCGTACTCGATCGCATGCTTGATGGCTTCGATGGAGTTCATGTTCTTCATCTCAGTACGCACGCCGAGCTGGTCGCTGCCCTCCGGACGAACGGACAGGTTCACGTCACAACGCATGGTGCCGTGCTCCATAGCACATTCTGCAACCTTGGCATAACGCAGGAGCATCTTCAGGCGTTCGAGGTATGCTTCTACCTCTTCGGCACTGGACAGGTCGGGCTGGCTGACGATCTCGATCAGCGGTACACTGGTACGGTTGAAGTCCACATGTGTGGTATCCTCCGCAATGTCATGCACGAGCTTGCCGGCATCCTCTTCCATGTGGATCTGCTTGATGCGGATGTTCTTCTTGCCCTTGGAGGTTTCGATCTCGACTGTACCGTTCACTGCAACCGGTGCGAACCACTGTGTTGTCTGGTATGCACAGGGCAGATCGGGATAGTAATAGCTCTTCTTATCGAAGGTAGTGGTGCGGTTGATATGGCAGTTGAGCATCATGCCGGCTTTCATGCCATAATCCACAACCCGCTTGTTGACAACGGGGAGCATGCCGGGCATACCGCAGCAGGCAGGGCACACATGCTCATTCGGGCCTGCACCGTACTTGGCGTTGCAGGAACAGAAGATCTTGGACTTGGTTGCAAGCTCTACATGCACTTCCAGACCGATGACTGTTTCGTAGTTCATGATTATTCGCCCTCCTTTGCAAGCAGCTTCGCTGTTTCAAACAGCATATTCTCAGAGAACATGCTGCCGATGAGCTGAACGGAACCAGCGGTCACAGCCGGCAGACCTGTGATGGAAGCAGGTGCTGTGTACTGGTTTTCCTCAAATGCCAGATACTTGTCTGCTTTGGTTTCCGCCTCAGTGTAGGCAAGTCTGGAGCATGCCGGCAGGAGCACAGCATCATATGCCTTGAACAGCTCCTCAAATGCCTCGCATACCACACGGCGGATCCGCAGAGCCTTGTCATAGACCTTCATATAGTTCTCAGTAGAAAGGTTATCGGAACCGAAGAGAATCGCTGTCTTGAGCAGCTCGCCGAATGCTTCGGTACGGCTGTTGGTATAAAGCTCATCAATATTGGTGAAATTCTGTGTACGGTAGCCATACTTCACACCGTCATATCTGGAAACATTGTTGCAAAGCTCCGAGCACATGAGGATATTCCATGCAGCACGGGCAGCGGCGATCTTTTCATCTGCGATCTCGCAGATCTCCACGCCCTGTGCGGTCAGTGCAGCCTTGGCAGCGTCGAGCTTTGCGGAAACAGCATCGTCCACAGCCTCGCAGAAATTGGTGAGAACTGCAACCTTTGCAGCCGGCTTTGCAGCAGCGGTTTTCACGAGTGCACACTGCTCCTCGGAAAGGCTGGTGCCGTCCTTGTCGTCATGTCCTGCGAGGACATCGAGGATCTCACGGCACTTTGCAGTACTGTCCGCCATTACGGAAACAGTTTCACCGGAGCATGCAGCCGGAATGGTGCCGTAACGGGAAACGGTGCCATAGGTGGGCTTGACGCTGACAAGTCCATTCTGTGCAGCGGCACGGCACACGGAACCATTGACATCAAAGCACACAACAGCGGGCACATCGCCGGACTTGATCGCCTCAGCGGATGCGGAAAGCAGTGTGCCGTTTTCGGTACCCGCACCGTGATAGGAGGTTTCACCAACGAGGTCAATTGCAAATTCGCCCACATCGGTCTTGCCTGCAATCGCATAGCCGGCATTCTCCAGTCTTGTGATGACCTCTGCATCGAACAGACTCATATAGCCATCGAGCATTCTGGAGCCTGCTGCGGTGGGCATTGTCTTTGTCAGGATCATATCATCGACGGCAACTCTGCGTTCTGCCGCAGTATCCGCCTTTGCTGTATAAAAATTCATGTTCTTGCCCTCCTTCGTCATTATTCCACTACACGGGGAACGCACCAGTAGCCCTGATCGGTATCGGGTGCACCCTTCTGCAGCTCTTCAACGGTGAACGGCTGGGAAGCAATGTCCTCGCGCACGACCGTCATGATGGGCATCACATGCACCTGTCTTTCGGTCTGGGAGGTGTCGATCGCATTGAGGACTGCCAGATCCTTTTCACGGCAGTCAAAGAATGCGGTGATCTCCTCTTTCTGCTCTTCTGTCAGCTTCAGCTGGTTGAGCAGTTCGAGCCTTCTCAGTGTTTCTCTATCCATAAATCTTCACTCCTTCTGTGAAAATCGGGTATCTCCGGAAAAGGGTTCCGGAGATGCCGGAATTGGTTTCAGCGGATCAGTCTCTAACCTTGATGTGCACTTCTCTGAGCTGCTGCTCTGTGACTTCGCCCGGAGCACCCATCATCAGATCCTGTGCGTTGCCGTTGAGCGGGAATGCAATGACATCACGGATGGTTTCTTCACCTGCGATGAGCATGATCATTCTGTCAACGCCGGGTGCCATGCCTGCGTGAGGCGGTGCACCGTAGGAGAATGCAGTATAGAGAGCACCGAACTTTGCCTTGAGGTCCTCCTCATTGTAGCCGGCGATCTCGAATGCCTTTCTCATGATCTCAGGGTTATGGTTACGAACGGCACCGGAGGACAGCTCCACGCCGTTGCATACGATGTCATACTGGTAAGCAAAGATCTCCAGCGGATCCTTGTTCAGCAGTGCATCCATACCGCCCTGCGGCATGGAGAAAGGATTGTGTGTGAAGTCGATCTTGTTGGTATCCGCATTCAGCTCATACATCGGGAAGTCCACGATGAAGCAGAACTCAAATGCATCATCCTTGATCAGACCCAGCTCATTGCCGATCCATGTTCTCATCTCGCCGGAAAGCTGGTTGATGACCTTGGCAGTATCGCTGATGAAGAACAGGGACTCGCCCTCCTTGATGCCAACGAGTGCAGTCAGCTCTGCCTTCTGCTCTTCGGTCAGGAACTTGGCGATCGGACCCTTGTACTCGCCCTCTTCAAGGGTGATATAGCCGATGCCGAACTTCATGCCGATGCTTCTGGAATATGCGTCGATTGCCTTTTCAAATGCCTTCTTGCCGTCACCGTCGCCGTCCCTCTTTACAAGGTAGTTTGCCACGATACCACGAACGAGCTTGTTCTTGAACGGAACAGTTCTGCCGTTGATGGTCAGGAACTCGTGCTTTGCAAAGAAGTCGGTCAGATCCTGAATGAGCAGGGGGTTACGCAGGTCGGGCTTATCCGTACCGTACTTGAGCATGGACTCTGCAAACGGAATGCGGCGGAACGGGGGCTTGGAGATCTTCTTGTCGGAGAACTCGTTGAAGGTGTTGTAGATCACCTTTTCTGCTACCTCGAATACATCCTCCTGTGTTGCGAACGCCATCTCGAAGTCGAGCTGGTAGAACTCACCGGGGGAACGATCCTGACGAGCATCCTCATCACGGAAGCAGGGAGCGATCTGGAAGTAACGGTCAAAGCCGGATGCCATCAGCAGCTGCTTGAACTGCTGGGGAGCCTGCGGCAGAGCATAGAACTTGCCCTTGTGCTTACGGCTGGGAACGAGGTAGTCTCTTGCACCCTCGGGGGAGGAAGCGGTCAGGATGGGGGTCTGGATCTCCATGAAGCCCATGTCCTCCATCTGGCGGCGGAGGTAGCTCAGGATCTTGGAACGCAGAACGATGTTATTGTGGATTCTGCCGTTTCTCAGGTCGAGATAACGGTACTTCAGACGTACATCCTCTCTGGTCTGTACGGAAGCGTCGATCTCAAAGGGCAGACCGAGCTGGCACGGACCGAGCACCTCGATCTTGTCAGCACGCACCTCGATCAGACCGGTTTCGATCTTGGGGTTGACTGTTTCCTCATCTCTCATGGTGACAGCACCCTCGACCAGAATGACGGTTTCCTTGGACATGCCTGCGATCATGCTGTCATCGGACAGTACGATCTGTGTCACGCCGTAGTGATCACGCAGGTCAACGAAGAGTACGCCGCCATGGTCACGGATCGTGTCGATCCAGCCAGTCAGTGTCACACGCTGATTGATGTGATCGGGTCTTAATTCGTTACAGGTATGTGTTCTCAGCATAACTTTCATCCTCCATAAAATATAGATAGTGTTTGTGAACAATGACAAATCATACGAAAGCAAATAAAAAAAGCCTTCGTCCCAGAACATGGGACGAAAGCTGACTTCCGCGATACCACCCAAATTGATCGTTTCCGATCCACTCGTTTTCATCGTAACGTGATGAACGTGCGGTTCTAATCACAGAAAACCCCAAACGGCTTCCTGCTTTCTTCCGCAGGCTCCGGAGTGTTTTTCTCACAAGGCTCATTGCTGTCTTGCACCTGACACAGCTCTCTGGGAATGAGTGGCTCATGATACTCGCTCCATCATTGCTCATTATAGGAACAGTATATCACATTTTTTTGATGATGTCAATAGAATTTTCTGAAAAAAATCTGGTTTTTGAATCGGAAAAAATTGGTGATTCGGACAATAAGGAACGGCAGCCCGCTAGGGATGCCGTTCATGAGATTATTCTTCTGTTTCAGGTTCTGTCGTGGTTTCTTCCTTCTCTGCGTAGTCGATCGCAATCTTGTACACACCGGATGCCCAGACATTATTGACACCGATGAAGGAGATCTGCGAATCGCTCGTGAAGGACTGGCTCTGTGCCACATTGTAGTTGGTCAGATCGACAGTCACGACAATATCCTTTGTCCGCAGCTCATCCAGCACCTCGGTCGGGCCGATCACGGAGATCGCCAGCTCCTTGGTGATGACCTTGAAGTCGTAGCTGCTCGGCTTGTTGATGATGGAAATATTATCGCCGCTGACTTTGAAGGTCCGTTCCTCCAGACCCTCCGGATTGAGCGTCAGCGTTACCTCCTGAAAACCGCTTTGATTGATGACACCCTCCGCTACCGGCACTTTAAAGACGTTGCTGTAGTTGAGGTGGATGTCCTCAAGTTTGAGATAACCCAGATTCCAGTTTTCCTGACTGCCGAAGGTCGGAACATTCGACGCAAGCGTAATGGTATCCGCTGAGAGGATGAGTCTTTCCCGCAGCCATTCCAGATCAAAATTGCTCGGAACATTGCGGACATCATAGATCAGCGGCACTTCCTTCTGGGTCAGCACCGGAATATTGATCGTGAAGTTCACGGGCGGCATTGTGAATGCATCCGGTTCGAGGATCGAGTTTTCCTCGTTGTACAGTGTCACATCCGTGCTGTACAGGGCGTAGGAGCTGTCGATCTCGGCGAATTTGTCCGATCTCACGACCGCCTTGCTGATCTCGTCAAGCTTTGCAGCAGGACCGGTAATGTCGATCGTGGCAGGGTCGCATGTGACCTCGTTCATGGTATGTCCCGGCAGAATGACGATATTGGGGAAATCGGGGGTCACGGGGAACGAGCGTGTTTCGATCTTGTCAAAGGTCACATCCGCACGGGAGGGCGAAATGCTGTTGACCTCAAAGGAAATGTTTTTGGAGGATTTCACGCTGATCTCCAGCGGATATTCTCCGGCAGCAGTTACATTCTGCATGGAGAGATGGGCTGTCAGATCCTCCTCCGTCAATGTGCCGACCTTGGAACGGCTGCCCTCGATCTGGACGGTGACAGTTTCCACATCGCAGGAAACGATACTCAGCCCATTGGCTTCTGCGGCTGTACCGGCGGTATCCACCACGACCGGAATATTATAGAAGGTCACGGGGGTGGTCGGGTACGCTGTCACGGAAATGGTGAACCAGATGAGCAGTGCGACTGCAATGGAAAGGATCATTGTTGCAGGCTTGCTGTTCGTCATTCGGTCAAGCAATGCCTTGAATTTATGCATCGGACTCATTTGCATCCTCCTTTCCCTTGGTACGGAGTCTGGAAGAAAGCCGGCGTTTGCCTTCCGTCTGCTTCGGGATCAGACGCTCCGTGAGCAGATGATGCAGCTTATCTCTGGTGAAATTGCGTGTGAGGTTGCCGTTTTCGGCAACGGAGATCTGTCCGGTTTCCTCGGATACGACAATGACCAGAGCATCGGAATTCTCACTCATGCCGATCGCCGCACGGTGACGGGAACCGAGCTTTTTATTGATCAGCTCCTCCTTCTGGGGCTTGGGCAGGAAACAGGCTGCCGCAAGGATGATGCCGTCACGCATGATGACTGCACCGTCATGGAGGGGTGTTTTCGGGTAGAAGATGTTGCCGAACAGCTCCTTGCTGGGGGTTGCATTGATGATGGTGCCGTTTTCGATCTGCTCGCCGAGCTTGGTTTTCTGCTCAATGACGATCAGGGCACCGGTGCAGGTGGCACTCAGCTCCACGCAGGAATCACAGATGGCATCAATTGCCGTTTCCCATTTTGCGGTCAGTCCGTCACCGGAGCTGCCAAAGCCCAGATTCTTCAGACCGAACTGCGTATGACCGAGCTTTTCCACGGCACGGCGGATCTCCGGCTGGAATATGATCATGATCGCCAGAATGCCGATGTCAAAGGTCGCCTCCAGAAGATATGTAATCGCTTTCAGCTCGATCGCCTTGGTGATGGCATAGGCGACCAGCAGGAACACGATGCCCTTGAACAGAGGACCGGCTCTTGTTTCTCGGATAAACTTGAATACATAATAGATCAGATAGGACAGTAATGCAATGTCCACAAAATCTACAGGATGCATGGTTCGTATGACGCTGTATATGGATGTCCAGATGTCATTGATAGACATTCGCTCACTTCCTTTCATTCACGATCAGTATCTTTATGTAAGAGGGCATCCGCCCCCTTCTTAACATCATACCACAAAACTGTTGGTTTTGCAATAGTCTTGATTGATTTGATTATGATTATTTTTTGGATTTTTCTGACGCAATCACTCTGACTGCCTCTGCAAGCCGCTGGACATCCTGCATCCTGCTGAATGCGGAGGGTGCGAAGCGGACAGCCCCGTCCTGTGTGCCGAGTGCATGGTGGGCAAGCGGTGCACAGTGCATGCCGGCACGCAGACAGAAGCCCTGTTCGGCGAGCCGTGCGGCGGTTTCCTCCGAGGGCATGCCACGGATGCTGAAAGACAGGATCGGCACATATTCCGCATGGGGACTGCGGTAGACAATGACCTCCGGCACAGCGGAAAGCCTTGTTTTCAGCAGCTCACAAAGGGCGGATTCCATGCGGAAAAGGTGCTGGATGCCCTTTTTCTGCACAAATTCGATTCCTGCTTTGACGGATGCCGCACCGATGACATTGAGCGTACCGGATTCGAGTGCATCCGGCAGAAAATCGGGCTGTTCCGGCTGGCTGGAAAGGCTTCCGGTGCCGCCCTGCATCAGCGGCAGCAGCGGAAATTTACCGTCCGTGATGAGCATTCCCGTTCCGGTAATGCCATAAAGACCTTTATGACCGGCGGTGCAGAGGATGTTGATGCCGTCCGTCAGCTTCACCGGCAGGATGCCGCATGCCTGTGCACCGTCTGCGACCATGCAGATCCCCCTTGCCTGACACATTGTCCCGATCTCCCTCCACGGGAGGATCTGACCGGTGACATTGCTTGCGATCGTACAGATCACGGCTCGGGTATCGGGCCGGAGCTGTGCACGGAAGCTCTCCACGGTATCCTGTGCATGTGTATGCACCTTGGCGATACTGAAGCGGATGCGTCCTTTTTGGGCAAGTGCATAGACGGGACGCAGAACGGAATTGTGTTCAAGGCTGCTGATGACAAAATGTCCGCCGCCCTCTGCGAGTCCCTGAATGGCGAGGTTCAGTGCATGGGTACAGTTGAGTGTAAAAACCACGTTTTCCGGCTCCGCACCAAAAAATTCCGCTGCGGTTTCCCTTGCAGAGTACACCAGATCCGAGGTACGGGCAGCGATGGGATGCCCGCCCCGTCCTGCACTCCCATAACGGGCAGCCGCCTTTTCGACAGCAAGGCGTACTTCCGGCGGTTTTGGAAAGGTCGTGGCTGCATTGTCAAAATTCACGATCATGAGCCGTCACGCTCATTTCTCATACTGCGGACAGGAATTCCTGCACGTTCAAGCAGGTCACGGGCGGCATTGCAGTCCCCCATGATCCGCAGTGCAAAGCCGCAGCCCTCCTTTGTACCGGAGCTGCGGACGATCTCGGCAGAGAATCCCCTTGCTCTGAGGAGGCGGTGGGCTTTTCTGGCGAGTGTATCCGACGGCATGACTGCCCTGCATATCATAGTGTATCACCCCTTCTGTTCAGTATAGTATATTGTATGCAGAAAGGGTTTGGGGTGTCAGTGCTGCCCCGTTTTCAGGATTTGCTGTCCATTTTTACTGGCGGTGCAGCAATACGACACAGTGGGCGGAGATGCCTTCTTCCCTGCCGGTGAAGCCAAGGCGTTCTTCGGTGGTCGCCTTGACGCTCACGCAGTCCACGGAAACGCCGCAGACGGAGGCGATGTTCTCACGCATTTTGTCGATATGCGGTGCGAGCTTCGGCTTCTGGGCAAGGATGACTGCATCCAGATTGCCCACAGCATAGCCCTTTTCATGGATGAGCTGCACAACATGCCGCAGCAGCTCCAGACTGTCCGCACCCTTGTAGCGTGGGTCGGTATCCGGAAAATGCTTGCCGATGTCCCCGAGGGCAAGTGCACCGAGCAGGGAATCTGCAATGGCGTGGAGCAGGACATCCGCATCGGAATGCCCGAGCAGTCCGAGGGTGTGAGGGATGTTCACACCGCCGAGAATGAGGGCACGTCCCTCTGTGAGCTTATGTACATCATAACCGTGTCCGATCCGAATCATAACAGCACCTCCGCAATTTCCCGATCCTCGGGGGTTGTGATCTTGATATTCGTATAGTCGCCCACCGTCATATACACACGGCAGTTGATCGCCTCCATGAGCTGGCAGTCGTCGGTGAAGTCGAGGTTGTGCTCCATTGCAAAATCCACCGCCTCGAAATACTGCCGTTTCCGGAACACCTGCGGTGTCTGGGTGATGTAGAGGGAGGGGCGGTGGGGGGTGTCGATGATCAGCCCGTCATCCACGACCTTGATGGTGTCCTTGACCGGAACGCCGAGGGTCGCACCGCCGAACACATGGGCATCCTTGATGACCTTTGCAATATGCTCGGGCTTGACGAGGGGGCGTGCACCGTCATGAATGGCGATGTACTGCGATTCCTTGGAAACATGCTTCAGCCCCTGCATGACACTCTGCTGTCTTGTGCTGCCGCCCTCCGTGATGGCGGTGAGCTTCCGGATGCCGAGTGTCTTGGCAGTTTCCTCAATTACTGCGTTGTTTTCGGCTTTGGTAACAACGATGATCTCCGCAATGTCCTCGCTCTGCTCAAATGCGAGCATGCACATACCAATGACATTGGTATTGCCGAGGGGCATGAGAATTTTATTGATGCCGCCCATACGGGTAGCGTTTCCGGCACACACGAGGATCACAGAGGTATCGGGTGTACGGGTAGTAGTTTCAGACATGGCAAGCCTTCCTTCCGCTATTAGTTTTCCTATTATAAGTATAGCATATGTGGGGTGGTGTGTCAAGGAGGGCTTGAAAAACCATTTGGAAACATGCTATAATGATAGAAACAGATTTCCGAAAAGGAGGCATATCATGAACCAGATCCCAGAGCCTGAAAAGATCCTTGTCATTCTCACCGGCGGCACCATCTGCTCCGCTGTGAACGCACAGGGCAAACGCTTTTCCGATGCAAAGCACATCCGCATCATTGATGCTTTCCACAAGGGCGGTTCCCCTTGGTGTGAAAAAGTCCACTTTTCCGTGCAGATGCCGCTGGACATCCTGAGTGAAAACATGACCGTCAGAAGCTGGAACATCCTGCTGGAGGAATTCCGTTCCCATGTGGACTGGAATGCCTACAAGGGCATCATCGTCCTGCACGGCACGGACACCCTTGCATTCACCGCCTCGCTTCTGTCGGTCGTACTGGCAGGTGCACCCATCCCCGTGATGCTCGTGTCCAGTCAGCTTCCCCTGCATATGGAGGGGACGAACGGGCATGCAAATTTCAGAGCCGCTGTTGAGCTGATCATGGGCGGCATTGCCCCGAATGTGTATGCTGTGTACCGGAACAGCGACGGCAGGATCTATGTGCATTACGGTGCACATCTGTTCCAGTGCCGCAATTACAGTGATGATTTTGAGAGCCGGACTGCAATGACCGTGGAGGATCCGGAAAATGCTGTGCTGACCGGAAAGGCATTCCAGACAAACACGATGTACATCCGGCATTTTCAGGAGCTTTCGCCGTGCGTGCTGAACATCCAGCCCTATGTAGGCTTGTGCTACGATGCATTTTCCCTTGACGGCATCCATGCAGTCGTGCATGGAACATTCCATTCAGAGTCAGTCTGCGTGGAGCGTAAGGAAGGGGAGGGAGCCTATTCCTCCCACTCGCTGCTCTCCTTGCTGGACAGATGCAGAAACGCAGGAATTCCGGTATTTTTAGCTCCGTGCGGCAGGCTTGCCTATCAATATGAATCCACAGGTGATGCACTGGCAAATGGAGCCTCCTGCATCAGCGGCACGACCTTTGAGATGGCATATGTCAAGACGCTGGTCGGCTGTGCACTGGGATTTCGTGGTGAGAAGCTGGATGAATTTGTCAGCTCTGCGGTAAACTGGGAGGATGCACGGGGATGAAAAAATTGCTGCATGTCAGTGCAGCAATTTCATCAGATCCGTTCCTGTTACAGTACAGATCCTCCGCATTTCTTCCCATTCCTCCGGCAGAACGGCGGCATCATAGACACCGGCAGTCAGGAAGCCTGCCGCAGATGCCGTCCGGACACAGTGCAGGGCATCCTCCACGACCAGCGTTTCCTCCGGTGCGGTGCCGAGCCGTGCAGCGGCAAGCAGATAGATTTCCGGACTCGTCTTGCCCTCCTGCACATCCTCGCCCGTCAGCACAAACTGCATCCGATCCAGCAGTCCCAGCCGCCGGAGTGCGGCATCCGCAGAATTCCGGTAGGTCGCTGTTGCGATGCCATAGGGCAGACCAGCGGCATCCAGTGCGTCCAGAAATGCCGATACATGGGGCTTGAGGGGGATGCTCTCACGGTACGCCGTTTCTGCCATCTCCTCGATCCGGCGGATGACATATTCCGGCGTGTAAGGCATGGAGAATTCACGGATGAAATACTCCGCCCACTCGGTAATGCTCATCTTACCCACGATCTCGGAGATGTTTTCCGGCGGTTCTATGCCGTTTTCGCCGAGGAATTGCAGGTCGATCTCATGCCACAGGGGCATGGAATCGAGCAGTGTGCCGTCCAGATCGAGGATCACGCCACGCACTTTTTGCAGAATCCCATTCATCAGAACACCTCCGGCACGATCTTTGCACGGAAATCCTGTTCAGCGGAGAACATGTCCTCCACTGCAAGTCCGTACACATTGGAAGCACGTTCCTCCAGCCGCACGAAGCTCTCCGCAGGGCGGCTGGTTTCGCTGAGCTTGGCAAGGGAGGTGCCGATCTGGATGCTGCTCTTCTTCTTGGCAGCACTCAGCAGCTCCATGCCACGTTCATTGAATGCGATCACTCTTGCATAGGGCGGATAGTATTTCTGATCCTCCCTGTGAATGCCGATGAGTGCCGCCATCAGGATGCGGCGGATACGGGACATGGTGTAGCATTTGGTTTTGACCGCCGCCAGCAGTTCTTCCCAGCTGCTTGCATTTTTCGCCGCAAGGATGCGGTTCTGGAGGGACTGGTTCACATCCGGCAGCTCCATCAGCTCTTCGGGGGTAATATTGCGGATGCGGTAGAGCATCGGACGCTCCAGCCTGCGGACATCCGCTGTTCTTCCCTCACGGATGCGGCGTGTCAGGAGCTGTGCCGTATAACGGGGGATGTAGTCGAGATAGGACGGGTCGCCGTCCATGATGGACTTGCGGATAAAGCTCGCACTTGCATACATTTCCTTGGGGGTCAGGCTGTCATGCAGAACGCACTGCCGCTGGATGGTGAACGGCTTGAACTTTGCATCAAGCTTGTACATTGCCTTCATGTATTCGATCGCAAGCACATTGTTCGGGTCGAGCATCATGCCGGCAACCTTATTGCCGTACCGCTGCCGCACGATCTCCCAGACTGCTGCCGGATAGGAGTCACCGTCCCTCATACGGTCACGGATGCGGTCACGGTAATGCTCCGTGGTGGACATGGACGCCTCTGCAAGCAGCTCCAGACATTCCTGATCGCCGCAGGAGCTGCCGAAACTCAGCTCATCCACAATGCCGAGATTATGCAGGATGGACACGGCACCGGTCGCAAACAGCTCCGCAGATGCCGCCGAAAATGCCACGGGCAGTTCGATCACAAGGTCAACGCCGGCATTGACTGCAAGCTTTGCACGGTCGAATTTGTTCAGAATGGCGGTATCGCCACGCTGCACAAAATTACCGCTCATCACGCCCACGATATGCGTTGCACCGTTGGCTCTCGTTTGCCGGATATGATGCACATGCCCGTTGTGCAGGGGGTTGTATTCACAGATAATTCCGCTGACTTTCATAGAAAATTTCGCTCCTTCCGGTTGTTTTGAATCCAATACCAGTATACTATAATATCGGAAAAATGTCAATATACAGGTTCAAACGGCGGCTTTCTTCCAGATCTCTTCCAAGAGAGGGAAGAAAGGGCTTTGCCTCTGTTCCAAAAATCTGACACAGACTCTCATTTTTCCTCTTTTTCTAAAATATTTATTGGAAAACACTTGCTTTTTTTCCAAAAAGGTATATAATAGTAATAGTAGTCCCTTACATGGGCAAACAATCAATCATTTTTTACCGAAAGGAAGAATTATTATGCTGATCCTTGTTGTAAACGCAGGCAGCTCCTCCCTGAAGTACCAGCTTCTGGACATGAAGGATGAGAGCGTACTGGCAAAGGGTAACTGTGACCGTATCGGAATTGATGGTCATATTTCCCACAAGACCGCAGACGGCAGAGCATACGATGCTGACTGCAATTTCCCGACACATACCGAGGCTTTCATGGAGCTGGTCAAGGTGCTGACTACCGGTGACGCTGCTGTCATCAAGAGCATGGACGAGATCTCCGCTGTTGGTCATCGTATCGTACAGGGTGCAGAGGTATTCTCTGAAACCACTCTGGTGACAGATGAGATCATCGACAAGATCGACGAGCTGCGTGAGCTGGCTCCGGTACATAACCATGCACATGCACTGGCTCTGCGTGCATGCAAGCAGGTACTCCCTGCAAGCGTTCCGCAGGCTGCTGTATTCGATACCGCATTCCACCAGACAATGCCCGAAAAGGCTTATATGTACGGTTTCCCGTATGCTGACTATGAGGAATACCATGTTCGTAAGTACGGCTTCCACGGCACATCCCACCGCTTTGTTGCTGCTGCTCTGGCAAAGGCAATGGGCAAGGATGCCAAGGAACTGAAGATCGTTTCCTGCCACCTCGGCAATGGTTCTTCCATCACTGCTGTGGACGGCGGCAAGTCCGTAGATACCACAATGGGCTTCACACCTCTCGACGGCGTACTGATGGGTACTAGAACCGGTGCGGTTGACCCGTCCGCAGTCACATTCCTGATGGAAAAGCACGGCTTCACACCGGCTGAGATGTCCGATTACATGAACAAGAAGTCCGGTTTCCTCGGCGTTTCCGGTGTTGGTTCCGACAACCGTGACGTAACTGCTGCTGCAGAAGAGGGCAACAAGAGAGCAAAGCTCGCTAAGGACATCCTCGTTTATGAGATCAAGAAGAATATCGGTGCTTTCGCTGCTGCAATGAACGGTCTGGATGCAGTACTGTTCACAGGCGGTATCGGTGAGAATGCACCCGATGTTCGTGAGGCTGTATGTTCCGATATGGACGTGCTCGGCATCAAGATCGACACCGTTGCAAATGCAGGCATCAAGGGCAAGCTCGCTAAGGTTTCCCAGTCCGATTCCAAGGTTGAGGTTTGGGTCGTTCCGACAAACGAGGAACTGCTCATCGCTCGTGACACCCTCGCACTGATCTCCAAGTAAGCACGGAACCCGTGCTGGTGATTTGCTCCTTTGTGCTTCGCACAAGCGGAGCATGGAACCTATGCCGGTGATTTGCTTCTTTGTGCTTTGCACAAGCGGAGCATGGAACCCATGCCGGTGATTTGCTCCTTTGTGCTTTGCACAAGCGGAGCATGGAACCCATGCCGGTGATTTGCTCCTTTGTGCTTTGCACAGGCGGAGCATGGAACAATTCAACATCATAGACAGGACGGAGGGGGACTTCCGTCCTGTTTTTATCATAGAAAGGCAGCTTATGAAAACTTCTTTTCTCTATCTTCTCGCAAAACTGGCGGCTCTTCTGCTGGCGGCTTCGCAGCTGTTTGCGGCAAACGGGAGTTTTGCGGAGCATATTGTGACCCTCCTCCTGCTCGGCTGCCTGTTCGCAGCGGATGTGCTGGCAGCATCGTTTCTGCAAACGCAGCTTCCGGCGGTGCTCCTGCGGCTTGCTGTTATCGGGATCTGCATGTACACCGGAACCGCCTTTCTCCCCCTTGCAGCCCTCACCGCCGCACAGCTCGCCGACTGCGGCACGGAGGAAAGCCTGTTCTGGGAGATCACAGCCGTGTGCACGTTCCTGCTCTTTCTCCTGCTCCAGCCGCCGGCGGAGGGGGTATTCCTGACGCTGACACTGCTGCTTTTGTTCGGAGCGATGCGGTTTCTCAACCGGAAAGTCCTCTCGCTGACCAACCGCTGCACGCAGCAGAGTGCGGAGCTTGCGGCACAGCGGAAAAAGCTGTCGGGCATCAAGGAATATGTGCGTTCCGTCCGCAGTACGGCGGCACTGGAGGAACGCAACCGCTTTGCGGCAAGGATCCATGATGAGCTGGGGCATAATATCTCGGGGAGCATCATCCTGCTGGAGGGGGCAAAGTACCTGCTTGCGGCAGATCCTGAACGTGCACAGACGGCGATCCAGACCGCCGCTGACAATCTCAGGGGCGGCGTGGACAGCATCCGCAAGGCACTGCACGAGGAACGCCCCGACCGCACGGGGCTGGGGCTGAGTGAGCTGAAAACGATGCTGGAGGAATTTGCTGCCTCCTATAATATCGAAACGGCGATGCAGACCTCCGGCAATCTGGAGGAGATTTCCGTGCATCTGTGGCTCTGCATCAAGGAAAACCTGACGGAAACCATGACAAACACCCTCAAACACGGCAAAGCGACAAAATTCACGCTTTCTATCCGCATGTACAACCGTGCATTGCGTGTGGAGTACAGGGATAACGGCGTATGCAGCGGCAGCTTCACCAAGGGGCTGGGGCTGGAGGCGATCGAGGAACGCACTGCCGCCAACGGCGGCAACACCCTTTTCCGCAGTACCATGGAGGGCTTTTCGGTCACGACGGTATTTGTGCAGAAATAGCCTGTTTCCTCGAAAATCAACAGAAAGGACATCTTCACCATGATCAACATCCTCATTGCAGACGATGATTTCATCATCCGTGAGGGGCTGAAAATGCTCCTCAGCTCCCAGCCGGATTTTCACATCATTGATACCGCCGAAAACGGCAGGCAGGCTGTGACGAAATGCCGTGAAAACACCGTGGATGTGGCAGTTCTCGACATCCGCATGCCGGAGATGAACGGCATTGAAGCTGCACAGTTCCTGCTCACAGAAAATCTTGCACGTCCCCTCCTGCTGACGACTTTTGACGAGGAGGATTTCATCATACAGGCACTCAAGCTCGGTGTGGGCGGCTACATCCTCAAAAACAGTCCGCCGGAACGCATTTTCAATGCCATCCGGACGGTCAGCACGGGGGGCAATGTCTTTCAGGAGGACGTGCTGCAATACATCCGTGGGCGTGTCGGGGGCGGCAAAAAGCAGATCTTTGCACTCCTCTCCCAGCGTGAGCAGGAGATCGTGGAGCTGATCGCCAAGGGGCTTTCCAATCAGGAGATCGCCGACCAGCTCTACCTCTCCAACGGCACCGTCCGCAATCACATCAGTGCCATTCTCGAAAAAACGGGACTTGAACACCGGACACAGATCGCTGTGAAATATCTGGGGGATTGATCCGGAGGATTTCATCTTTTCTCCCAAACTTAGCCGATGCCATGCATCGGCTAAAAAAATATCATCGCACTGTGCCATTCTGACAAATTCCGCACCCTTGAAGCTGTATAATAAAAAAGAACCGGAAGAAAGGCGGTGCCGTTATGCAGACGATCTATCTGGATGTGCTGCTCGTGTTCAATCTGTATGTCAATTACATACTGCTTTGCATGACAGCAAGGCTGACGCACAGCCGTCTGCGAACGGGCAGATGTCTTGCCGCATCCGCATTGGGCAGCCTGAGCACCCTGATCATGTTCCTGCCGGAAATGCCCGTGATTCTTTCCGTTCTGTGCAAACTGCTCACTGCCGTGCTGCTCTGCATGGCTGCATTCGGGTGGCATGACCGGATGCGGCTTTTCTTTTGCAGCATCTGCCTGTTCGGCAGCAGCTTTGCACTGGCAGGGATCCTGCTCGCTCTGTCCATTATGTGCAGCGTCAGAGTGGTGCATGTCAATTCCTGCTGGTATCTGGATGTATCCCTCCTGCATCTGATTTTGTTTACCATTGCTGCATATATTCTCCTGCATACTGTGCAGTATCTGCGTGACAGAACGCATGCGGCGGACGGAGGGTATCGGGTCAGTATCCGGTACCGCTGCTGCACAGTACAGCTTCAGGGGCTTGCGGATACGGGAAATTCCCTCGTGGATTTCTTCACCGGCAAGCCCGTCATTATCTGTGACCGCACACCATTTGCAGACATTGCACCGGCTCCCGATCGGCTGCCCCCCAAGGGCTTCCGCCTGCTCCCCTGTGAAACTGTCAGCGGAAAGGGCATGATTCCGGTGTTTCAGCCGGATGAGGTGGTGATCTATGCCGAGCGTACCGGACGGTATCGGAAAGTGGATGCTCTGATCGGTATCGGGGAACGGGAAAATGAGAGGGCGATCTTTCATCCGAAAATTTTGTATTGAGGGGGATTCCATCTTCCTTTTCATCAATCATTCTGATCTCAGAAGGAGGAGCGTATGATGCTTTTTTTATCGCATTTCCGCCGCTGGCTCTGCCGGCTTTTTCCGCCGTGCCGTGTGGATTATATCAACGGCTCCGATTCCCTCCCTCCGCCCCTGACACGGGAAGAGGAAGAGGAGGTTTTCCGCAGGCTCCACGAGGGGGATGCATCTGCAAGGGAAACGCTCATCACCCATAATCTGCGGCTTGTGGTCTACATATCCAAGAAATTTGAAACCTCCGGCATCTGTCTGGAGGATCTGATCTCCATCGGCACCATCGGGCTGATCAAGGCGGTCAATACCTTTGCACCGGAAAAGAATATCAAGCTTGCGACCTACGCTTCACGCTGTATTGAAAACGAGATCCTGATGTTTCTCCGGAAAGCCTCGCAGTATCGGGGGGAGATCTCCATTGATGAGCCGCTGAATACGGACTGGGACGGCAATGAGCTGCTCCTGTCGGACATTCTGGGCACGGACGAGGATATTGTGAACCGTGGGATCGAATGGGAGGCGGAATGTGAAATGCTCCACGCTGCCGTCCGCAGTCTGCCGCCCCGTGAGCGTGAGATCATGGAAATGCGGTTCGGACTTTGCGGCGGCGGTGAACGCACACAGAAAGAAGTAGCAGAAAAGATCGGGATTTCGCAGTCCTATATTTCACGGCTGGAGAAAAAAATCATCAAAAAGCTGAGAGTTGTGCTGGAACAGCAGGTGTGAGAGGGCTGAAAAGCTTACCCCACCCCCAGCCCCCTCTCCAAGGGGAGGGGGTATTTTTGCCGGTGCTCCGCACCGGCAAGGACTTCCGTCCTTTGAATCTGTTATGCAAAAACAAAGCTCCCCTCTTCACGCCGGAGGGGAGCCGAAATCATATGCGGTTTTGCTTATTCGATCGCACTGTTATAGGTTTCCAGTACATCGTCAATTGCTGCGGACCAGTTGTCACGCAGTACTGCCCAGGAGTCGATCTCCGGATAGGTCAGGAGTGCATCCATGAGGTTGTTCATGATGCCTCTGGTTTCATAAGTATATTCACCATCACCGTACATGGTGCTGCCCATGCCGTAGCCGAAGTCAAATACCGGTGTGGTATCTTCCTTGAACTGCATGATCGCATCGTACTGCTCCTCGGTTCTGTAGCCGAGTACAACACCGGATGCGGACTGCTCGACGATCAGTGCCTTGTCCTTTGCAGCCTGTACATATTCTTCCTGTGTTTCCGCCAGACGCTCACAGTAGATGTAGGTTGCAACTGCATCACCCTTGTCAGAGTTCTTGACCAGCATCTTTGCAGCAAAGTTTGCACACAGATAGTACTCATCAGCATCGGGGGACTTCGGGAACGGTACAACCATGAGATCAGCATCCTGATTCTTTGCGTTGGAGCCGTTCAGTGACCAGTCAGCCATACCGTAGAACAGGATATTGCCTGCCTCGGGGAAATTGCCGTACCATGTCGGATCATAGAGGTTCAGGCTTCTCATCTCAGCCATCAGGGTTTCCGCAGCTTCGATGTCCTCATCATAGATATTGTTGGTGAATTCCTTGCCGTCAAAGTTGACAATGGTCTTACCGGTGGACTGTACCATAGCCTGACCGAACCAGCCGGCAATACCATAACGCTGTGTGCTGCCGTCGCCGTTTGCGGTGAATGTTTTCATCATATCCATGAATACATCCCAATCCCACTTGCCGTCCTGATACAGCTCATAGGGATCTTCCAGACCGTTCTCCTGACACATATTGCGGCTGTAGGTGATCAGCAGCGGGTCGGAGATCGCATAGGGAACAACATAGTGCTTGCCGTTGTACTCATACATATCAATTGCATCGGACATGTCCTCCCAGATGGGATCCTCAAGGTCGAGGTAATCATCCAGAGGCTGATACTGTTCCTTATATACACCGTTCGGCAGAGCGTCCCACTCATACGGGAACATATCCACGGGGTCGCCGCCGAGAATGCGGTTTGTCAGTACGTCAAATTTGTCATCGGAGGTGCACTGGATCCACTCCACCTTACCGCCGTAGACATCCTCGAACAGTGTCAGGGCAACGCTTCTGTCCTGATTGTTGGAGGGGTTGAGGTCGTAGGTTGCCAGCCAGTGGATGGTCTGACCGCTGATGTCAACATCCATGCCGCCGCCCTGCTCGTCTGCCGGTGCGGAAATTGCAACATCGTCCTCGGACTTGTAGTGGCTGCTGTTTTCAGCCGCTTCTTCTCCGCACGCTGTAGCGGAGAACAGCAGGCTCATGCTCAGCAGTCCTGCCAGAATGCTCTTGAGTTTCTTCATAATGATCACTTTCTTTCTACCAATTTCCTGATACATCCGGAAAATTGCACGTTCCGGATCCATCCAGTTATCATTATTATACCGTTTTTTGTACCAAAAGTCAATAGGGGATGTGAAAAAAGCACTTGATTCTCAACCTAAGCGTGGGAGGGCTGTTATTACTCCGGCAATTAATATAGCAGCTTGTAGAAAAAGTCTTTTTTCTCAGGGTTAGGCATTCTGTAACTGCCCCCACCCCAACCCCTCCCCGAGGGGAGGGGCTATATTTGGAGGGTACTGCGTACCCTCCACCCGCCAAAGGACTTCGTCCTTTGAACCTAACAAGGATT
>JAFTQJ010000062.1 GCA_017462785.1 Oscillospiraceae bacterium | reverse complement strand
GCTTCGCCCCTTGACCCCACGACCTTTTTGAAAAAAGGTCGATCAAAAACTTTTGTCCCTGCCTTCGGCTTCAAAAGAGTGGTTTTTCGACAGACTGAGCTGCACGGCTATGAGCTGTGCAGCTTTTTGGTATTGTGACAAGAACAGCCGCATCTGGGAGGATGCGGCTGTTCTTCGTTATTTCCAATCCACAAAGTGGTAACTTTCGAGGATCTGGAAGAATTTTGCAAGGCGTTCATAAGTGGGGTGTGCCTGTTCGCCGAAACGCTCTTCCATATAGGGTCCGAACTCTGCGATATTCTTTTCGCCATCGATCAGCGGCCAGACAAAGCTGCCGATCTCATCGAGGTGAATATGCGAAACTTCGGGCTTTTTCAGAAGCTTCTGGGCGATGCGGTTCATCACGCCCTTGTTTTCAATGTCCAGCGTGACAATGCCATTTTCGTCCGCTGACCATTCGATCCAGTCCGGACGCACCGGAATGCGTTCCAGATAGTTTTCCTCGGGCTGCTTACTTCTTGCCATTCTTCACAGCACCCTTATCACGCTTTTTCCAGACGGAGAATTTGAGGAGGGTCAGGATGATCAGACCGAACAGCACCACGCTGCCGATATTGGAAACGACCTCCGGAAGTCCGAGCATGCCGGAAATGTCGATCATCTTGTCCACGCCGAATACTGCCAGCAGAGCAAGCAGGATGCCGACCAGACCCTCACCGGCGATCATGCCGGAGCAGAACAGGATTCCATCGTTGATGATCGCCTTCTTCTTGTTCTCCTCTGCTTCACCCTTTGCCTTCATCTTGTCAAATACCAGACGGATGATGCCGCCGGTCAGAATGCAGGCATTGAGCTGAACGGGCAGATACACACCGATTGCAAACGGAAGCACCGGAATACCAATGACTTCTACGAGAACAGCGATGAATACGCCGACGAATACCAGATTCCACGGCAGCTCTGCACTCATAACGCCCTCGATGATCATCTTCATCAGGGTTGCCTGCGGTGCACCCAGCTCCTCAGAGCCGAAGCCCCATGCACTGTCGAGGAGGTACAGTGTACCGCCGATTGCAAGGGAGGATGCCAGAACGCCGATGACCTCACCGATCTGCTGCTTCTTCGGAGTAGAACCGAGCAGGTAGCCGGTCTTGAGATCCTGAGAAGTATCGCCGGAAATCGCTGCAACGATGCAGATAATGGAGCCGATTGCAATGGCTGCGGACATGCCGGCTGCACCTGTCATGCCGGTTGCCTTGAGGATGATGGTGGAGATCAGCAGGGTTGCGATCGCCATACCGGAAACGGGGTTGTTGCTGCTGCCGACCAGACCCACCATACGGGAGGATACAGTCGCAAAGAAGAAGCCGAATACTACGATAATGAGAGCACCCAGCAGATTGACCGGAATTGCAGGGATCAGCCAGATTGCCAGTGTCAGCACAGCAATGGCACCGAGTACGACCTTCATGTTCAGGTCATTGGATGTTCTGTCCTGAGAAACAGCACCGCCCTTGCCCATACCTTTGAGGGCATCTCTGAAAGTGCGGACGATCAGGGGAAGAGATTTGATCAGGCTGATGATACCGCCGGCAGCCAGTGCACCTGCACCGATGTAGCGGATGTAGCTGCCCCAGATGCCGCTTGCACCGCTTGCTGCGTAGATCTCGCCGATGGTCTGACCGTCAGCAGGATAGATCACTGCGTCCTGACCGAACATCACGATCAGCGGAATAATAACCAGCCAGCTCAGTACACCGCCGGCGAACATGTAGGAAGAAATGCGGAAGCCGCAGATATAACCAACGCTCATAACAGCAGGATAGATCTGTGTGCCGATCTCACCTGCAAAGCCCTTCACTCTGAAGGAAACCTCACCCGGAACAGCCTTCAGACCGTCAATGATGAACTTGAAGAATGCCGCAAAGCCCATACCAGCAAATACGGTGGAGGCGTTGGAGCCGCCCTCTTCACCTGCCAGAAGCACCTCTGCACAGGCTGTGCCCTCCGGATACGGCAGAATGCCGTGTTCCTTGACGATGAGGGCATTTCTCAGCGGCACCATGAAGAATACGCCGAGCAGACCGCCGATGATGGCAATCAGGGTGATTTCCAGAATGCTGGGCTTCTCCATCACACCCTCGGCTGCCCACAGGAAGAGGGCGGGGATGGTGAAGATCGCACCTGCTGCAACGGATTCACCGGCAGAACCAACGGTCTGAACGATGTTGCTTTCGAGAATGGAGTTTTTCCGCATGATGACACGGATGACACCCATTGCGATTACTGCCGCCGGAATGGACGCTGACACGGTCATACCGACACGCAGACCGAGGTAGGCATTCGCCGCACCGAATACGACGGCAAGGATGATGCCCATGATGATGGACGTTACCGTAAATTCCGGCGTGATCTTGGACGCTGGAACATACGGTTTGAATTCTGTTTTCTTTTCCATTGTATCCTCCTTTATCACGTTACAGCGGCAAATCCAAAAAAATTTCCCGAATCGTCGGGATTTGACAGATCTGGAGCTGAACGCTGTACGCAATGTAATTAGTATGTATCAATTATAACATATTTCGACACGGAAAGCAAGCGGAATTTTGTAATTTTGCCCTCAAATCCGCATGGAATATTTACCAAAATTTTTTCCGGACATTTGGATATAATGCCCTTATTCCTTGCAATTTGACGCTTTACACTAATAACACCCCGCAGTGAACGGGGTGTTATGATTGATTACTATCTGTATATTTGCAAAACCGTTTTACTTACTGCGTCTGAGGATCTCCTTGAGGAATTCCCATGTTCTCTGTACAGAAGCGATGTTCAGGCGTTCCTTGGGGGTGTGGATGTTCTCGATATCCGGACCGAAGGAAACTGCATCCGCATCCTTGATCTTCTTGGAGAAGATGCCGCATTCCAGACCTGCATGGATGCCGGCAACGACCGGTTCCCTGCCGTACTGGTCCCGGAACACCTCGACCATGAGGTCACGCAGGGGCGAATCCTTGCGGTATTCCCATGCGGGGTACTCTGCGGAGAGGGTCATGCCGTCAAAGTCGATCTCATCCCCGATGGACTCGCAGAAGCTGCGGACGGTTTCCACCACGGCATCCTTGCCGCTGTCGGTATTGCTGCGGATGAGGAAATCACAGGACATAAAAATGTCATTCATCTCCAGAACGCCCATATTCAGGGAGGTTTCCACCATACCCTCGATGCTCTCGCTCATGCTCTGCACGCCGGTCGGGAAGAATTTCAGAAAATCCTCCATATAGTAGAAGTAGCACTTATTCTCAAAATATTTCACCTGATGATTGGTGTTGATCTCCTTGACAGAGAACAGCAGATCAGGTTCTGCATCGCCGCCGTAGTGCATGTCGTTACATTTCTGGATGATCTTTTCCAGTGCTTCCAGTTTGTCCGCATCGGAACCGATGATGATGGAGGCATTCTGCGGAATGACATTCATCTTGCCGCCGCCGGAAATGGTGCCGAAATAGAAGTCAGAAAGACGCTCCAAGGGCTTGGCAAGCATTTCAAATGCGTTCAGTCTGCCTTTGCCGATGTCCACACCGGAGTGACCGCCCCTCAGACCGGAAACGGAAATTTCATATTCATAGCACGAATCATAGCGGTGACGGCTGAATTCAAATTCACAGTGTGCGGTAATACCGCCGGCACAGCTCACGGTGAGGATGCCCTCCTCCTCGGAGTCGATGTTGAGGATCTTTTTGCCCCTGACATTTTCTGCCTCGAACAGCTCCGCACCGAACATGCCGGTTTCCTCGTCACGGGTGATGACGCATTCCAGCGGCGGATGGGGGATGTCATCGGAATCGAGCAGGGCGAACATATACGCAAGGGCAATGCCGTCGTCGCCGCCGAGGGTCGTGCCGTCCGCCCAGAGCCATTCGCCGTCCGTGAGGAGGTCAAGCCCATCGGTTTCCATGTTCTTTTGGCAGTCCGCCGTCTTTTCGCAGACCATGTCCATATGTCCCTGAATGATGATGGGTTCGCTGTTTTCATAACCGGGGGTGCCGTCAGCGTAGATAATGACGTTATCGCCGGCATCCTTCACGGCTTTCAGCCCACGTTCTGCGGCAAAATCGAGGCAGAACTGTGCGATCTGTGCGGTGTTTCCGGAGCCGTGGGGAATGGCTGCAATCTGTCTGAAAAAAGAAAATACCTTTGCAGGTGCAAGCTTTGTGAGATCGTTCATATATTTCCTCCATGATTGTAAATGCTGATTTGTATAGGTTTATTATAACACATTTTTGTGCAGAATGCAAGATTTTTTCAAAAAGATTCTGCCCCGTGGAGAACGGGGCAGGATGCGTTACTTGCTGAGAAGCTCACGCTTCATCATTGCGAGGTCAAAGGCATCAAGGCGTTGATCGTAATACAGATCACCTGCATACCAATGATTGATCTCTCCGGCATTGAGCAGCCATTTTTGCAGCATAATGACATCGAGGATGTTGAAATTGCCGTCCGCAGTCACATCGTATCTGTCAGGTTCTGTATCCGGTACGGTGGTGGTTTCTGTGGTCGTGGTTTCAGGTTCTGTTGTGGTTTCGGGGGCTTCGGTCGTGGTGGTTTCCTCCGGCATATCCGCTGTCTGCTCTGTGACAAAAACTGCATAGTGTACACAGCCGCTGGACTGACCATTCTCACCGAGAGTCACGGTTTCGCCTGCACTGAATTTTCCTCTATAAATCGTATAGAGCACATTGTTATCATTGGAGGCGGTCAGACCCGTATTCTCCCAGCCGCCGAGCCATGCAGGAAGTGCGGTGACACGGCTGTCCATCAGGACATAGGCATCCACGTCTTCTGCTGCGGTGAAGGAAGCAAGGGTTCCGGCGGTGTTCTTGGAATCGCATGCAGTACGGATGTACTCCGCACCGACAAGCTGATCGGGAAGCGTGAGGTAGACCACATCACGGTCGCCGTAGATCGGCTCGGTGAGCTGGTGGTCGGTGTCGATCGACCATTTGGAACTGTAGGTTTCATCAAGGACAGTCATGTTCTGGATGAGCTTGCCGCTGAGGACGGTCGGCTCGATTGCAACAGTTCCCTCCTTGACAAGATTTTTCGGCCATGTACCGTACCATGCGTAACCGGTTCTTCTCTCCGCACCAATATGATCCCAGTTGTCCGCTGCGTTGCTCTGGCGGTCAACAAACATGGGAGTCGTGCCGTCGGTCAGATAATAGAATCTCGCCCAGAGAGGATCCGCATCGGGGTCGGAAATGACACGTCTGTCCGCTTCGCCGTCAGCATTGGTATAATCCTCCAATGCAATGCCGCTGAGCTGTGCATCCGTCATCCATTCCACGGCTGCATTGATGCGGCGGAGGATCTCATTGCTGGGGTTGTCGATACCCTTGAGGTAGTTGACGATGTTCACGCTCTCGGAAGAGGAAATGGACTCCAGCTCATAGGCACGTCCGGAGGCAGGTGCAAGGGTGAATTCATCATGCTGCTGGCACCAGCCCGTATATTCGCCGTTGACAATGATCTGCGTGTCGAGAATGCACTGAATCCCCTTTTCAACTGCTGTTCCGGCGGAAGCGGCGTAGGCATCATCCGCAAAGGCAAAATCGCCGTTCTGGTCACGCACCTCCGTGAGAAGCTCAATAACCTGAATCATGGCATTGTCGTTGTAGGTGATATGTGCGTGGTAAGTACCTGCGTCATCAAACACCTGCGGCCAGCCGCCGTTGTCGTACTGCCCCTCCAGCAGCAGGTCGATACCGTCCAGACAACCGGTCAGGTACTTCTGCGTGCCAGTCTGGGAGTAGACACGGGCGAGGACACGGATCTGGGAAATGGTCGTGTCATTGTCGATCGTGGACTTGCCCCATGAACCGGTCTGGCTGGTGTCATCCATCGCCTTACGCCATCCGCCGTCCGCAAGCTGGTATTGCAGGATGGTGTCAGCAAGTGCGATACCCTCGGATTGACCGAACCACGCATCATCATTTTTGAGGATGGTGCTCCATTTGTAGTCGGCGGCGGATACCAGCATCGGTTCTGCGGGGACTGCCTGCATCAGAGATACAAGCATGGCTGCACATGCAGTCAGGGAAATGGCTCTTTTCTTTGTAGATTTCATAGTAATACCTCCATTCTAATCTACCATATGTTATATTATACCACATATTTCACAGTATTGCAACTGTTTTTAGGAAATTGTTTGAAGAAAATGTGAATTCTTTTGTCCCAAAAGGATTGCAAAGGGAGTAGAATTTTGTATCGGTGCTCTGGTAAAGACTGCCTCCTTTTGAATCAATGATCGGGGCAGTAAGATGATAATGCAAAAACAGAAAGGATATTGACACATTTTCTCAAACATGATATAATATATGAAACCAACAAATCAACACCATATCCATCCGGTCAGAACCGCCGGAAAAGGTATGGGGAAATGGAGTGAAGCCAATGATAAAAGCTGCTGAAGCAATGGTAAAATGTCTGGATCAGGAAGGTATCAGGGTGGTTTTCGGCTATCCCGGTGCGGCGATCTGTCCGTTTTTTGATGCACTGTATGCATCCGATATTCATCATGTACTTGTACGCCATGAGGCAAACGCCGGACATGCGGCAAGCGGTTATGCCCGTATCACCAACAAGCCTGCGGTCTGCATTGCTACCTCCGGTCCCGGTGCGACCAATCTGCTGACGGCAATTGCAACCGCCTATGCGGACAGCATTCCGCTGGTCTGCATCACCGGTCAGGTGTCCACCGACCAGATCGGCGGCGACGTATTTCAGGAGGCGGATATTACCGGAGCTGCGGAGCCTTTTGTAAAGCACAGCTATCTGGTCAAGGATGCATCCGCACTGCCCCGTATTTTCAAGGAGGCGTTCTACTTAGCAGGAACCGGCAGAAAAGGTCCCGTTCTCATTGATGTGCCGGTGGATGTGCAGAATACCCTGATCGATTTCAGCTATCCGGAAACAGTGCAGATGCGTACCTACAAGCCCACAGTCAAGGGCAATCCCCTCCAGATCCAGAAGATCTGCGAAATGCTGCAAAGTGCGAAAAAGCCCCTCATCTGTGCAGGCGGCGGCGTATTCCTCTCAGGGGCACAGGATGAGCTGATCGCATTTGCAGAAAAGACCCATATTCCGGTGGTTTCGACTATGATGGGCATTGGCATTCTTCCGAGTGCACATCCGCTGTACCTCGGCATGCTGGGCATGCACGGCACGGCTTCTGCGAATACCGCTGTGCATGAATGCGATGTGATGCTCCTGATCGGTGCGAGGGTCGGTGACAGAGCTGTACGCTCCCCGAAATTCCTTGCAGAGAGCACGACCATCATCCATATGGACATTGACCCTGCCGAGATCGGCAAGAACATCAGCACGGACATTCCGCTGGTCGGTGACTGCGAGGCGATCCTGACGGCGATGACGGAAAAGATCGGGGATATGCCCGATAATCCTTGGTTTGCAGAGCTTGCAGAAAAGCGGAAGGATACCTCTGTATATGCTTCCTACGGCGAGCGTATCAATCCCAAGGCGTTCCTGCGTGAGCTTTCGGCAAAACTGCCGGACAACACGGTCTGTGTTGCGGACGTGGGACAGAACCAGATCTGGAGCTGCAACCACTTCGGCATCCGTGAGGGCGGCAGATTCCTGACAACGGGCGGTATGGGCACGATGGGTTATTCCCTCCCCTGCGGCATTGGTGCCAAGATGGCGGACCCGAACCGTGAGGTCGTTGTTGTCTGCGGTGACGGCTCTTTCCAGATGCAGATGATGGAGCTGGCAACCATGATGCAGGAGGGCATTGCAGTGAAGGTCGTGATCTTTGCGAATACCCGTCTTGGCATGGTGCGTGAGATCCAGACACTGCGTTACGGTGACAGACAGATGGCGGTGCACCTGAACGGCAGCCCCGATTTTGCGGCACTTGCAAGATCCTATGGCATGGACGCAGAGAATGCATACACAGAGGCAGAGGCATATGAGAAGATGCAGAAGCTTGTTGATTCCGACAAACCCTACCTGCTTGTCTGCCATGTGGACCCACTGGAACCGACACTTTCGTAAAGGAGGCAGACCATGAAGCATACCATTTCCATCCTTGTAGAAAACCATGCAGGCGTTCTTGCCCGCATTTCCGGACTTTTCGCACGAAGAGCCTTTAACATTGACAGTCTTGCAGTGGGCATGACGAGTGATCCGTCCATTTCACGCATTACGATCATTGCGGACGGTGACGAGCACACGGCACAGCAGATCGAGAAGCAGCTCAACAAGCTGGTGGACACGATGAAGGTTCGCAGTCTGCCGGCGGAGGAGATGCTTTCGAGGGAATTGCAGTTCATCAAAGTCAGTGCCACGCCTGCACAGCGGAGCGAGATCCTGACGATCTGCGAGATCATGGGGGCAAAGATCGCTGACATGTGCACGGATGCGGTCACGATCGAAGTTTCCGGTACGGCGGAACAGCTCGACAAGATGCATGAGCTGCTCAAGGGCTACGGCATCAAGGAAGTAGTCCGCACGGGTGTCATTGCCATTCAGAAGGGCAGTGCAGTACTCAAATAATCGCAACACAAAAGCACCGGAGCTATACAGAACCGGTGCTTTTGGCATATCAGGAATCGTGCGGAAATGCCTGCGGCACGGGAGCATCCGCTTGCGGGAACATGGTTTGTTTACAACTTGTTCGCAAATTCGCACATTGTGCAGCTTGCGTTATGTTTTTGTATATGGTATAATAGAATTGTCGATATTTAACAATGACGCTGATCGTATCTTGAATCGGTGCTTTGATGGAGGGAAATCATGATGAAAAGAAGTACAAGGACAGCCGCTGTTCTGTTGTCAGCGGCAATGGCAGTAACCGGCATGCAGGGAATGACATATGCTGAGGGAACAAGAGAGGTGCTTGTCAGCAGCACCGAGGAGCTGCATGCGGCACTTGCGGATGCACGGGCAGGCGATGAGATCATTCTCAAAGAGGGTCTGTACCAGCACGATGAATGGATCGGGGTTTGGGCGGTGTTCTACGCTCAGGCAAGCGGCACAGCGGAAAAGCCCATCATTCTGCGAAGTGAGGATCCGGAGCATCCGGCAGTACTCAGCGGTGTGACAACGGAGGAAAAATACGGACTCCGCATCGTCGGAAGCTACTGGGAGATACGGGATCTGGTGATCTGCGAGGCGGCAAAGGGCATTTTTCTGGAGCAGTCGGAGCACAGTATCATTTCCGGCTGTGAGGTGTACAATATCGGTGATGAAGCGATCCATATCATTGACGACAGCAGCTATAATCTGGTCGAGAACTGCTATATCCACGATACCGGAAAATACACGCCCAAATACGGCGAGGGTGTCTACATCGGCAGCTCCTACAAAGCGGAGGGCTACGGCTTTGACTGCCATTACAACACCGTTCGTGGCTGCAAGATCGGTCCGAATGTCACAGCGGACTGTGTGGACATCAAGGAATACACCATCGGAAATGTCGTGGAATACTGCACCTTTGACGGTTCGGGCATTGCCGGAGAAAACGGCGGTGACAGCTTTGTAGAGATCAAGGGCAACAACTGCATTGTCCGGAACAATACCGGCTATCAGAACGGCTGCCAGTACATGCTGTATGCGTTCGATGCCCATCAGATGCTGGAGGGCTGGGGACAGAATAATCAGGTGTACGAGAATACGGTGCACTTTGATTCTGAATCTGTATACATGTTCAAGGAGTGGAACTGTGCGTCACAGGTATTCCGCAATACGGCGATCCCCTCCTGTGCGGGATACTCGACCAGCATGACACAGCAGGTGCGGAATTTCCTGCTGGATGGTGATGTGACCGAGGACGGCAGAGTCAATGCGGAAGATGCAGGACGCTTGCAGGGGCATGTGCTGGGCAGGGATGAAACGCATGTTTCTGCGGAAAATGCGGATCTTGACAATGACGGCAGCATGAATGCGTTTGACCTTTGCATCCTCAAGAAAAAACTCAATGCCGGCGATACGCAGGAAGAGCCGGTGACGCTCGTGGACTATGTGGAGGAAAGCACCGCTGCATGGAGGATCTCCGACGGTCTGGGCGGAAAGACAGTCACCTTCTGTATGACGGGAAAGCCGGGCAGCACCATCAGCACGGGCTGGGGCTACTGGGACGGCTGCTATGCCAATGCGGACGGCTCGACCGGCAAATGGATCGGCAATTCCGGCGGTACACAGACCTTTGACGAAAACGGAACCGCATCCCTTACGGTTGAGGTACCGGAAGGAATGCGGCGGCTGATGCTGGAAATTTATGGTTATTCTGACAGCTCCGGCAGTCTGAACAAGGACGATGTGGAGCTGGTTCGGACGGAAGTCGTCAACTGATGGGATAGTACCCGTCAAGCCATGCGGCTCCGTGGAGCGTATCGGGGAGGGTACGGATCGTGTGCGTCCTGCCGGATGCAAGCTCAACCACGGTCACAGTGTCGTACTCCAGATTCTTAGACTCCTCCTGACTGCACAGGGCAATGCAGGTTCTGCTCGGTGAGAGCAGGATGGCATTGCCGGTCACAGAGCAGAGTTTCTGCTCCGTGCCATCCGTCAGGTCACGGATGCTGACACCGGACGCATCCGCCAGCAGGATCTTCTGCTCCTGATAGAAGCAGGCGGCAGTCCCCTGCCCCAGCTCCTGTTCCGTGCCGTCGGCACTGCGGAGCTTCACGGCGGAATCGGCGGTAACATAGAGGATGGTGCCCTGTGCATCGGCATCAAAGCCGGCATCCGGATGAACACCGGAAAGCAGCGGCTCATCCTCCTTTGTTTGCAGGTCAAAGCGGCGGATCTCTGCACTGTCCTGTGTGACAAGGAGGTAGTACAGCTGGTTGCCGGAGATGGTTTTATAGCGGATACTCCCCGATTGCCGCAGAACCGGCTCCCATACGGGGGTTTTGCGGTAATAGCGGTTTTCCTGCTCGGGGAATGTGCTCCATTCGGGCTGCGTGTCCGTCTTGGTGATGATGCATTCCTCCCCTGTTGCGGCATGGGTGGTGGTATAATACACCTGCTCCCCATCCTGAAACGGGTACTTCAGAGCAAAGTAGGTTCCGTTGTCGAGGCTTTCGATCGGGTGGACGGCTGCATCATCGGTGAATGCCTGCATGCTGCGGATGCCGATGATGGTATCTACACCGCTGCAGTCCCCTGCCGATACGGCGAGAAAGCCGTTTGGTTCGATCGAAGCCGTATCGCTGCCGCAGCCGGTGAGCAGGCAAAGCAGCAGGCATGCTGCCGCACAAAGTCCGGTTTTCATCTGCTCATTCCTTTCCTATGATAATCAACCGCCGCAGTTTTTTCTGCGGCGGTTTGGTTTTCATGTATTGCTGTTGTTTCCGGAGGTATTGGAGGTCTTTTTCATCCGGTTCTTTCTTGCGGTTTCAACTGCCTGCCAGTTGACGGCGGTGACATAATCCCTGAATTCGGTCAGGATGCGTGAACCGAGCTTTTTGTAGTCCATGTCGATGATTCTCTGGATGTTCTGGAGGCGGATCTCCTCCGGTACCTGATAGATCCGCAGGATCGCATCAAGTCCGCATTCTACACGCAGATCGAGGGGCAGGTCGGTCTTGCCGACTGAGGAAAATGTGCCGTACTCAATGCCGGAGTAAAGACTCTCAGCAGCGGCAAAGCGTTCATCCGTCCAGTCGGAACAGAACTTTCCGAAGATCTCCTTTGTTTTCGCTCCGTCATTTTCACGGATCACCGCAAGGGACATGGGGTAGGTGTAGGCAGAAACATACACGTCCCGAATTGCTGCATTTTCTTCTGCTGCGGCTGTCATGGTGGCAAATTCGATGCAAAGTGCCAGCAGCGGTGATCTGTCCTCATTGGCATGCAGATCGATCATGCGACGCTGAAATGCACAAAGCTCCTTGACAAGCTCCGTGAGCAGATGCTCCTTTGTGGGGAAATGAAATGTCAGATTTCCCGTACTGATGCCAAGCTGTCTGGCAACCTCCTTGTTGTCCGTTGCGGAAAAGCCCTGTTCAATGTACAGTCTGGATGCCAGCTGTACGATCATTTCCCTTGTCGGACGATTTCTCATTCCTCTTGCGATGGTAACCCTCTCCTTTCCTTTACATTCCCATCTTTTCACTGTACCAGTCCCGCAACGATACGGCTGTATCGGAATCGGTACTGGTAATATCTACTATTATACACAAATTGTCGTTTCTTGTCAATAGCGTCAGCACTATTTTTAAAAAAATTTACATTTCATAAACAAAGAAGAACAATAATAGAAAGAATTGCTCCTGTAAAATGAACAAAACCATCTTTTTGATGCAGGGAGCTTGAAAATCGGAAAATCTGCTTGACAGTTCTCCCCAAAACGTGCTATAATAAGGTCAAATGTTACAGAACCATCCGTTCGGGATGGACAGGAGGATTTACAAATGGTATATATTACCGGAGATATGCATGGAGAATGGGATCGTTTCAAGGACAAGCAGATGCGTCAGCTGAAGTCCGGAGATGTGCTCATTGTCTGCGGTGATTTCGGTTTCATCTGGGACGGCACCAAGCAGGAAAAGGCACTGCTCCGGAAGATTGCAATGCTGCCGTTCACCGTCGCTTTTCTGGACGGATGTCACGAGAATTTTGATCTGCTTGCACGCTTCCCCGTTGAAGAATGGAACGGCGGTCCCGTGCACCGCATTGCACCGAACATTGTCCACCTCATCCGTGGGCATGTTTTTACGATAGAGAACCGCAAATACTTTGCGTTCGGGGGCGGACATTCACAGGATTACGAATTCCGCTGCCAGACTCCGCACTGGTGGGAGCAGGAACAGCCCACCCCTCTGGAGATCAAGAACGCCATCCACACGCTTGCGGAGCATGAAAACAAGGTGGATTATATCCTGACGCATGAACCGCCTGCCTCCCTCAAGGACTGCCTTGGCGTGGATGTATTCCAGCGGCTGGAGATCCACACGTTTTTTGAGGATATTATTCGTGTCTGCCAGTACCGCAAATGGTTCTTTGGCAAATGCCATATCGACAAATACATTCCGATGAAATTTTTCGCTGTATTCGAACAGGTCGTTCCTGTGACGGTCAAGGATACAGATCTATAATGGGGTGATATGATGCACACCGGAAAACTGCTCGCCGGACTGCTGGCAGGGCTTTGTTTTTGCAGCGGCAGCATTCCCATGCTGACCCATGCAGAAACGAAGAAGGTTTCCTCCCTTGATGGTTCTTTCATTCAGCCGTGGCTCTATGCCAACTGGGATGAAAACCGCTGGCGTGAGGAAATGGAGATCCTCAAGGAAACGGGCATTGACTACCTCATCATGGGGGATGTCGCCAACCAGAATCCGGACGATTCGTGGACAGTGTTCTATGAGTCGGAGCTGGATTTTTTGCAGGGCTATTATGCCTACAACGGCATTGACGATCTACTTTATTACTGCGATCAGTACGGCATCAAGGTGTACCTGGGCATGGGGCTGGATACTGCGTGGAACAGTGACCTGACCACGGAGGAGGGGCTTTCTGCCAATGCATTGTACATGGAACGATGCAACCGGATCACCGAGGAGCTGTATCAGAAATACAAGCCCCTCTACCCTGAAACCTATTATGGCTTCTACTTTGTGACGGAGCTGTACAATACCTATTATATGGAAACGGACTACGGCACGGAGCTGTACACGGACGGTCTGGCGGAAATGTTCACGCCGGTTCTGGAAACCTGCACCGCACTTGACCCCGACATGCCGCTGCTGTTCAGTCCGTATGTGAATATTTTCGGCTACGGCTATGCAAGCGTCAACCCCGACCGCTTCACGGAATTCTGGACACAGGCATTGACGAAGATCCCGTTCCGTGACGGTGACATTCTCTGTCCGCAGGACAGCTGCGGAGCCGGCGGCAATGACATTGCCCATCTGCCTGAATGGATGGCATGCTATCGGGATGCTGTTGACCGTGCGAATACGGCAAGGGGCACCAAGCTCCTGCTCGGCACGAATGCGGAGCTGTTCACCTCGCCCGATGCCTATCGGATGACGAATCCCCATGGCATCTCCTATGTGGGCACAAAGACCGTGGATGATTTCGCACAGCGGCTGGAAATTGCACAGCCCTTTGCGGATACGCTGTTCTGCTTTGCCTACTCGCATCATTATTCTCCGAACAATGCACCTGTGGGTTTCCATTCGGCATTTGTTGATTATCTGCGTACCGGTGAGATCGAGCAGAATCCGCCGGAGCCGCCCACCGCTGTGACGGCAGAGATCGTCATGGCAGAGGATGCACCGCATTTGCAGCTCACGCTCTCGGGCATGACGGATGATACGGAGGTCGGGCAGATCAATATTTACAAGAACGGTCTGTTCTATGATTTTCTCGTTCCCGGCATCAACAACAACCAGACGGGGCTGAATCATGCCCGGAATGTCTGGATCGACTGGGAATTCGATGTAACTGCGGATACGGCGGTCTATGAATTTGAGGCGGAAGATGTCTGCGGCAATCTCTCGGAAAAGAGCAGCTATACAGTCACGCCTGCCAATGCTGACCGCAAAACAGCGGAGCAGACTGCACCCGCTGTCAGATGGGAGCTGGATGCTCTCGATTATCTGACCTATTCGGTCACGGATGGCGGCGTGCGGATCACGGGCTGTGATGACAGCATCACAGAGCTTGTCATTCCGGACACCATTGAGGGTGTGCCTGTGACGGTGATCGACTGGTATGCTTTTGAAAACTGCAAATACCTGCGGAGCGTAACGCTGCCCGACACGATCACCCACATCAGCCGGTTTGCGTTCGTGCACTGTATTTCGCTTGAACAGATCAATATGCCGGCATCACTCTATGCCATTGAGCAGAGTGCATTTCTGGACTGCCCGAAGCTCAAAGGGCTTTGGCTGCCGGATTCACTGGTGATCATTGAAGAGCGTGCTTTCAGTGAGTGTGACAGCCTGACGGAGATCACGATTCCGGCAAGCTGCACACAGGTGGGAGATGCTGCGTTTTTCGGCTGTGACAGTCTTTCGGAGATCACAGTTTCCGGCGATTCTGCGGTATTCGGCACTCGCTCGATGGGGTATGCCTATGACAGCGGCTATGTATTGCAGGAGGGCTTTGTGATCGATGCACAGGGCGGTACTGCGGTGCGTTATGCCGAGGAAAACGGCATTCCGCTGAAAAGCTCCCTTGTGATGGGAGATGTGGATCTGGACGGTGCTGTTCGTCTGAAGGATGCAGTTCTGCTGCAAAAATATCTGCTCGGACTGGAGGGTCTGAGCGTCATCCAGTGTGAAACCGCCGATCTTTGTGCGGATGGTGCAGTGGATGGATTTGATCTTGGTTTTCTGAAACGGCTTCTGCGTTTGGCTGTTTCCTGAAAATAAATTCAACACCGCTTAATGCGGGGAAGAGAGGGAAAAATGAAAAAAACAAGAATTACTGCACTGGCAGCTGCACTCTGCCTTCTGTGCACCGGTCTGCCCGTGAGCAGCTATGCGGGCAGCGTAGCGATGACTGCTTCGGCGGCGACTGAGGAAAAGCCGACCTATGGCAGCATGACCTACACCGTGGAGGACGGCTGCGTTGCGATCACAGGATTTGACGGCAGCACGGATACGGTGGAGATCCCGACCGAGATCGACGGCATGCCCGTCACAAAGATCGGTGCAACGGCATTCTATGGCTGTACGCTGACTTCCATTGTCATTCCGGAGGGCATCACGACCATCTGCTCCGGTGCATTCTGGCACAGCAAGAGCCTTGCGGACATCAAGCTCCCGTCCACGCTGACAACCATTGAGGGCTTTGCATTCAATGACTGTCAGGCACTGGAAAACATTGAGATCCCTGAGAGCGTGACCTATATCGGCAACTCTGCTCTCGGTGATACGCCCTGGCTCGCTGCACAGAAAGAAAAATCCCCGTATGTCGTTGTCAACGGCATCCTGATCGATGCATTTGATGCGGTGCAGGATCGTCTGGACGAGATTCAGGCGGAGAAGGACAGAATTCAGGAAGAAGCGGAACAGGCGAAGATCTGGCACCGTGCAGAGATCATGACCAATCAGGTGGGCTACTTCACAGACCGTGTGAAGAAGGCAACCCTGCTGTCCGACTCTGAAACCGCAGTTGCATTTGATCTGCTCGACGAGGGCGGCAATGTGGTTTACAGCGGTGTTTCCCAGCCGTTCGGCTATGATATGGAATCCGGTGACAATGTGCACATCCTCGATTTCACGGACTTCAATACAAAGGGTACCTACTCGCTCCGTGCTGGCGAAGAGGCAGCATCCAGAACCTTTGACATCGGCATCGGTGAAATCTATTCCGGTCTGACCTACGATGCACTGAACTTCTTCTATCAGGCACGTTCCGGCATGGTGATCGAGGAACAGTACATTACCTCCGGCGATGCGGCAGCACTTGCCCGTGGTGCGGGTCATGCACCGGATATGGGCGAGATCTATCACACATGGGGCTATGATGCTTCCTCCGGTACACAGGATGTTTCCGGCGGCTGGTACGATGCCGGCGACCACGGCAAATATGTAGTCAACGGCGGTATCTCCCTGTGGCTGATGCAGAACCAGTATGAACGTGCACTGATGGAAAATACAGCGGATGTTTATGCTGACGGCACAATGCAGATTCCGGAAAACTCCAACGGCTACCCCGACCTGCTGGATGAAGCACGTTATGAGATGGAATGGATGCTCAAGATGATCGTGCAGGACGGCGAATGCAAGGACATGGTTTACCACAAGGTACATGATTTCAAGTGGACTCCGCTGGGTCTTTCTCCGGAAAATGATACACAGAACCGTATCATCATGCCGCCGACCACGGCTGCTACTCTGAACCTGTCCGCATGTGCCGCACAGTCCTATCGTCTGTGGAAGGAATATGATCCGGCATTTGCAGAGCAGTGTCTGGAAGCTGCAAAGAGCACTTATGAGGCTGCAAAGCTCCATCCTGAAATGTACGCTCCTCTGACGGATACCATTGACGGCGGCGGACCTTACGGCGATGATGTGGTAACGGACGAATTCTACTGGGCTGCATGTGAGCTGTATCTCGCAACAGGCGATGCAGGCTATTATGAGGATATTCAGAATTCTGAATGGGCATTCGACATTCCGGTCGATATGAACGGCGGCGAAGCTTCCGGCTTCACCGGCAGCTTTGACTGGGGTCATACCTCTTCCCTCGGTACGATGTCACTGGTACTGTATCCGGAGAGCATCACCGAAGAAGAGAACAAGACAATGCATGAAAATATCCAGTCCACAGCGGATGAATACCTGAACATCATCGACAATCAGGGCTATGGTCTGCCGTACAAGGGCACGATGGAGGAGGGCGATGAGTTCTCCAGATACACATGGGCTTCCAACTCCTTTGTGGTGGACAATGCGATCGTTCTGGCGTATGCGTATGACATTACCGCTGAACCGAAGTACCTTGACGGTGCGGTCAATGCGATGGACTACATCCTTGGACGCAATCCGCTGGACATCTCCTATGTTACCGGCTACGGTGAGCATACCTCCCAGTATCCGCATCACCGCTGGTGGGCAAAGCAGCTGAAGGAAGAGTTCCCGAAGGCTCCGTGCGGCGTTCTGGTCGGCGGTCCGAACTGCGGTCTGGAAGATACAGTCGTACAGAAAACTGACTGGGTTGCTGGTCAGGTAGCTCCGCAGACAGTTTATATTGATGACATTGAGGCTTATTCTACCAACGAGTGCACCATCAACTGGAATACTCCCCTTGCATGGATGACCTCCTTCCTCTGCGAAGAAACAGAGGGTCTGACTGTGAGCCAGTCCTCCATGGGTGCACAGATGCCCGAGCCGCCCACACCGGACGAGGTTTCTGAGTATGTTGCCATTACTGTTCCGGAGGGTGTTACCACCATCGGTGAGCAGATCTTCGGCAAGAACAACGGCTATGTACATGAGATCGTACTCCCTGAGAGCGTAACTTCCATCAGCAAGGATGCATTCCTCCGCTGCACAAAGCTGGAAACATTGAATCTGCCGCAGAACATTCAGTCGATCGGTGACAAGGCATTTGCCAATACTCCCTGGCTGGCTGCAAAGCTTGCAGAATCCCCCCTGCTCATCATCAACAATATCCTGATCGACGGTACAACTGCGGAAGGTGATGTGGTCGTTCCCGATACTGTTACTTCCATCCTCGGCAGTGCGTTCAAGATGAACAAGACCATTACCTCGATCGTGATTCCCGAAAGCGTGACAAGCATCGGCAAGGATGCATTCAACGGCTGTACGGCATTGACAAGCGTTTCTCTGCCGCAGACCCTGAAAACCATTGAACAGAGTGCATTCTCCGGTACCGGTCTGACCTCTCTGACCATTCCGGCAAGCGTGACCTCGATCGGCGTGGAAGCATTTGTCAACTGCACTTCCCTCCCCGAAGTCACCATCCTGAACCCCGATGTTGTGATCGGCAAGGAGGCATTCGGCTGTACTTCTACCTTTACAGCGAACGGTCAGTATTCCTACATCTTCATCCATCAGGTGCTTACTGACTTTGTTGTAAACTGCTATGAAGGTTCCACCGCTGAAACCTACGCAGCAACCACCGGTGTCAAGACCGCATATCTCTCCATCGCTCTTGGTGATGTGAATGCGGATGATATGGTGGATGCAAGCGATGCGGCACAGATCCTCATTGCAGCGGCAAGAATGGGTACCGGCAGCGACTCCGGTTTCTCCGATGCACAGCTCACTGCTGCTGATGTCAATGCGGACGGTGCAGTGGATGCAAGCGACGCTTCGTTCATTCTCCAGTATGCGGCTTATACCGGCTCCGGCGGTACGGACACACTGGCAGATTTTGTAGCATCCCTCCAGAAAGCTTGATTTTCTTTCCGGCTCCTGCAAATCGTGGGAGCCGGATATTTTTCAGGGACAGCATTTGACAACTTACTGCAAAACCTCTGTGATTTGGCATGGTTTTTTATCCATTTTTCTGAAATTTTCAAAAAACTATTTGCAATTTCTGATTTATTTGGTATAATAATTATGTATAACTTTGGAAAACAACAGGAGGCTCAACCCATGAAGAAGCTACTTTCTCTATGCATGTCATTTCTGGTTCTCTGCTGTTTCTGCACCAACCTGCATGGACAGGCTCTGAACTTTACACCGAATTTTGAGATCCGCAGTCAGGCAGCCCTGCTGATGAGCCTTGACACGGACACGATCCTCTATCAGAAGAATGCCGAAAACCAGTATATGCCCGGTTCTTTGGTGCAGATCATGACAGCGGTCGTGGTGCTGGAAAACTGTCAGGATCTGCGGACGAACATCACAGCGGATTCCAGTCTGTACACACAGTTTACTACAACGGAATACCCCGATGATCTGCGGTATGCGGACATCAAGGACGGCAATGTCCTGAGTGTGGAGGAGCTGCTGCATGCAATGCTGCTGACTTCTTCGGCGGAGGCGGCGATCCTGCTTGCAAACCATTTCGGAAACGGCAGTGTGCCGAATTTCGTACAGATGATGAATGACAAGGCGAAGGCACTCGGCTGTACGCAGACCAACTTCACCAACCCCACCGGCATCTACAACGCTGCACAGAAAACCACTGCGGCTGATCTTGCCATCATCACGAAATACGCACTCTCCCTCGGCAGATTTGAGGACATTGCAACAGCCAGCACGTTCTCTACTTACACCCCGAATGAGTCCCCCTCCACCGGCTGGACATGGGCACATTCCAACACCATGATCGAGGCGACAAGCCCCTATTATGTGAAGGGTGTCAAGGGTCTGAAAACGGCGAATATGACCACACAGGGAAGAAGCATCGTCTGTGAGGCTTCCCGTGACGGCAACTCCTACCTGATCATCCTGCTTGCGGCTCCCTTTGAGGACAGCGACGGCGATTTGCAGTACTACCATCAGGCGGATGCTGCCAATCTCCTGAACTGGGCGTTTGAGCATTTCTCCTACCAGACCATCCTGAGCGAGAGCACGGAGCTTGGTCAGATCAAGGTGGAAAACGGCGATGGTTCGGACTATGTTCTGGTCAAGCCGGAACAATCCTTCATGACGCTCTGGTATGACTCCGCTGATATGGCTTCGATCGTGCAGGAGGTCACACTTGATGAGGATGTTTCTGCTCCTGTGGATGCAGGTGACAAGCTCGGTGAGGTCGTGCTGAAATTTTCCGGCGAGCAGATCGCAGCAATCGACCTTGTAGCGACTTCATCGGTGGAGCTTTCCCCGTTCAAGTATTATATGGCACTGATCCAGCACTTCCCCAAAACGCCGTGGCTGATGCGTGCGGTCATCATCAGCATTCTCCTCTGTGCGATTTACATTGCACTCTGCGTTTATGCACATGTCTGTCACCAGCAGCGGCTCAAGCCCGTACAGCCGGTACATCTTAAGCCCAGTACTTCCGGTGTGAAGCGTGAGGCGGCACGGAGCACGGACAGGGAACGCAGAGCACAGAGCCGGACACACACATCACAAGGCTCCGGCAGACCTGCAAACCGGAATCCGCAGAACAGAAGTGCACAGAATCCGAACCGCAGACCCCCCAGCAAACCCAAGCAGTAATCAAAAATCCCCCTCGGATGAGGGGGATTTTTCGCACTCTACAGCGGTTTCTGCATGGTGTAGTAACAGAGGAAGTCACCGTATGCACAGGGGATCTTCCAATAGCGGTCGATGGTGTAGCCTCGTTTCATGTACAGCTCCTGTGCGGCAAAGGAAGAGCAGAGCACGGCTTCTGCATGCTGGGCGGCGATGCGGGATTCCGCAAAATCCATCAGCTTTGTGCCGTATCCCCTCCCCTGCATCTGCGGCAGGACGAACAGGCGGTTGATCTCATTGCCGTTGATGGTCAGCGTGGCGGCTGGCACTTCGCCGTCATAGAGCAGATAGACCGCACCCTCTGCAAGATCCTTGGCGATGTGCTCCATGCTGTGGTGCTCCTGAAAGAACTGCACCGCACCCTTGGGGTAATAGTGCGGATAGATCGCTGCGATGGTCGTCTGTACGATGTCGAAAACGGTCTGTAGGTCGGCGGTACTGGCTTGTATGATCATGGTTTCCTCCTATCCGAGCAGTGCGGCAATGACGGCGTTGGATACGGCGAAGCCCTCCGGTGTCAGCGAAACACAGCCATTTTCTGCTCTGAGATAGCCCCCTTTTTCGAGAAGGGGGAGTTTTTTTTGTGCCTGCAAAGTGAGTGCGTCCACGGGAACTCCCCTCTTCATCCGGAGGGCAAGCATCAGGCGTTCCTCCGTGCCGCAGGGGGATGGGTCGATCAGCTCTGTGGGCTGGATGGGGGCGGTGCAGAATGCGGCAATGTCACGCTTTGCCTGAAATCTCGTTCCGCCATAGCAGGAATGTGCTCCGGCTCCGATGCCGAGATAGGGTTCGCACGTCCAGTATTTGGTATTATGTCTGCTTTCAAAGCCGGCTTTTGCAAAGCTGGAAACCTCATACTGCTGAAAGCCGAATTCTGCAAGCGTCCGCACGGTCTGGAGGTAGCGGTCAACCGAAGTATCATCATCCGGAAGATGGGAAAGCAGCTCACTGCTGCCGGAAAGGGGTGTCCCCTCCTCCACCTGCAAAAGGTAGGCGGAAACGTGGGTGATGGGGAGTTTTCCCAATATATCGAGCGTTTCGGCAAGGACTGCCTCGCTCTGGTGCGGACAGGCAAGCATGAGGTCACAGGAAAGATTGTCAAAGCCTTGTTCCTTTGCGGTCATGACGGTGCGGATGCCGTCGGCGGCACGGTGCGTTCTCCCGAGAAGGGAGAGCTGTGCATCGGAAAAGCTCTGTGTTCCGATGGAAAGACGGTTGATGCCAGCTGTGCGGAGGTCATGGAGGTACTGTGTACGCTCCCCCGTGGGGTTGAATTCGAGTGTGATCTCGGGAGAATCGCTCAGGTGTGCATATTTTGCACAGGCGTTGAGGATCTCTCCGATCTGTGCGGCGGATAAGAGTGACGGCGTACCGCCGCCGAAATAGATGGTATCCACCATCTCTTCGGGAGCGTACGCCGACAGATTCCGGATGATCGCCCCGACATACTGCGAAACGGTCTCCTTGTGATAGGACACGGAGAAAAAGTCGCAGTAGGGGCATTTTTTGGCACAGAACGGGATGTGGAAGTACAGCCCCGTCATTCCATAATACGGATGGGTTCGGTCAGCTTGCCGAAGAACATATCGAACAGGAAGTTCAGAAGCAGGCTGACAGCAATGCATGCGATAATGATGATGGTGCTGGTCATTTTATCGGAGATCATGATATAGGAAGCAATGATGATGATCAGCGAAATAACACTGGTTGCAGAAGAAAAATAGATGGATGCCATGCCGTTGCAGCATTTTCTGCCGCAGTGGGGGCAGGGCTTGCCGTTGGTACGCAGGGAGCCAGCAAGTGCTTTCTGGATGGGGGTGAATGCAGGTTCACCGCAGTGGGGACAATTGTGTTTTTTCATTAGAATTCCTCCTTATTCGTCAAGCTTCAGGACGCTCATGAATGCCTCCTGCGGTACTTCTACTGTACCGAGCTGACGCATACGCTTCTTGCCTTCCTTCTGCTTTTCGAGCAGCTTCTTCTTTCGGGTGATGTCACCGCCGTAGCACTTGGCGAGGACATCCTTTCGCATTGCCTTGACCGTTTCACGGGCAATGATCTTGCCGCCGACCGCTGCCTGAATCGGGACTTCAAACAGCTGGCGTGGGATGTTGTCCTTGAGCTTTTCGGCGATCTTTCTTGCTCTGGAATATGCCTTGTCCGCATGGACGATGAACGAAAGGGCATCGACAATATCACCGTTGAGCAGAATGTCAAGCTTGACAAGCTTCGAGGGTGCGTAGCCGAGCAGCTCATAGTCAAAGGATGCATAACCCCTTGTACGGGATTTGAGGGCATCAAAGAAATCGTAGACGATCTCATTCAGCGGCAGCTCATATTTGAGCGTCACACGGGTATCATCAAGGTACTGCATATCCTTGAAGGTACCACGTCTGTCCTGACAGAGATCCATGATATTGCCCACAAATTCGGACGGAACAAGAATGTCCGCCTTGACCATCGGCTCTTCCGCACTTGCAAGCACGGAGGGGTCGGGGTAATTGGTCGGGTTGTCGATATACTGCACGGTGCCGTCCGTCAGGGTGACCTTGTAGATAACGGAGGGGGCTGTCGTGATCAGGTCGAGGTTGTATTCACGCTCCAGACGTTCCTGAATGATCTCCATATGGAGCAGACCCAGAAATCCGCAGCGGAAACCGAAACCGAGTGCAATGGAGGTTTCCGGCTCGAATGTCAGTGCGGCATCATTGAGCTGGAGCTTTTCGAGGGCATCACGCAGATCGCCGTATTTCGCACCGTCCGCCGGATAGATACCGGAGAACACCATGGGGTTGACCTTGCGGTAGCCGGGCAGCGGCTCTTCACAGGGACGGTCTGCAAGTGTGACGGTATCGCCCACCTGTGTGTCACCGATACTCTTGATGGAGGCGGCAATGTAGCCTACTTCGCCAGCCGTCAGTGTACCGGTGTTGATGAGATTGGACGGGGACATATAGCCCGTTTCCGTCACGACAAACTCGGAGCCGGTCGCCATCAGATGGATGGTATCACCGACCTTGACGGAGCCGTCCTTGACACGGACGTAGATGATAACGCCCTTGTAGGGGTCGTAGTAGCTGTCAAAGATCAGGGCTTGCAGAGGAGCGTCCGGATCGCCCTGCGGTGCAGGCATGTCCGTTACGATCTTTTCAAGCACCTGCTCGATATTGGTGCCCATTTTAGCAGAAATGCGGGGGGCATCCAATGCTGGAATACCGATGACATTTTCCACCTCCTCACAGACACGCTCGGGGTCTGCGGAGGGCAGGTCGATCTTGTTCACGACGGGCACGACTTCGAGGTCATGCTCAATGGCAAGGTAGGTATTGGCAAGGGTCTGTGCTTCGATGCCCTGTGAAGCATCGACAACGAGGATCGCACCCTCACAGGCAGCCAGAGAACGGGACACCTCATAGTTGAAGTCCACATGTCCGGGGGTGTCGATGAGATTGAACGTGTACAGCTCGCCGTCCTGTGCACGGTAATTCAGGCGGACGGCACGGGCTTTGATGGTAATGCCACGCTCACGCTCCAAATCCATATTATCAATGATCTGCTGCTCCATATCACGCTGTGCGACCGTTTCTGTTTTTTCCAGAATGCGGTCGGCAAGGGTGGATTTGCCGTGGTCGATATGGGCAATGATGCAGAAATTACGAATCTTCTGAGAATCCAAGGTTCATTCCTCCGTTTTTCGGTATGTTACAAATTGCTTACCTTATATTATAGCATATTTCCGGGAACTTGTAAAGTATCAAATACACCAGTTTTTCAAAAAAATTCCCCTCCGCAAACGGAGGGGAATCCAGCTTGTCAAAAAAGTCTTTTTTGGGGGTTAGAACCCCAAAGATTGCCCCCACCTCACCGGTGCCGTCCCCTCTGTCACTTCGTGACGTCTCCCCACCCCGTGGGAAGCAGCCCCAACCCCTCCCCGAGGGGAGGGGCTATGTTTGGAGGGTACTGCGTACCCTCCACCCGCCAAAGGGCAAAGCCCTTTGAACCTATTGAAGTTTTTCGACAGACTAAATTCCCCTCCGCAAACGGAGGGGAATCGTGCTACCTTTCGGCAACTGCCCATACAAGCCATTCATTCCGGCGTGAAACGGGCTGAAGGCTCAGGGTGACTGTTTCTGTCGCCGTAAGCGGAAACGCCGAAGTGCTGGTTTCGGTTGTGGTCGTTGTGGTTGTTTCGCATTCGTCCATGTCACTTTCCGTCGTGATAACGGTCGTTTCGTCTGTCATACTGTCATTTTCGGTAGGAACGGATGCTGGCGGATCGCTGGGACATATACCTTCGGTGGGTTCCGTCGCTTCGGAAGAAGATGCTGCGGTGGATTCCGCTGCGGTGGTTCCTTCGGTATAACTGGGCGGCTCGGTGGGGGGCATTGTCGGCTGCGTTGTGTCAGTGTGATTCAGATCGGGCAGTCTTGGGGTGGTTTCGGTGGATTCGGTCGGCTCCGTAGGTAATGCAGATTCGGTCAGATCCGATGTTTCTGTCTGCTTTGGCGTGGATTCCGTTTGTTCCGTGCTGGTCTGACGGGTGGTTTCTGTTCTGACAGTTGTCTGGGACTGAACGGATTCTTCACTATGTTTGGATTCCGCCGTCGTTCCGGTGTTCTGGGTTTCTTGAGAGGATGCTTCTGTATGCTGTCCGGAAGCGGTGCTGCTCTGCGGTACAGAGGGGGCGGCTGTTTCTGTGCCAGTGTTTTCGGTCGGCTCAGTCGGATCGGATGCCTGCTCTGTGGATGCAGCGGAAGAGGCTGTTTCCGAAGCGGCTCCGGATGTGGGAGTGAGGGTTTCGGCAGTTTCCGTTTCTGTCGGAACTGTACCGGTGACAATGGTCGTGGTTTCATCCTGTGAAGATTCCGGAAGCACCTGCTGCGGTTCAAGATTCAGATACACTGAAAGCCCGAGCACACAGGCTGCACACATTGCGGATGCGGAAGCGATCCTCTGGATCTTCTTCACTTTTCTGCGGTGTGCGGCAGTTGCTTCGACCACATTTGATACGATCTCGTCATATGTTCTCAATGCTGAATCCCTCCTTTTCCAGAATTTTCTTGAGTTGCTGCCTTGCCTGATATGCAAGATTGGTCAGCTTTTTTTCGCTGCATTTCATGATTTTCGCTGCCTCCTTAGCAGACAGTGCTTCAAAATACCGCAGGTACAGCACCTCACGGTATTCCTGTTTGAGCTGCTCCATGGCGTGGCGGAGCGTGCGTCTGGTATCATCCAATTCCATACGCTCCTCCACCTCCTGCATCTCGTCTTTCATGTTCTCCATTATCTCCGGCGTGATATTCTGCATGCGTCCCTGCCGTTTGAGGTAGTTCAGGGAACGGTTGCGGCAGATCGTGAACAGGTAGGCTTTGAGCTGGCTTTCGTGTTCAAATTTCGGCCGCTTGATGGACAGCTTGATCAGAGCTTCCTGCGAAATATCCTCAGCTTCGGAAAGGTTATGTACATAACCATTGGTGAACAGGAGCATACTGTTCCAATACAGTTCCACGATGTCACGCAGACCGTCCTGATCACCATTCAGATAACGGAGATAGCTGTCAAGTACTCTCTCCATTCTGTCCTCCTTGCAAGTGGATTCTACTAATATAACAACGCTGCCGGAAAAAGATTGGAAAAAATCTGAAAATTTTTTTCTTTTTTCAAAATGCAGGTTCTTTCACTATTTTTCGACATCCGGCAGTTATCATGATAACATATTATTTTGTAAATGTAAAGTGGGCTTCGTACAATATTGACCTTCGATAGCACAATATTGCAAAACGTACATGAAGATGTGCGGAGCGGATGCAGGAGCAAAACCGGATGAAATTGGGGGAAGCGGGAGGAATTTGTAGAAAATCACAGTTTTGGGAGGACAAAATTGTGTGAATTCATCATTCCCCCGAATTTCGGGAAAGCAGGTGCAATCCGCTTGTAATCGGAAAAAATATCTGTTATAATAATAGTATGGACAGCTTCCGCAGCGGACGCATGACTGCTGGCGGAACACAGCGGAAAGTTCAGATTATGGGAGGAAATATACATGAATATCGCAATTGCACAGTCCGGCGGCCCCACTTGTGCCATCAATGCAAGTCTGGTCGGCGTATTCAAGCAGGGCATCCTGACCGAAAAGATCGACGCAATTTTCGGTTCCATCAACGGCATCGAGGGCATCATCAATGATGATCTGGTGAACCTCAAATCCATGATCCGCACCAATGAGGACATGGAACTGCTCCGGCAGACTCCGTCCACCATGCTCGGCTCCTGCCGCTACAAGCTGCCGGAATACGAGGAGGCACCCTCGGTTTATGAAAAGATCCTTGCATGCTTTGAGCGTCACAGAATCCGGATTTTTGTTTACATCGGCGGCAACGACTCGATGGATACGGTCGTAAAGCTTTCCGATTTTCTGGCAAAGGAAGGCTCCGACATCCGTGTGATCGGTGTGCCCAAGACCATTGACAACGACCTGCCCGTAACGGATCATACACCGGGCTTCGGTTCTGCGGCGAAGTATGTGGCTGCGACCGTGCAGGAGATCATCCGTGACAGCTCAGTTTACAGTATTCCGTCCGTGACAGTCATCGAAATTATGGGCCGTCACAGCGGCTGGCTGGCGGCATCCTCCTGCATGCTGCGTGCCAACGGCGAGGATGCTCCGCATCTGATCTACCTGCCGGAATGCGAATTCTCCGGTGCACAGTTCATCGAAGATGTCCGCAAGGAAATGGCGAAGCACAAGGCGGTTGTCGTGGCTGTGTCCGAGGGCGTGACGCTTTCCGACGGTGCGGAGGGTCTGGAGGATTTCCAGTCCGGTGCAACGGATAATTTCGGTCACAAGTACCTCTCCGGCATCGGCAAATATCTTGAGCGTCTGGTTGCAAAGGAGATCGGCTGCAAGGTGCGTTCTGTGGAGCTGAATGTGATGCAGAGATGCTCCTCCCACATCTGTTCCAAGACCGACATTGACGAAGCGGAGCGGATCGGCAGGCATGCCCTCCGTGCGGCATTGGACGGCGAAACGGGCAAGATGATGTATTTCCGCAGAGTGAGCGACATGCCCTATGCGGTGACGATCGAAATGACGGACGCAAAGAATGTGGCGAATCTGGAGAAGAAATTCCCGCAGAAGTGGATCGTGCCGGAGCAGAATCAGGTAACGGATTCCGCTGTGAAATACTTCCTCCCCCTGATTCAGGGCGAAGTGGATATTCTCATGAGAAATGGTCTGCCGGTGCATTTCCAGCGTCCTTTGCAGATGCGGTAAGCCGGATACGGCTCCCCTGCTGTGAAAAATCCCCTTTTCTCCGGATGTTTCCGTGGAAGAGGGGATTTTTTTGAAAAACCTGCAAAAAGGTATTGACATTGCAGGTGCATTGTGCTATAATGAGATAAATTCATACAGGAGGAAATTATGACAAACGGTAATTCGGACGACAACGCCGTCCCGTATCACAGTATTTTGTTATATCAGATCTATGCAGGGCATAGTCTGCCAAAGAAGGCGGACTATACCCTTTTCCTGTTGCCCCCCTGTCTGTCTCGGGAACGGAGGATGAACATGTGAGCGTAGGCTTTATGCAATGTTATATGGTATAGTACATAATTTGGTATTGAAAGAAAGGATTTTGGATCATGGATAACGCATCCTCAATAGTCATTATCGCCGTGTGTATTGTAATGTCAATGTATTTTTCTGCAACAGAAACGGCTTTCTCCTGTCTGAACCGCATCCGCATCAAGAACAAGGCGGAAAACGGCAACAAGCGTGCTGCACTGGTGCTCCGGCTGGTGGACAAATACGATGAAATGCTTTCCACCATTCTTGTCGGCAACAACATTGTCAATATTCTCTGTTCCTCTGTGGCAACGCTGCTTTTTGTTGATCTTTTGCAGGATCCCGACCTCGGTGCGACGGTTTCTACAGTGGTCATCACGGTACTGCTTCTGATCTTCGGTGAGATCTCCCCGAAAACCATTGCAAAGGAGCGTCCGGAGGGACTGGCGATGTTTTCCGCACCGATCCTGCGGTTCTTTATGATCGTGCTGACACCAGTTGCTTTCATTTTTAAGCTCTGGCAGAAGCTGCTGGGCGTTCTCTTCAAATCTCCGGCGGATCAGGGCATCACGGAAGAGGAGCTTCTGACGATCGTGGATGAAGCGGAGCAGGACGGCAACCTTGACAAGGATGAGAGCGAGCTGATCCGCAGTGCGATCGAGTTCAACGAGCTGGAAGTGCGTGATATTTTCACCCCCCGAATCGACATTTCTGCGATTCCGGCGGACATCACCAAGGAAAAGGCGGCGGAGGTGTTCTCCGAAACCGGTTACTCCAGACTGCCGGTTTACGAGGGAACACTGGACAATATCATCGGTATCCTCTACCTCAAGGATTTCTACAATGCGGCATATAACCGCAAGACGGATATTCACGAGATCATCAAGCCTGTGATCTATGTGCCGAGAAGCAAGAAGATCAGCGACCTGCGGAAGGAATTGCAGGAGCAGCAGCTGCATATTGCGGTAGTGACGGATGAATTCGGCGGCACGGTCGGCATTGTGACGCTTGAGGACATTCTGGAAGAGCTGGTCGGTGAGATCTGGGATGAGCATGATGAGATCATCCGTGAGATCAGCAAAGTGGACGAAAACAAGTACATCGTATCCGGCAAGGCAAATATTGAAAAGGTATTTGAAACACTGGATATGGACAGCGATTTTGAGGCGATCACGGTCGGCGGATGGGTCATGGAAATTCTGGAACGCATCCCGAGCACCGGCGAAACCTTCACCTATCAGAATTTACAGGTGCAGGTGCTGAAAATGATGGGCAGACGGATTGATCAGGTGGAGATCATACGGCTGCCGGAGCAGAAGGCTGAGAAGGAAAAACACCAGAAAACAGAAGAATAATGCAGAACAGCCGCCCGTGCAATGACGGGCGGCTGTTTACTATGGAAAGATCCTATATCATTCAAAATTTTCAGTGACGTGGAGTACTTCTTTCAGGATGGAGAGGGAATCATCGGCATCGGGTGCACCGTTCCTGTTGATGTCACCGGCAAGCTTTGCGTAGTCGCACAGCGGTGCACCGGCGAGCAGGTTCTTGTTGATGGCAAGGCAGTCGGCAATATTGAGGGTGTCGTCTACGGTTACGTCGCCTTTGAGGAGGTCAATGTCATAAACTCCCACTCCCATTTCTTGATAACGTTCATATGCTGTCTGTTCGATGACCAGCTGCAGGCGAATGACCTTCTTAAATTCTTCACCGAAAATGTCTACACCGTTGCCGAGATAGGACATTGTGCCTTCTTCCATAGGAGTGTAATAAGTGGGGATAACATCAGCCGCTAAAAGTTCTCCATCTACCTTCAGAAGATCACCGACACAAAGCTGTTGATCTCCCACTTCTCTGAGCACAATTTCCTTGGACAACTTACCTACTCCACCCGACCCGATACTTTCGTTATTGACTGGGGTAACAATGTAATCGGATATTTCTTCCGAATCGTTGTAATACGAAACACCTACAACCATCAAATCAGGATCAGCCAGTTCCGTTTCAAGAATAAATCCGTTCTGGTAATTATAACGATTGTTGTTAGAGTAAGTAAATGTATCAGTAGTGATGCTAAAAGCATCATCAATGCTAATTTCCGCATCAACTGCGTATACTGATGAAACTGCGGTTGTACTGGTAAAAAAGAGAAAAGCAGTTAAAAGGGCTGTGAGTTTCTTTTTCATAATTATACACCTCTTGTCAATATTGTTGATCGTTGTCGAAACAACACATCACATTTACAGGACATCGAATAGAAGTCCTAATCTGTTAATATGAAATCATACAGTACACCGGAATCTCTCCTTTTTTATCATTATATCACGTATTTTTCTATTTGTCAAGTATTTTTTCACATAAATATTAATTTTATACAAATTGCACACAAAACAAATTGCCGGTTATCAATTTACACCGGCAATTTGTAATTGATTATTCTCTTGTCACGATGATCTCCCTCAGCTGTGCCAGCAGGTCACCGCCAGAGACGGAGATATTGCCCACATTCTCACAGATCTTTTCGAGATACTCCAGCTCTTTGAGCTTATAGAGGGTCTTGTTTTCATCCATGAGCTTGGCGGTATTGAGCAGGGAGCGTGTGGAGGCGACCTCCTCACGGCGGGTGATGACGTTTGCCTGTGCACGCTTCTCAGCGATCAGGACGGTATTCATGATGTCACGCACTTCTCCGGGGAGAATGATGTCACGGATACCGGTTTCGAGGATCTCCACATACAGGGGGGCAGCCTTTTCTTTCAGGCGTTCCGTTACGGCTGCGGCGATCGCCTCACGCTGGGAAAGGATCTCGTCGAGCGTGCAGCCTGCAACATACTCACGCATGGTCATCTGCACGGCAATATAGAGCTGACTTGCCCAGTCGTGGATCTCGCTGTATGCCTTGACAAAGTCGGAGAAGGTGTAGCTGCACACGAAATTCATGCGGATATTCACCTTATCCTTTGTGAGGATCTCCTGTCCGGTGATGCTCATCTGTTTTTGACGCATGTCGGCAATTTCGCAGGTAACCTTTGTTTCTGTGTTCCAGAAATAGTACATGCCGGGGTCGAGAATGCGTTCGAGCTGGCGTTGAAAATAGAGCAGACCCTTGCTGAATTCGGGGACACAGACGGAAACCATGCGGTTTTCCTTGCAGAGCTGCTCGCAGATATAGCGGGGGAACTCCTCGCTGACCTCGGGGGAAGTGAGATCGCAGATATGGAAAGTGTGCTTCTTTACGGTATTCCAGTAAACATAGCTGCCGGCGGTCAGGCTGTTGATGTATCTGTCGTTTTCATAGTGCAGAGCCAGCTGACCGTCCTGTACCTGAATGGATGTGGTTTCTGCGGCAAAGGATGCATCCTTCGCAAAGGAAGCAAGCTGCACCTCGCTGAAGCGGGTGTGGAGGGGTGCATCAAGGGGAGCACGGATGATCTCGGTATTGCCCAGAAGATCAAAATAGACACCGGGCTGGAGTACTTTTTCAAATCTGCCCTTTTTGAACTGGAAGGCTCTCTCTGTTTCTTTGATTGTGTATTTCATATGTATACCTCCTGTGAGATGACGATTTACAACTTTAGAAAAGTTTATCAAAGATTGCCCCACCCCCTTCCCCCTCCCCGAGGGGAGGGGGAGTTTGTGCTGGTGCTCCGCACCAGCACCGGCAAAGGCTCCGCCTTTTGAATCCTTTTCAATTGTAAATATTGTCTGTAAGATAATTGCAAATAATCGTATTCCGATGGAAGCATGGCGGCGTAGGCATTGAGATGACTGCACACAGCTGCGGAAGCGGATGCTCTGGCAGAGGGGGCAGTGCATCGGTATCCTGCAAACGGCAGGGCGATGCTCCCACTTCCCAAGGCATGTCTTGGGAAAGAATACGTTTTCTTTCGATTTTCATCTTGACATGATGTGTCAGCTTTACCGTGAAAGGGTAAAAATAAGTCGAATGTAAAACCACTTACATGTTCCCTCAACATGTGCAGGAGTCGAACCCGCTCAATCGAAAGAGATACAGAAGACCTGTATCTGTCATGGACAACAGCGGAATACGCTGCGGCACTGCCTCACGCACCCCCGTGCAGGTCCGTACCCGAGTACGGTTTCCGATGCACAGGCTCTGGCTCTCTGTCCGTAGTTCTATCATACCACAGGAGGAAGGATTTGTCTTGTAAAAAATTCTGCGAACTGGAAAACCTCTCCGTTTCGGGAGAGGTTTCAGCTTGTCAAAAAAGTCTTTTTTCTGGGGTAGCACCCCAAAGATTGCCCCCACCCCAACCCCTCCCCCAAAGGGGGAGGGGCTATATTGCGAGGGTACTGCGTACCCTCAACCCGCCAAAGGACTTCGTCCTTTGAACCTAACAAGGTTTTTCGACAGACTGAAACCTCTCCCGTTTCGGGAGAGGTTTTCATGATTATTCTGTTTCAGCAGGTGTCTTTGTGATGGTCAGTGCCTGACTGCCGAGCCAGTTGTAGGCACTCTGGAATGCACTGACGCTGTATTCTGTGAGTGCTCCTGTCGGTGCTCCGCTGTTTGCCCAGACATCGGCAAGGATGACGGTGTTCTTTACCTTGTTGTAGCCCACGAGAACGGAACAATGCTCGCTGCTCTTCCATGTGAAGCTGTAAACACCGGAACCGGGGGCTGTCCACTGGGAGCCTTTCAGGAGTGACCATGTTGCACCATAGGTGCGTCTTGCGGTGCAGTTCATTGTGTACCAGACAAGCACGGGATGTCCTGCGTCGATCTGTGCGTACAGCTCCTCCATGGATGCACCTGTGAGGTTGTTGATGCTGTAATCCGTCACTGCTTTGGCATCAAAATAATTCTGTGCGGTCTGCACCATCACTCCGGCATATGCTCCATAGGAATGGCTGCTGGTGGGGATGCCGATGAAGGCATAATTCGGGTCGGTGCTGCCGATGAGTCCGCAGGGCATGTAATTTTCGGCAAGGTAATTCTTGGAGGCATCCTCAAAGCCGAGGTAGTTCATCAGAACGGAGAGGGATGTAACCTCGCAGCCGGTCGGCAGGGATGCACCGCCGATCGTGGAGCACTGCGGAATATTCACCACGGGGAGGAGCTTGATATTGCTGCTGTCGTACTTCGTGACCTTATCACGGCGGATGTAGCCAGCCTGATCCATGAAGGAAACCTTGAGCCATTCACCGCTGATGCCCGTGACAGTCAGAATCTGATTGGCATAGACATAGCCCCAGTTCCGTGCTGCGGTGGTCGGCTGCTGGTAGACAAGGCAGGTCTGATTGACCTGCACGGCAGAGCCGATGCTGCCGAGGTCGGTCACATAGTCCGCAATGCCGTACTTTGCACAAAGCTCCTGAAATTCGATGGATTTGACCATGCCGAGGTAGATGGCAAAGCGGGTCTTGCCGCATTCCATCTGGCTGACCCAGTTGGCAAGTCCGGCGGAATCCGCCTGTCTGCCGAGGATACAGGGGTAGAGGGAGGCGACATAATCGGCATCGGCTGCATTCTTCTCCATGAATTCCACGGAGCCGAGGAAATCGAGAATGACTTCACTCAGCGTCTTTTCATTGTCAAGCACCTTGCCCGTCCAGTTGTTCAGTCCGGCAGAATCGGGATCTCTGCCGAGGCTCTGCTGGTAGAGATTGGAGATGTAGCCGGTCATGCCCTCGTGCCGGTCACGGTTTTCGGTCAGTCTGACATCGCCACGGATGACCTTGTAGCTCTCGCAAAGCTGCGAGAATTCAGCGGACTGGACAAAACCACGCAGCAGATAAGTACGGCTGAACATCTTCGCCTTTTCGCACCATGATGCAAGTCCTGCTTCATCCGGCTCACGGTTGAGGAGGGTGCGGTAGAGCATGGAAATATACTCCTCGTTGGAGGTGTTTTTATTGAGGTACTCCTGACTGAACACGAAGCCCCAGATCACCTCTGCGGCGGTCTGTTCGCCCTGAAGCAGCTTCTGCGTCCAGTCGGAAAGTCCATTCGGATCGGGGTTTCTGCCAAGCATCACGGAATAGAGTCTTGCGGCAAAATCCTGTGTGAGCTGTTCGGGTCCGGTCGGATCGAGGGTTTCTTCGGTCGTTTCAGTGGTCTCCGTTGTTTCGGTGATGTCCGTGGATTCCGCAGTTTCGGTGGGATCCGTCCATTCCGTGCTGTCCGTGGTTTCCGGTTCGGTGGGGTCGGTTGTTGTTTCCGTGGTTTCGGTTTCTGTGAAATAGGTAGTTTCACTTTCCTGTGTAAATGTGGTCGTTTCCGTCATGGATTCCGCAAAAGCGGTGGTTTCCGTGGTCTGCTCCTGTGCAAGTGCCTGCACGGGCATCTGCGGCAGCAGGACGGTCATCTGCAAAAATGCCGCAAGCACGGCAATGTGCTGTTTGAGTTTCATGAATGTGCCTCCTTTTCTGGAATATCTACATTATAGCACATTCTTCGGCATATTGCAAGTTTTGGCAGAAATTTGCCCCTTCCGGTGAACGGAGGGGGCAGGGGGTATTACCAGAACAGGAATTGCAGGATCTGATCAGCAAAGGTTCCTTCCCGCTGATAGATGGTACCATTATGGGAAAAATCAAAGATCATGATGCCGATGATGCCAAGAATCCCGAGAGCCAGCAGGCAGCTCAGGGCAATGCCGATGGCGGTGCGGTGGGTGCTGCGTTTTTTCAGGTTCAGCACCAGCGATGTGACAAAAACTGCAAGGTCGATCACGATCGAGCCGACAAGGAGGTTGAGCAGGATGCCTGCCGCCGGCAGAATGATGCCGGGTATATAGAATTTCTTTTCGTTCATGTTATTCTCCCTTCTTCCAGAGCAGATATTCTGTATCGGTGGTGTCGTCGTAATAATAGAATTCCGTAAGCTCGCTTCCTGCTTCGATGATCATGGTGCGTTCCTGACAGAAACGGGAATCGGAGTCGATGTTGAACATCACAAAATCGTTGCTTTTGCGTTCCTTGAGCGTGATCATGATGCCAGTTTTCTCCTCCATATTGAAGCCCTCTTCGCCGCTGTGGCAGCCGTTCTTATCACGGATCGTCGGATAGATCAACCAGCTTTCAATGGCAAGCCCCTGTTTGACGAGCCACACATTGCCCTCAGCATCCTCCTCGGCGTAGACATTCTCGGCGAGATTGTATTTCTCATAATCCATGGTCTGTTCGGTATTGAACACATAGAAGCCGCCCAGCCAGCCGCCGGTGATGAGTACGCCCGCTGCGATCAGTCCGATCACGATGCGTTCGATCCAGAGCCTTCTCTTGATGCGTTTGAGCGTGCCGATGTCGTTGTTGACATTCACCACAAGCTGCTTGTTCATCTTTTCGAGCATACTGCGGCATGTACTGCATCCGGAAATATGCTCCGCAACAGCCTTTCTGCTTTCTTCGCTGCATACCTCATCTGCGTACAGGGGCAGCAGGTCTTTGATCAAATCACAATTCTTCTGCATCATTAGTCCTCCTCCAGAGCATCAATAATTTTCAGTTTTGCACGATGATAGGTCACTCTTGCCCAGCTTTCCGTCTTGCCGAAGATCTCGCTGATCTGCCGGAAGGACAGCTCCCCGAATACACGGAGGGTAAAAACCTCCTTGTAGGGATCGTCCATTGTGTGCAGGATGCGGTGGATCTGCATTGCCTGCTGGGAGTCCTCCAATGATTCCACGATTGAAACAGTGGTGTCCGCTGTGGTTTCGGGGATGGTGTCCACGGGGGTCTGCCGGCTGCGTGAACAGTAGTTATAGTAAGTGTTCTTTGCGATCTGGCAAAGCCACACACGGACATCACAGTCACCCTTGAAGGTATTGAGGGACTTCATCGCTTTGAAAAACGTTTCCTGTGTCATTTCCTGAGCAATGTCATCACTGTGGGACAGGGATTTGACATAGAGGTAGACATCGTGGAAATAAGTATTGTAAAGTGCTTCTACTTCTTTCAACACACGTTCTCCTTTCTTCCAGTTTTGGTATACCGCATAAGAGCGTCCCAAGGTTTTCCTTTGCCCTTACGCCTATAAGACACAGCGGAAGCGGATTCGTTACAGGTTTTTTCAAAAAAAACTGAAATTTTTTTGGATTTGGGAATGATGGCTATTTTGCGTTGGTTTGACGGATGGTTTGCAGGTAATGCTCCGCTTCTTCTCTTGTGCGGAAGAACTGTGCACGGTCGCCGCCAAAGCGGAAAGCGGTGTCGTGTTCGTTCACGTCAATGACTTCAAGCAGGCGGCAGTACACCCCTTCCCTGCACTGCATTCCGAAATCGCAGTCGCTTCCCCTCGGACACCAGCAGGCTGCCATGTAGCGGTTGGCGGCATTGCGGAGCCGCAGGTGAACAGTGCCGGAGGAATGGAAGAGTTTCTCATGCACAAGGCGGAATTCCTGCATCGTGCTTTCCCAGAACAGGGGCTTGTCCTCTGCATTCGCCGTCATCGGGGCAATGACAAGACTAAGCTCATCGATCAGGTTTGCACGCTGGAATGCTCCGTTGATGATGCTGCCGCCCTCAAGTAGCATTTTGCGGATGCCGAAACAGTCATGGAGCTTGGAAAGGGCAAGAGGGAGATCCATTTCGGATGCACCTGCAAAGAGATAGGAAACACCGATGCTCCGCAGGTAGGCAAGGTAGGGCTTCGGGGTATCCTCGCAAAGCACCTCGATGATGTGGCAGTTGTCATAACCCTCGTCCTCGTCGTGGATGAAAGCATCCGTCCAGCCGACATTTCCGTGACGGTCAAAGGATACGGCATAATAGGAATGCTGACGGGCAATGTAGTCCCCTGACGGAACCTGTGCATCTGCAAAGGGCGTGAGGTCTGGGCGGAATCCCCCTGTAAAGCTGGATTCCATTGTCACTCTGCCGCAGGCAAAGGCATCCCCACGGAGCAGGCGGTTGACTTCATAATAGGTTTCGGATGCTGCAAGTCCGGTCGGGGTATACAGGAAATCACCCGTCACTTTCCCGTCAAGGGAGGTGAGCATGTGGCAGATGATATACGGTCGGTTCATCGTGTTCCCTCCTGATTCAGCAGCATTTTCTTCACGATGCTCAGGTCGAAGGCATCGAGTCTGCCGTCCATGTACATGTCGGCGGCTGTCCAGTCGGAGGGAACCGCATCCGGTGCACCGAGGAGGTATTTCCGGAGCTGTACGGCATCCGCAACAGTGAGTGCTCCGTCACCGTTGAGGTCGCCGGTGGGTTCTGCGATCGGGACGAAGATTCTGTTGTACTTCTCTGCATATGCCTGTGCAGTGGAGCCTTCATAGCCGTGAATCACGGCATCTCCGGTGATGGTTTTCGTAGTCAGAACGCCGCATTCTGTGTCCAAACTGCCGGAAACTCCGAAAGCGTCATCACTTTCCCATACCTGAACATCATATCTGTATTCGGCAGGGATCGTCTTTTCACTGTCGAAGATCTCACAGTCGGGATCCCAGATGTAGAAATCCATGGTACTTCTGGCACCGATCAGCGTTTTTTCATAGATGTGATCCGCTCTGTAATGCACTCTTGATTTTGGCTTTCCGATCTGTATCACGGGCAGATTGCAAATGTATTTTGCTGAAGCAGGAATATCCAGCAATTCCAGTTCGTTTGCCTGTGAGAAAGCCATTTCAGAAATGCCCACGGTACCCTCACGCACTACGGCATCACGCACATCCTCATCACTGCCAACGACCCAGTTCTGGAAATAGTGGACACCGTTCACATTTTCGATGCAGCCGGACTCCTGAAAGGCATTACAGCCGATGAAGGTCACGGTTTCGGGGATGGTGAAATCCGTCAGTGCGGTACATCTGCCGAAGGCTCCATAGCCGATTTTTTCGAGTTCTCCCCTGAATGTCACCTCGGAAAGGCTTTCACAGATCCAGAACATATCACCGCCAATGAGGGTGATGCTCTCGGGCAGCTCGGCTCTGGTGAGGCTGGGACATGCGGCAAAGGCACCGTTGCAGATGTGCTTGACGTGCTCCGGAATCACAGCAGTCCGGAGGTCACGGCAGGCAACAAAGGCATAATCGCCGATGGTTTCCGTCTGTGCGGAGATCTGCACCTCCGTCATGCCCAATGCCGGCGGACAGCCGATCAGGGTTTTCATATCCTTGGTGTAGAGCAGTCCGTCCGATACGGTGTAATAGGGGTTGGTTTCGGATACCACGATTTCCGCAACGGAAGGAACGGGATCGGTGTCACTGCTGCCGAGTCTGACTGACGGAACGACCAGAGCCTGCCATTCAAAATACTGCAAAGTATCGGGAAGAACGATGGTTCTGAGATTGCGGCAGAAGCCAAAGGGCGAATTGGTGATGCCGATGACGGGAAGCCCCTTTACCTCGGCAGGAATGACGGCTTCCGTGATGGTGCGGTCCTTGCAGCCGGAAAGACAGGCATACTCCTCACTGAGATAGAATTCGTAAAGCCCGTCCGAATAGGTTTCATTGTAGGTATCAAAATCCGGTGTATTTTCCCTTTTCTCTGCGGTCTGCTGCGTGAAATCGTCGATACCTGCCGCCTCTATTGCATCGGCAGACAGGGGACGGACGGAAAGGCTGCACAGGAATGCAGCGGCGGCTAAAAGTGCAAACAGTTTTTTCATATTGTTTCCCTCCATTGTGCGTTACTGTACTTTTGTCGGATAAAATCGGAATACTTTCATTATAGCACAGAATGCCCCATTTTGCAAGCATTTGACAATTTTCTCTGCACATGTTATAATGAATGCACAGAGAGAATTTCAAGGAGGACGAACTATGAGTGAACAAAACTGCCGGCTGTTCAAACGCTGCGGCGGCTGTCAGCTCAGGGAGAGCTACGGAGAACAGCTGCAATGGAAGCAGGCGAAAACAGAACGGCTGCTCGGTCAATTTGCAAAATGTGAAAAAATCATCGGCATGAAGCACCCCTATCACTACCGCAACAAGGTGCAGCATGGCTTTTATACGAACCCCAAGCGGCAGATCATTTCCGGTATCTACCAATCTGGCAGCGGGAAAATTGTTCCATGTGAAACCTGCATGCTGGAAGACGTGCAGGCGGACAAGATCATTGCAACGATCCGCATTCTGATGCGGTCATTCAAGATCTTCCCCTACAACCCCATGACGGACAAGGGACTGATCCGGCATGTGATGGTGCGGAAAGGGCATCACAGCGGAGAATATCTGGTGTGCATCATCACGAGCAAGAGTGCGTTTCCGTCGAAGAAGAATTTTGTGGGGGCACTGCTGAAAGCACATCCGTACATTACCACGGTCGTGCAGAATGTCTGTCAGAATCCGATGCCGCTGACGATGGGCGAGCAGGAATTCGTCCTCCACGGAAAGGGCTATATCGTGGACACGCTCTGCGGCAAGACGTTCCGCATTTCGGCACGTTCCTTTTATCAGGTGAACCCTGTGCAGACGGAGGTGCTGTACCGGACGGCGGTGGAATTTGCCGGACTGACGAAGAATGACCGTGTGCTGGACTGCTACTGCGGAACGGGAACGATCGGCATCATTGCCTCCGACCACTGCAAGGAGGTCATCGGCGTGGAGCTGAACAGCAGTGCTGCGGCGGATGCAGTGAAGAATGCTGCACAGAATCAGTGTACAAACATTCAGTTTGTCAATGAGGATTCCGGCAGATTCATGGAACGGATGGCGAAATTCGGTGAGTCTGCGGACGTGGTATTCACCGATCCGCCAAGAACCGGCAGTGATAAGCGGTTTCTGGAATCTCTGGCGAAGCTTGCACCAAGAAAGATCGTTTACATTTCCTGCGGTATTGAAAGTCTGGAACGTGATCTGCTCCTGCTGAAAAAGCTGGGGTATACGGTACGGAAGATCCAGCCGGTGGATATGTTTCCGCATACGAAGCATGTGGAAACGGTGGTGCTGCTCACTCGTATTGGCAAGTAATCCTGTAATGATCCCACCCTCTCTCACCGAGAGAGGTGGGATCTATTGCTTTCTGCCCGCCAAAGGATTTCGTATTATGAACCTCACATGCTTTTCATTTGAATAAAAGAACATTTTTTCTTTTACCTCTTGACAGAATCCTTTTTTCATGATAGAATAATAATAGAACGGGAACATTTGTTCTTTCAGAAGAAGCAAATGCTGTCGTTCTGTACGCAAAAATGATGATTCAGGAGAGCAGGAGGATTTTGTATGGCTTTCAGTGAAAACGTAATCGAACATGCGAAATACGCAGAGGGAAAATTTTCCTATTACACGGAAATTATCTGCGATACGGCGGAGGATATCCCCGACCCCGTGGAGCATCCCAGCTGGGAGGTTGGGAGCAAGCTCTTCGTATTGGAGAATGGCGGCAGTTCCTACCGCCTGAGCAATGGCAGAAAATGGGTGAAGGTAAATTTCGATAAGTTCGGGGAAGGGGGTGATGGCAGTTTTGACCCCGATCAGTATTATACAGCGGAGCAGACGGATGCTCTGCTGACGGCAGTGCAGCAGACTGTGGATGAAACTGCATCCGGTTTGTCCGCTGTCAATGTGCGTCAGCAGAATATGTCCAGAAACGTCGTTGCCTCCACGGAAGCGGAGGTGCGTGAGGCTCTCCAGTTTGCGGCAGAACATCCCGGATGCTACCTTTCCCTGACGCTTGCGGCAGGGCTGCATGCGACAGTGCCCACGCTCTATATCCGCAATGCAGTGGTGTATATCGCCGGAACCCAGACGAACGGTGTGAACACCAGCACGATCACATTTGAGCAGACGAGCACCACGAGCAACCTGCATGTCCAGAATACGTCGCTCAGTATTCAGAACATCAATCTGAACGGCTGCCACAAGAACAGCACTGCCGGATACGGCGTAGTTCGTGTTGAGCAGGGTTCCTCTTTGCATTGTGAGGGCGTAAAGTTCGGACAGGCGGAGGGCAGCCAGAATTTCGGAAATAACATCGAGGTGCAGATCTCCTCTCGGGCATATATCAAAAACACGGAATTCTGCTTGCAGAATACCACCGATGCGAGGGCAAGCGGCATTTATCTGTTTGGAAACGCCGATGCAGTCAGCCTGAACTGCACAATGTCTGCGGATTCTGCGGTACAGAATATCGCACGTCTGGAAGCCGGATCGAGCTATAATCAGATCGGCGGCAGCTATGGTGTTTATATGCCGGCTGGACATGCATCCATGTACCTTATCAACGGCGTGCAGAAGGTGCCGGCGGATCTCACTGCATTGGCTCCGGCAGATCTTCTGCTGAATGAAATGCCGGAACAGTTGGAAACAATGGAGTCGGATACAGAAAATACTGAAATGATGTAATCGTTTTGCTGCTGTACATTCCGTACAGCAGCATCAGCATGTCAACAAAGTTTTTTTCTGGGGTAAGAACCCCCAAAAATTACCCCCACCTCACCGGTGCCGTCCCCTCTGTCACTTCGTGACGTCTCCCCCCCCCGTGGGGAGCAGCCCCAACCCCTCCCCGAGGGGAGGGGCTTTATTGCGAGGGTACTGCGTACCCGC
>JAFTQJ010000061.1 GCA_017462785.1 Oscillospiraceae bacterium | reverse complement strand
GGCTTCGCCCCTTGACCCCACGACCTTTTTGAAAAAAGGTCGATCAAAAACTTTTGTCCTTGCCTTCGGCTTCAAAAGAGTGGTTTTTCAACAGACTCAAGCTGCTGCACATTTCGTGTTTATTCCTCTGTGTGCATCTCCATCGGATGTTTCAGATAGCTGTCCGGCAGCTCATACTCCGTATCAAAGACATAATCCCCCTTGAGGATCTCCTGCCCGATGTTGTAAGGATGCGTGATTTCCGCATCACTGCCGAATTTCAGGTCGTTGAGATTTGTCCTGCTGACAGTGCCGTCCGCATCATAATAGACGATCTGAAGCCACATGCCGATTTCTGCGTCCACCATTACCTGACTACTGCTTCCGAACTGCTCACCGAACACATCCCCAGAAAGCTCCAGCACGATGCACTCACGCTGCATTGCATGGGTGATGTTCGTGGTGGGATCCTCGATGAACACATAGTCGAACACATCCGTGCCCACGACCTCCCACTTGCTGAAATCCGACAGATAGGTTTCCATCAGAAATGCGGTGTTGATCGGGAAGTCGGATGGACTGCCGCCCCTGCCTCTCAGGACAAAATTCTGTTCCGGCTGGCTGAATACACCTTTTCCTTGTGCATGATCGTCGGTCAGGCATTCGGACAGCTGTAGCTCGCATCCATCGGCATAGTACCACTGATTTTTCTGTATTGTGATCGTTTCCTGATCGTAGATGGTATACTGTGCGGCACTGTGATAGATCTCCGCTTCAAAATCCAGCTCCAGCTCCGCCTGAAGCTCCGGAACGAGAGCATTTTTCTGTGCGGTCGTCTTAGCCACAGAGCAGGAAAATCGCCCGTATTTTCTCAGATTGTCGAGGGAATCCATGCACAGTGCATAGACCTCCTCCTGCGTCCACTCCTTCTTTATTTTATCCGTGGGCTGCGGCGGTGCTGTGGGCTGTTCGGATGCTGCAAACTGTGTGGATGCCACGGACTGTCCCGGTGCAAGGGGTTGTGTGCCGCCGGGTCTTCCGCTGAGAAGCACACCGCCTGCCGCACCTCCTGCAATGAGCAGGCAGGCTGCCGCCGCTGTGATCTTCCCCCAAGGGGCACGGTGCACCGTTCTGACGGTGAAGCGTTCCTCCGTCACGGACACGGGCTGTTCCATTCGTTCCTGTATGCGTTGATAGAGCCGTTCCTTCGTTTCGGCATCCGCCGGAGGGGAAAGCTCTGCGATCTGCTGTGCGGTCTGTTCGTCAGCATTTTGCAGGATGCTGCTGATATGACGCTTATGTTTCATGCGATGACCTCCTTTACCAAATCAGTTCCCAGCCGGAAAGCTCCTGTTTCAGGCGTTTGACGGCACGGGTGCAGCGTTGTCTGACGGCTGCCGGTGTCAGTCCTGTGAGCTTTGCGATCTCTCTGGAATTGCGGCCGTAGTAATATTTCTGAATGAGGATGCTGGTGTCCGGCTCTCCAAGCTCGGTGATTTTCCGGAGCAGGAGCTGCCGGAGCTGGTTTTCCTCCGCTGCCTCCTCGACGATCTGCGGAGCTGTCAGCTCCTGCACGCTGTCCATCGGTACATTCCGGCTGTTTTCACGCCGGAGCACACGGGCGGCATTGAGGGCTTTATGTCTTGCGGTGGTTCCGAGGTATGCCTTGAGTGACTGTTCCTGTATCTCATGCAGGCGTGGGAGCACCTCAGCAAAGGTATCAATGACGCATTCCTCGGCATCCTCCGCACTGCCGCAGTCATGCAGGATCCGCAGCACGATGGCGTACACATAATTGAAATACTCGTCATATACCGCCCTTTGCCGCATTGCATCTTCCGTCATGGGCAGTCCTCCTTTCTTGTATCATATAAGCTTGACGCACGTTTGGGCTTTCATCTATACAGACACACTGCGATGGGAAAGTGTGACATAATGATAGCATATTTTTGCATGGAAGGCAAGCTGAATTTTTTTCGGATAGAAAAACTCTCAGCAAAATCGACAAAGGGGGTGGGGTGACGGAAGGGGTGTGCAGAGGGGAAACCAGAGGGGCAGGGGGAAATGTCGATTTTGCAAATGATAAATCTAAAATTGCCGGCATTTACTTGACAAATCCCCTCTCCCATGCTATAATGAAAAAAATCCATTTCGCAGTCCGGTACAGGGGAAGTTCGGTGAAAATCCGTCGCAGCCATCACTGCCGTATAGTCGGAATACCGGCCGGACAATGCAGGTAACCGCATTTTTGGATCTGAAAAGTGCAGCCGTTGGAAATGTCCGAGGGGGAGTGCCCCTTTCCGGATGTGGAAAATTGCTGTGCTTTTTTGTTGCTTTGGCGATGAAAAGGCACTTTTTTTGTCTGTGTATGCGAAACCATTGAAGGAGGTGTTTATGGAAAAGTTCACCAAATCGGACTGCATCTCGCTTTTGCAGGAGAAATACCGGCAATTGCAGGAGCGGGGCGAAAACCGCTATCCCAAACGTTCCGACTTCACAGAGCGTGAGGTCATCGCCGTGAAAGCATTCCTCGGTCCGTGGCCGAGGGCATTGGAAGCTGCCGGCGTAAAACCACCCAAATCTGCAAAATCATGAAAAGAGAGGTCATTCACATGAAAAAAACACTGATTTCTGCCGCTGCCGTGCTCGCACTCACAGCCGCACTCCCCCTTTCCGCATCCGCTGCCGATTCCGCCGAGGTCTTTGTCACCATCTCCGACAATACCGGTGCACTCGTGCTCGCCGCTGAACCCGTCACCGTGACCGATGCCGACGGCGATGGTGCACTCACCATCAATGATGCCCTGTACCTCGCCCATGAGAACCACTATGACGGCGGTGCCGCTGCCGGCTACGGCAATTCCCGCACCGAGTTCGGTCTTGGCATCACCAAGCTCTGGGGTATCGAGCAGGGCAGCGGCTACGGCTATTGTGTGAACCATGCCTCCGCCCTGTCGCTGGAGGATCCCATTGCTGATGGCAGCTATGTCAATGCATACTGCTATACCGATCTGACCGGATTTTCCGATGCTTACTGCTATTTTGATGTGAACACTGTTTCCGTGCAGTCCGGCGAGGAATTCACCCTGACCCTCACCGCAAATGGCTATGACGAAAACTGGAACCCCATCCAGAAGCCCGTGGAGGGTGCCGCCATCACCATCAACGGCGAAGTTTCCGCATTCCTGACCGATGCACAGGGAAAGGTGACGCTGACCCTTGAAAATGCCGGAAATGCCGTGCTCAGTGCCGTTTCCGATACACAGATCCTCGTGCCCCCCGTCTGCAAGGCAGAAGTGACCGCACCCGAAACCACTGCGGATACGACCGCCGCACCGGAAACCACCACAACAACCACCACGACCACAACAACAACCACGAACACCACAACAGCCGCACAGACCACAGCCAAGACCACAACTGCCACCACTGCCGCAGCCGTTTCCAATCCGGCTTCCGGTGACAAGACCGGTTTCGCACTCGTGGCGGCTGTCCTGACTGCGGCGGCTGGCATGGCTCTGACACGCAAGCGTCATGAGAAGTAAACAATTTGCCGGAATTCTGGGGATCCTGCTCCTCCTGTGCACCCTGCTCACACCGCTTGCATGCAGTGCCGCCGATGCACAGGAGCTGCTCGACGGCGTACTTGCCTATGAGCTTGCACAGGATGGGGCGGATTCCGTGCAGGACTGGCTTGACGGAGAACTTGCGGACAATGCCGGAATGACGGCGGAATGGTATGTGCTCGCATTGTCGCAGGATGCCGAAAACTACGATTTTTCGGCATATTCCAAGGCACTCGATGCCTATCTTGCAGAAAACACAGTCACCAGTGCCGTGACCGCACAGAAATATGCCCTTGCCTATCTCTGCGTTGGCGGCGGTGAAGCGTATATTGCCGAAACGATGGGAAATTCCATCGGTGAGATGGGGATCATGAGCTGGGTCTGGGGTCTGCATCTGCTGAACAGCGGCTGTACCGGCAGTCAGTACACCGCACAGGATGTTGTACAGAACCTCCTCTCCCTCCAGCTTGCGGACGGCGGCTGGGCACTGACGGGGGAGCAGAGCGATGCGGATGTCACTGCTATGGCTTTGCAGGCACTTGCACCGTATTACGGCGAATATCCGGCAGAGATCGACCGTGCTCTTGCCCTTCTTTCGGAAAAGCAGCTCGAGGGCGGCGATTTTGCAAGCTACGGCGTGCCGAATCCCGAAAGCACCGCACAGGTGCTCCTTGCCCTGCATACCCTCGGCATCGAACCGCTGACGGATGAGCGTTTTGTGAAAAACGGGAACACCCTTCTTGACGGCATTGCAAAATACCGCCTTGCGGATGGGAGCTTCAGCCATTCCGAGGGCGGTGCAGTCAATCAGAACGCCAATATACAGGTGTTTTTCGCCCTCCATGCCCTGCAAGCGGACACCAACCCCTACCTTGTGAGCACATCCGGACGTGCCGTCCCGCCAGACTGCCGTGTCATCATTACGGCATGCATTCTCGGTGCGGCAGGAATCGGCTGTATTGTGCTGTTTCTGCGGAAGAAACGCAGAACCGCCCTCACTGTTTTACTGCTTGCCGCCGGCGGTATCCTGCTGGTGTGGCTGGTGCAGATCGAGAGTGCGGAGGATTACTACCAGCCCGAGAGCCTTGCAGAGGAAGAGATCATCGGCAGCGTGAAGCTCACCATCCGCTGTGACACCGTGGCAGGCAAAGCGGATCATATTCCGGAAAACGGCGAAATTCTGGGGCTTACCGAAGTCCCCCTTGCACAGGGCGATACCGCCTTTGATGCCCTGACCCGTGCCGCCAGAGCGGAGGGCATCCGCATCGAGTACAGCGGTACGCCGGAGCTTGCCTATGTACAGGGCATTTCCGACCTCTATGAATTCGATTGCGGCGACCTGTCCGGCTGGGTATTCCATGTCAATGGTGCGTCCCCCTCGGTCGGCTGCGGCGAATACGTCCTCACGGACGGCGACCTTGTGGAATGGCTGTATTCGCTTGATCTTGGAAAGGATGTGGAGGGATGAGGGGCTTTTCCGATCACAATCCGGCTGTACTGACGGTATATTTCTTCGCTGTTTCCGGCATTGCCATGTTCTGTATGCATCCGGCAGTAACGCTCATTTCCCTTGCCGGAGCACTGCTCCTGTGCCTCCTGCACGGGGGCTTTGCTCTGAAAAGCTCCCTGTTTACGCTCGGGCTGTTCGTCCTCCTTGCCCTGCTCAATCCCCTTTTCTCCCACAGCGGCGTGACCGTGCTCTTTGTGCTCAACCACAACCCCGTCACGCTGGAAGCTCTGATCTACGGCGTTTTTGCGTCCTGCTCCATGCTGGCGGTGCTCTGCTGGTTCCGCAGCTTTTCAAGGCTCATGACCCGTGACAAGCTCCTCTATGTCTGCGGCAGGCTTTCCCCGAAGCTTGCCCTCGTCCTTTCGATGGCAATGCGGTATGTGGCCCTGCTTGGTACACAGGCGAAGAAGATCACACAGGCACAGAAAGCCCTCGGACTTTACAGAGAGGATCGTCTGCGTGATCATCTGCGTGTGTTCTCCATTCTGCTGACATGGGCACTTGAAAACGGCATCATCACCGCTGACAGCATGGCGGCGAGGGGCTACGGCATCGGAAAACGGACGCAATTCGCCATTTTCCGCTTTCGCCGTGGGGATGTCCTGCTTCTGAGCCTGAGCCTGCTGTGCACCGCCCTCACCCTTGCAGGGCTGGGGGCACTCGACCACAGCTTCTACCCCCGATTTACCGTATCCGTCCATTCTCCGGCAGCTGTTTGCAGTCTGATTTCCTATGGAATTCTGGTGCTCCTGCCGGTGATGACCGAAGCAAAGGAGGCGATCCGATGGCACTGCTTTCTGTCGAAAATGTGAGCTTTACCCACCCCAAATGCACCGCACCAGCCGTGCGGAACGTGAGTTTTTCCGTGCAGAGGGGCGAATTCATCGCACTGTGCGGTGCGACCGGCAGCGGAAAATCCTCCCTCCTGCGGCTGCTCAAGCGTGAGCTGACACCGATGGGGGAATTCAGCGGCACGATCCGGTTCAGGGGCACGGAGCTTTCCGCCCTGTCCGAGAGGGATGCTGCCGCCCGAATCGGTTTTGTCATGCAAAGACCCGAACAGCAGATCGTGACCGACAAGGTGTGGCACGAGCTGGCGTTCGGGCTTGAAAATCTCCATGTTCCGCAGGCATCCATTGCAAGACGCATTGCGGAGATGGCGAGCTGGTTCGGGATCGAGCGTTGGTTTGACAGGGATGTGTCCACGCTCTCCGGCGGTCAGAAGCAGCTGCTCAACCTCGCCGCTGTGATGGTGATGCAGCCGGATCTCCTCATCCTCGACGAGCCGACCGCACAGCTCGACCCGATCGCAGCGGCGGACTTTATCACCACGCTCCGGCGGCTCTGCACGGACTTTTCTCTGACCATTCTCATTGCCGAACACCGGCTCGAGGACATCATCCCCATCTGTGACCGCCTGCTGGTGATGGAAAACGGGGCACTCCTGCACGATGCTCCCCCCCGTGAGGCGATCGCTTCCCTGCGTGGAAAACCGGAGCTTCTCTGTGCGATGCCTGCCGCCGCAAGGCTTTTCTGTACCCTTGATGCCGGTGCGGTCTGTCCGCTGACCGTGCGTGAGGGGCGTGACTTCCTCGAAACGCATTATGCCGACCATATCCGCACGCTCCCCGAACAAGAGCCGCCGGAGCAAAAGCCGGCAGCTCTGGAATTCCGGAATGTGTTCTTCCGCTATGAAAGGCATCTGCCGGATGTGCTCTCGGATCTGAGCCTGACGGTGCAGGAGGGGGAGATCTTCTGCATCCTCGGCGGCAACGGCTCCGGCAAGACCACCGCCCTGCATGCCGCCGCCGGACTGCACAAGCCCTGTGCAGGGAGCATCCGTGTATTCGGAAAACGCCTGAAAGACTACAAAAACCATTCGCTCTATGACCATTGCCTTGCGGCACTTCCGCAGGACGTGCAGACCGTTTTTCTGAAAAATACCGTCCGTGAGGAGCTGGAGGAGGCAGGTGCGGAAGCATTCCCCTTTGACCTGCATCACCTCTATGACAAGCATCCCTACGACCTTTCCGGCGGCGAACAGCAGCTCTGTGCTCTGGCAAAGGTGCTTGCCCGAAAGCCGAAACTCCTCCTTCTCGATGAGCCGACCAAGGGGCTGGATGCCCATGCCAAGCAGCGGCTGACCGGCATTCTCCGGCAGCTGCAAGAGGAGGGGCTGACCATCGTCATTGTCACGCATGATACGGAGCTTGCCGCAGAATGTGCGGACAGATGTGCACTTTTTTTCCGTGGGAACGTGATCTCCTCCGATATGCCGAGGAAATTCTTCTCCGAAAGCAGTTTCTACACGACCGCCGCAAGCCGCATGACAAGGGGGCATTTTGACAATGCCGTAACGGTGGAGGATGCCGCCGCCCTGTGCCGGCAGAACGGGAAAAGGGGGTCTGCATCATGCTCATGATCCGAAACCGCATGCTTCAAAATGTCCTCAGATGGGCAATTCCCTTTGTGCTCCTGCCTGCTCTCGTGATTGCGGGGGCGGTCATTTTCGGAGAGAGGCGGCATCTGTTCATTTCCTTTGCGGCGGCGGCATTGTCCGTGCTTCTCTTTCTGGCTGGCATCGAACGAAAAAAGACCGGAACACGGCGTTTGGTGCTCACTGCGATCATGACGGCACTGTGCATTGCCGGACGCTTCATCCCCCTTTGCAAGCCCGTGACGGCGGTCATTATGCTGACGGCAATGTACCTCGGCAGTGAAGCCGGTTTTCTGACCGGTGCAATGGCGGCACTTCTGTCGAATTTCTACTTCGGACAGGGACCGTGGACGGCATTCCAGATGCTTGCGTGGGGGCTGATCGGCTGGATTGCCGGAGCAATGGCGGAGCCGCTGAAGCGGAGCCGTGCACTGCTTCTGTGCACCGGTCTGCTGGCTGGTGTGCTCTATTCGATGATCATGGATGTATGGACGGTGCTCTGGTACGGGGAGGGGTTCGATCTTCAGCTGTATCTCGCCAAAATATTGGCTTCCCTGCCGCATCTGGTGCTCTATGCCGTGTCCAATTTCCTGTTCCTGTTCTGGCTTGCCAAGCCCTTCGGGGAGAAGCTTGAGAGGATCAGGATCAAATATGGAGTTTAGGAGGGAATATGCCGGAATATCAATATTTTTCACATAAAAGCTGTGAATGCTTTCCCTGCCATGAGGGGGCGGATCCGGAGGATTTCAACTGTCTGTTCTGCTACTGTCCGCTGTATGTGCTCGGTACGGAATGCGGCGGTGCATTCACCATCCTGCCGGACGGCACCAAGGACTGTTCCGGCTGTCTGTATCCGCACAGACGGGAGAATTACGGAGCGATCTGTGCAAGATTCGGTGAGATCTGCGGCAGGATGCAGTGAAGCCGACGACAGAAAAAGAACCGTCCGAGCCATGCCCGGACGGTTCTTTCATTATTTTGCAAGCAGCATTTTCTTCATCATTGCCAGATCAAATGCATTGATGCTGTTGCTGTTGTCGATGTCGCCTGCGATCCAGTCCACGATGCTGCCGGCATCGAGCAGATGCTTCTGCATCATGATAATATCCTTGATGTTGAAACTATCATCCGCATTCACATCACCATCAGGTCTGCCCGCCGGTTCGAGGATGAATTTCTGTCCGTCGCCGCCCCAGTAATTCCACTGGCAGATGTTCGCATTCGGCTCCGTGCTGATCTCGAATACATCCGCACAGGACTTGCCGTGGGAGGATTCTGTGAGCAGGACATAGGAACCGTCCGCATTGCAGTGCAGTCTGAAATACTGACCGACGCTGTCGTCGAACTCCTCCACGCCGATATTCAGCCCGTCATCCGCCGCATTTTCATACACAGTCAGATATTCGCCGTTTTCTGCCTGAATCAGATAGGTGCCGTCCTCCTGCTTCGTGAATTTCCATGCATGGGGAATTCCCTGTGCTGCGTTCACATTGTTCTGCAGGGTCATGAACAGGCTGCTGTTAACGTTCTTCACCATGTAGCTGCCGTCCGGAACGCTCGGGCAGACCGGCTCCAGATTCCAGAGCTGGCAGCCGCCGCCCCAGAAATCATAGATTGCGATCTCGCCGCCGGCTTCGTCCGACCAGCCGTAAACGTCCAGTCCTGCGTTATCATTTGCCTTGGAAATGATACCATAGAATGCACCGTCCTGCACGATCTTCCACAGCTGGCTGTCCTCGCCCGTGTAGGTCTGCAATTCTGCAAGCTTCGCTCCCGGTTCCGTTGTGTTTTGCACGCCGATGCACTTCGATTCGTCCGAGAGAGAAACGATCTTGCAGTATTCCTCATCCACCGCACAGATACGCCATTCCTGATGACTGCCGCCCGTCCTGTTCCACTGCTGGATCCCCGTGCCGTCCTCCGTTGCTCCGCCTGCAAGGTCAAGCACCATGCCGCTGAATTTGCTCGTAATATAGTAGGAAACGCCGGAGAGAAGCTCCGTGCCGGAAAGTCTGGAGTAGTCCGTGGGATGCTGTGCTGTCTGCGGTGCATAGGTGAGCTTGCTTTCCGCATTGGATGCATCCTTCAGATCCTCGGAGAATACATAGGCATCCTTCTTGCTGCCCCATACACAGGTATTGTTGCCGGATGCAGTGAACGTCATCTTCTGCACCATCTCCGCCGATTCATCCGCCTGCACAATGAAGCTGCCCTTGTAGGTCACGCCGTCATAGGTCAGGGTCATGTCCGCAGAATCCTCCGCCATTGTCCATGTGCCGGTAATATCGCCCGTAACAGTGCCGTCCGCATTCAGTGTGATATTCTGGGAATATTCCACCTCCGCATTGTTGCCGCTGGTTACCTGATCATCCACAATGGTCTGGTTCAGCTGGTGGAAAATGAATTCATATTCACCCGTGACTGCCTCCATCGTATGACCGGCAGCGGAAACTTCCTCACCCGGTACATATTCATAGGGTGCCGCATTCACCCAGCCATCCTCATTCATCAGGAGCTGGTGCACACGCACCTCATGGAAGCCGTAGGCATCGTCGAATTTGTTGTGATAGATCACAAAGAGCTTGCCGTCATCATCCATCAGCAGGGAATTGTGACCCTGTGCCTTGTTCGGTCTGTCATTGCAGTTCCACTTGTAATTGCTCATCAGCCTCATGCCGATATTGCCGCCGATATTGTTGCCGCCGGAGGTGTACACAGCGGAGTTGCCGTTCTGATCGACATAGGGACCTGCCGGATAGTCGCTGCGGAACACACGCATATTGTAGCCGCCGTCATTGTTGAAGCAGCCATAGGAAACGAAGAGATAGTAATAGCCCTTGCCCGTTTCCGGATCCTCCATGTACTCAATGTACGGGCCTTCACCGGATACCCAGTGACCGCCTGCGACCTTGATGCCCATGTAGGCATCCGATGCGTTGTTCACGGTCTGATAGGTCACATGATAATCACGCAGACCCGTGCTTTCGTCAAGCTCCAGCATGAACAGACCGCCGAACCAGGAACCGTAGACCATCCACAGTGCACCGCTTTCATCATAGAACACCGCCGGATCAATGGCATTCGTGCCGTAGTTGGCATTCCATTCACCGTTGGAAAGGTAGCGGGAAATATCGGGATTGCTGCCGAGCACCTTTTCCACATCCGTCTTGGAATAGTGGAACGTGTCGCTGTTGTTGAAGCCGGAGTATACCACGGTATCCACATAGGTGTACGGACCCTCGATATTGTCCGCTGTGCACATGACGATGGAGGATTTCCAGTTGTCGCCGTTGACACTCAGGTACATGCAGTATTTGCCAAGCTCCGGATTCCAGATAATATCCGGTGCCCAGAGATTGCCGGAGAGGTCATAATTTGCATTGGACGGGGATGACCATGCTGCCGGAACTGCAAGGTCGGTGTAGATGTCCTTGAAGAATGTGGTGTTCTTCGTACCTGCGGCAGAATTCGCAGCATGCGTCCAGCTGCCGAGATCCGGAGAGGTCGCCGCACCTAAATGCGAGCCGATGATAAAATAACTGCCGTCCTCCATCTTGTAGATGGACGGGTCATGGACTGCCACTCTTGCGTGATTTGCCGCAGAGCCGATGATGCCGGCAATGCCGGAGGATGCGGCAACTGCACCGGCAAGCAGGAAAGCCGCACTTCTTTTCAAAATTCCCCTCATAAAATGAACTCCTTTCATATTTGTTACTTTCCGAGAATTGTTCATATTACAGTTACAATTATACTGCATCATGCATGCGTTGTCAATAGCATATCTTATTAAAAAAGTGATGTTTTGACTTTTCGGGGAGGGGAGGATCTGAAAGCATGGGGGATTGCCCCCCGACCGGAGCCGGTGCATTCTTTGCAGCAAAAACACCGAAGCGTTCAGGCTCCGGTGTTTTTCTTCTCATTTCCCAATTCAATTTTGCCGTGCCTCTCCTCATATTTTTCGATGCACTCACGAATGAGGATCAGAATCTGACCATTTGCAGAACGTGCTTCATAGTCAGCAACCACATGCAGCTTATCCAGCATGTCGGAATCAATCCGGATCGACAGACTTTTCATGGACATAAAATGCACTCCTTTTATGTTTAATTTTCTTCTGGAATGACTTTATTTTACCGTGAAACTGTGGTATAATGTATTGTATGGATGCAAAATGTATCTAAAATGCATCCAATAGAAAGGAAAAGTCTATGAAAATTGCAGTCATTGGTTCACGGAATGTGAGCATCTCAAATCTTGAACAGTATCTGCCGGACAATGTGACGGAAATCGTGAGTGGGGGAGCACGGGGCGTTGACAGCTGTGCAAGGGCGTACGCTCAGAAACACGGTATTCCTTTGAAAGAATTTCTTCCGGATTATCAGAAATTCCGGAGGGGTGCACCCTTGAAACGGAATTTACAGATCATTGCGTACGCAGATGCAGTCCTTGCCTTCTGGGACGGCAGCTCCAGGGGAACGAAATATGTCATTGACAACTGTCGGAAAATGAATAAGCCGGTAACTGTAATTCTGGCTGATGCAGTGAAGCCTGATTTTACCGGATGACGTTCCAAGAAAATTCCCCGAAAACTATTGACATTTTCCCTGTTTTGCCGTATAGTTAATATGGTATATTTTTTGCCACAGTACCGATTTTATTGTGAAATGTCGAAATTTCTTCCTTTTTGACATTTCCCCGAAAGGAACGTGTGAAATGGAGAATGTAGTCAGCCTGAAGGATATTGTAGTGGAATTCGAGGACGGCGAACGCATCCTGAAAAGCATCAGTCTTGACATCAAGGATAAGGAGTTCGTGACATTTTTAGGCCCGTCCGGATGCGGCAAGACCACAACTCTGCGGATCATCGGCGGTTTCATTGAGCCGACCAGCGGTGATGTGCTGTTTGAGGGAAAAAAGATCAACGGTGTGCCGCCCCATAAACGCAATGTCAATACCGTATTCCAGCGGTATGCACTTTTCCCCCACCTCAATGTCTATGAAAATATTGCATTCGGTCTGCGTGTCAAAAAGCTCCCCGAAAAGGAGATCCTCAGACGTGTCGGCGAAATGCTGGAGCTTGTCAATCTCAAGGGCTTTGAAAAGCGGACTGTCAACCGTCTGTCCGGCGGTCAGCAGCAGCGTGTTGCCATCGCCCGTGCACTTGTCAATCAGCCGAAAGTCCTCCTCCTTGATGAACCGCTGGGTGCTCTTGACCTGAAGCTCCGCAAGGAAATGCAGACCGAGCTTCGCAAGATCCAGCAGGCAATGGAGCTGACCTTTGTCTATGTCACCCACGATCAGGAGGAAGCCCTCACCATGTCCGACCGCATTGTCGTTATGAACGGCGGCGTGATCCAGCAGATCGGCTCTCCGACGGACATTTATAATGAGCCGGTCAATGCATTCGTTGCGGACTTTATCGGCGAGAGCAATATCGTCAACGGTCATATGCCCAAGGACTGCGTGGTGGAATTCACCGGCAGACAGTTTGAATGTGTCGATAAGGGCTTTTCCCCGAATGAAACCGTGGACGTGGTGATCCGTCCGGAGGATGTCAAGGTCATTTCTGCCGAGGGTGCAAAGCTCACCGGTATTGTGGAATCCGTGGTATTCAAGGGCGTGCACTATGAAATGATCGTGGACGGTGTGGATCACAAATGGATCATCCATTCCACCAAGGCGGAGCCGGTCGGTGCAATGATCGGCATGACCTTTGATCCGTTCGACATTCATATTATGAAGAAAACGGAGGAATGAAGATGAAGCAGATGAAAATTTTCGCTGCCCCCTATCTTGTGTGGATGGTGGTGTTCATTCTTGTGCCCCTGCTCATGGTGGCATATTTTGCACTCACCAATGATGAGGGCAGATTTACCATTCAGTATGTATCCGATGTCGGACAGTATGCCAATATCTTCGTGCGTTCCATCTGGCTTGCACTGATCGCTACCGTGATCTGCCTGATCATGGCGTACCCTCTGGCATTCATCCTTTCACGCATGGACAAGCACAAGCAGGGGACAATGCTCCTGATCGTCATGCTCCCCATGTGGATGAACTTCCTCCTGCGTACCTACGCATGGATGACGCTCCTCGGCAATAACGGCATCATCAATTACCTGTTCGGGCTTGTGGGGCTGGGACCGTTCAAGCTCATCAACACCTCCGGTGCGGTTGTGCTGGGCATGGTCTACAATTACCTGCCCTTCATGATCCTGCCGCTGTATTCCGTGATGGTGAAGATCGACAAGAGCGTCCTCGAAGCGGCAACCGACCTCGGCTGCAATTTCTGGAATACCCTCTTCCGTGTCATCATCCCCCTGAGCGTGCCCGGCATCACCTCCGGTATTACAATGGTATTCGTGCCGGCGATCTCCACCTTTATTATTTCCCGTATGCTCGGCGGCGGCTCGAATCTGCTCATCGGTGACCTCATCGAGATGCAGTTCCTCGGCAATGCCTATAATCCGCATCTCGGGGCGGCGATCTCGCTGGTACTGATGGTGATTATCCTGCTGATCATGACGGTGATGAATCAGTTCAGTCCGGATGATCAAGTGTTGATTTAAGGGGGGGCGGCATATGAAAAAATTGGCTCATCTTTATCTTGTTCTGGTCATGCTCTTTCTGTATGTCCCGATCTTTGTTCTGATCGTCTTTTCATTCAATGAAACCAAAAGCCGTTCCGTGTTCAGCGGCTTCACCCTTGACTGGTATGAAAGACTGTTCCACAATGAGATCATCATTTCTTCTCTTGTGAACACCATCATCATTGCAGTCCTTACCAGCATCATTTCCACCATCCTCGGCACGCTCGCTGCCATCGGCATCAACAGCATGCGGAAAGTGCCCAAGGCTGTGGTCATGAATATCACCAATATGCCCATCATCAACCCCGAGATCGTCACTGGTGTATCCCTCATGCTCCTGTTCGTGTTCTTCGCAGCAAGAATGAACCTCGAATTCGGCTTTGTGACGCTCCTGCTTGCACACATCACCTTCGATGTGCCCTATGTCATCCTCAATATCATGCCGAAATTCAAGCAGATGGATCCCCATCTCTATGAAGCGGCTCAGGATCTCGGATGCAGCCCCTTTCAGGCGTTCAAGAAGGTCATCCTCCCCGAGATCATGCCCGGCATCGTCAGCGGTTTTCTGATCGCTTTCACCTATTCGCTCGATGATTTTGTCATCAGCTATTTCACCAGCGGCTCGACCTCGCAGACGCTGCCCATCACCATCTATTCCATGACAAGACGCAAGATCTCCCCTGAGATCAATGCATTGTCCACACTGATCTTCCTTGTGGTCGTGATCGTCCTGATCGTCAAGCACCTCATTGAAACGAGAACCGCCAAGAAGAACGGTACTTATAAGGGGGCGTGAGTATGAAGAAACAAATTCTGTCCATCCTCTGTCTGCCCGTGTTCATGCTCGGCTTTCTGACCGGATGTTCCTCCGAGGTGACGGAGGAAGCCGCCGAAGAGGAGGCTTCCGCTGCCCAGACCCTCACCATTTCTGATCCGGAATACTACACACGCTTCAAGGATGCCGGCATTTCCATCAATGTCTACAACTGGGGCGAATACATATCCACAGGTGCCGATGAGGGCACGCTGAATGTGAATGAGGAATTCACCAAGCTCACCGGCATCAAGGTGAATTATACCAACTACTCCACCAATGAGGAGCTGTACGCCAAGCTCAAGGGCGGCGGTGCGTCCTATGACATCATCATCCCCTCCGACTACATGATCAGCAAGATGATCAAGGAGAACATGGTGCAGGAGCTGAACTTTGACAATATCCCGAATTTCAGCTATATCATGGACAATTTCCGCAATATGGCATATGACCCCGAGAACGCCTACAGCGTCCCGTACACATGGGGCACGGTCGGCATCATCTACGATGAAACCGTGATCGACCTCGATCCCGAGGACATCGACTGGGATATTCTCTGGGATGAAACCTACCTCGACCAGATCCTGATGTTTGATAATCCCCGTGATGCGTTCATGATCGCAGAATCCCTGATGGGCTGCTCCATCAATACGGAAGATCCGGACGAGCTGAAAGCCTGTGCGGAGAAGCTCAAGGAGCAGAAAAGCGTGGTGCAGGCGTATGTCATGGATGAAATTTTCGACAAGATGGGTGCGGGCGATGCCCTGATCGCCCCGTACTATGCAGGTGATGCCCTGACCATCATGGCGGAGAATGATTCCCTGAATTTCGTCGTTCCTGCAAGCGGTACCAACCTGTTTGTGGATGCGATGTGCATTCCGGCAGGAGCCAAGCAGAAGGAAGCCGCAGAAATGTACATCAACTTCATGTGCGAACCGGATATTGCCTTTGCCAATATCGACTATATCTGCTATTCCACGCCCCATTCCGCTGCATTTGCAATGCTCGATGAGGCAGTGCAGAATGATCCCGTGTCCTATCCCGATCAGGATTTCATTGCGGAACGCACGACCGTTTTCGTGAACCTGTCGAATGAAGCCAACCAGCTCATGCAGGACCTCTGGACGGAAATGAAGTCCGCCGAGGAGGAAACCGTGAACAAATGGCTCATGCCCACATTCCTTGTCCTCTGCCTGCTGGCGATCATCATCATCCTGATCCGGCGGTACATCAAGAGCAAAAAGGATATTTTCTGATGGGGTGTCCCTGCCGGCGGATGCATTGGGGAGCACAGCCGAAAAAAGGGATTCCAAGGGGATTTCGCCTTATTCAAAGCAGCCACCAAACAATACAAAAACGACCGAAAGGAGCCACATTATGCAGCCCGGCGTATCCACCGCATGCCTCTATCCCCAGCTTCTGGAGGATTCCCTCTATGAACTTGCCGTCAACGGCATCACCCATGTCGAAATCTTTTTCAATGCGGACCAGGAACTCCGCCGCAAATTTGTGTCCAACCTTTCCGACATTATGACACGCTTCGGCGTGACCTGCAGGAGCGTGCACCCCTTTGCATGCCCCATGGAGCCGATGATGCTCTTTTCACGCTATGAACGCCGTGTTGAAGAGATGATCAGCTATTACAAGCGTACCTTTGATGCCATGCATACCCTCGGTGCGGAGATCTTCGTATTCCACGGCAATGATGCCCAGCACCCCGTCCCCGTGGACCTTTACTGCGAACGCTTCGCAAGACTCGTGCAGGCAGGAAAGGAAGAGGGCATCATCGTTGCACAGGAAAATGTCGAACGCTGTCAGAGCCGTTCCCTCCGCTTCCTGCGTGAAATGGCTCTCCGGATGGGCAGTGAGGTCAGATTTGTCCTTGATACCAAGCAGGCAGTCCGTTCCGGCGAATCTCCCGAAGAGATCCTCGCCACCCTCGGCAGCCGTGTGGTGCATGTCCATATCAGCGACCACGGCGAAAAAGGCGACTGTCTGCCCCTCGGCTCCGGCAGCTTCCGCATCCGCAGCTTTCTGGAGCAGCTCGACAAATGCAGCCCCGAATGCTCCGTCATTCTCGAACTCTACCGTTCCAATTTCCGTGGCATCTCCGACCTTGTCAGCAACTACCGCATGCTCTCCATGCTGATGAGGAGGAGGAACACTGAGGAGTGAAAAATGAATGTGTCCGCCTTTCAGCGGACACATTTTTGACAGGGGTTTCCAAAGGACACAAGTCCTCAGAACCCCGCAATTATTGTATGTATATGAAAAATACACCGGAAATCCGTTGTAATATTGTGAATTTTCTGCATTGACAGAAAGCGGAAAATTTTGTATAATTATTAGTATACATCGTGATAATGTGCAAAACCGGACAAAAGAGGTGGAAATATGAAATGTCCCTTCTGCGGAAATGAGGATTCCAAAGTCATCGACTCACGCCCGATCGAAGATAAGAAAAGACGCAGACGTGAATGCCAGAAATGCCATAAACGCTTCACGACCTACGAGATCATGGAAAAACCCCTTCGGATCGTTGTGAAACGGGATGGATCCTTTGAACCGTTCGACCGGAATAAACTCCTTGCCGGCATCTATCATGCCGTCAAGAAACGTCCTGTCAGCATCGCTCAGGTCAATTCCATCGCCGATGAGGTGGAGGAACGCTACGCCGCAAGCTGGAGCAGCCAGATGACTTCCGATAAGATCGGCTCCATCGTGCTCGAACGCCTGCGTCACCTTGATGCCATTGCATATATCCGCTTTGCATCCGTGTATCAGGACTTTAAAGATGTTGCAGGCTTTATTGCCGCAATTTCAGCACTCAATGACGATGAACAAGAATAGAGGAGGCATATATATGGATTTTAACAACCTCAAGGACGAAGCACTGCAGGACGTAAACGACATGTTTACCCCCGATGACATCGAGTCCAATAAGGGTATTGCAGCCGTTGCTACCATCCCGATCCTCTGCTGGATCCCGCTGGTCGCTGCAAAAGAATCCGCATTCGCTAAGTTTTACGCTAATCAGGGTCTGATCCTGCTGATTACCAATCTTGTGATCAGCATCGCAGGCGGTATCATCGGCATCATTCCCCTCATCGGCGGTCTGATCTCCGGTCTGCTCAGTCTGGTTTGTCTGGCAGCATGGGTTTTCCTGCTCGTCAGTGCACTGCAGGGCAAGGCAAGATACCTGCCCTTCGTCGGCAAGCTCTTTGTTGCGTTTAAGTAATATCACGCTGTACCGTGCTTGATGACATACTGAACGGTTCCCCCTGTATCGTCAGCACCTGCCCGTCCTCCGGATGGTAGCACTGTGCTCCGATCAGGATCCCGTCCGCTGTCAGAAGCTCCGCATACAGCAGCGGATCACTGTCCGTGACCTCATAGGTGATGCATGATGCAGACCTGCCTGCATATCCTGCAAGCGGCAGCTGCTGGAATTCCTGCAAGGCTGCATATTCTGCATAGCATCCCCCAAATTCCCAAGGGATCACGACCGGTTCCGCATACAGCACCTTCGCCTGTAAACCCTGCATGGCAAGATACTGTGCCCTCTGCTCCTCCGATGCAGCCGGAATTTCCTGCTGTGCATCGCCGGAACTGCTGCGGCACAGACAAACAGCCGCTGTGCAGATCAGAAGCGGCGGTGCGATCAGTAAATATTTCGCATAACGTTTCATGGGGATGACCTCCTCAGACAAGTTGTGTGGATACATTCCTATGCAGTATATGCATGCGGAATGCTCAGAAGAACGGAGGAATTATGGCTCAGATCAGACTCGACAAGCTCCTCGCCAACCGAACCCCCCATTCCCGCAGCGATGTGAAAAGCATCCTGAAAAATGGTGCCGTGCAGGTGGATGGTATGACGGAGTGCGACGGCAGCCGCAAGATCGACCCCGATGTGCAGGAAGTCACCCTGTACGGCAAAAAGCTCGTGGGTCAGTCCCATGTCTGCTTTCTTGTCAATAAGCCGCAGGGCTGTATCTGTGCAACCGAGGACAGGATGCATAAAACTGTGCTCGATCTGCTCCCCGCAGAGCTCCGTGTCAAAGGCTTATTCCCAGCCGGAAGGCTCGATGCGGACAGCACCGGACTCGTCCTGCTCACCGATGACGGTGATCTCGCACACCGGATGCTTGCTCCCAAAAGCCATGTGCCCAAATACTACCTCGTAAGGCTCAAAAAGCCCTGCCGTGCCGGTGACATCAAACGGCTGGCGGACGGCTTGCAGCTCGGGGACGGTACGCAGTGCATGCCGGCAGAGGCAAGACCGCTGGAGGGCAGGGGGAATTATGTGCTCATCTGCCTGCATGAAGGGAAATACCATCAGGTCAAGCGGATGTTCGCAGCACTCTCCAATCATGTGGAAAGTCTGCACCGTGTTGCCGTCGGAGGCATGATTTTACCTGAAAAATTGCCGTTTGGTGCACATGTGGAGGTTTTGCACAAGGATGTTGAAAATATGTTGAAAGCCGGAAACTTCGACGCTATATATGAACGAATCATGACTAATTTTTCGTCATATTCGATAAATGAGGGGCGTGAAGTTTAGGTAAATAGCGGATTGAAAAATCCGTCATAATTTGGTATGATATTAATAGGCAAAAAGAATGCGGCAGTATTCTGCTGCTGTGTCTTAATTTTTGTAAACAGGAGGACTGGAATAAATGGCAAGTTTATCACTTAGAGGAATCTACAAGAAGTATCCGGGCGGCGTTGTAGCTGTATCCGATGTAAACCTCGAAATCAGAGACAAGGAGTTTATCATTCTGGTAGGACCTTCCGGCTGCGGTAAGTCCACTACACTGCGTATGATCGCTGGTCTGGAGGAAATCTCCGAGGGCGAGCTGTACATCGGCGACCGTCTGGTAAACGACATCGCACTGAAGGACAGAGATATCGCAATGGTTTTCCAGAACTACGCTCTGTATCCGCATATGACAGTATTCGAGAACATGGCATTCGGTCTGAAGCTCCGCAAGGTTCCGAAGGATGAGATTGCTCGTAAGGTAGAAGAGGCTGCAAGAATCCTCGACCTGTCCCACCTGCTCGACAGAAAGCCGAAGGCAATGTCCGGTGGTCAGCGTCAGCGTGTTGCACTGGGTCGTGCGATCGTTCGTAATCCTAAGGTATTCCTGCTCGACGAGCCGCTGTCCAACCTGGACGCTAAGCTCCGTGCACAGATGAGAACTGAGATCTCCAAGCTGCACAAGAAGCTGGGTACAACATTCATCTATGTAACACATGACCAGACCGAGGCTATGACAATGGGTGACCGTATCGTAGTTATGAAGGACGGTTTTGTACAGCAGATCGATACACCGCAGAACCTGTATGAGAATCCGATCAACAAGTTCGTTGCAGGCTTCCTTGGTTCTCCGCAGATGAACTTCATCGACGCAGTTCTGAAGAAGAACGAGAACAGACAGTACTATGTTGAGTTCGGTTCTGAGGATACAAAGTCCCACAGAGGCGTGAAGTATCAGATCATCGTTCCCGAGTCCAAGTCCATTCCGGAGCTGGAGAAGTATGTTGATCGTGAGGTTACTCTGGGCGTTCGTCCTGAGGCTGTTCACGATGAGGAAATGTACCTGTCCAACGCAACAACCGGTATCATTGATTGTAACGTAGAGATCACCGAAATGATGGGTGCTGAAACCTATCTGTACCTCGAGTGCGAGGGCACACCGCTGATCGCAAGAGTATCTCCTCGTTCCACTGCAAAGCCGCAGGATGAGATCAAGGTTGCAATCGACCCGAACAAGATTCACCTGTTCGACAAGGAAACTGAGAGAACAATCGTGAACTAATGGTTGTGATTGATTTTTCGTGAATCATGCAGACCCGTCCTTAAATAGGGCGGGTCTTTTGTATTTGTGCTGCCGCTTGCACGAAGTGCATAAGGCAGCGAATGCCGGCACAGGCTCTGTGCCTGTTCGACAAGGAAACTGAGAGAACAATTGTGAACTGATTTCCTGAAAATTGAATTTCCAGAGTCCGTTCCCGTGAGGGGACGGACTTTTTGGCTTGTCAAAAAAGTCTTTTTTGGGGGTTAGAACCCCAAAGATTGCCCCCACCCCAACCCCTCCCCCAGAGGGGGAGGGGCTATATTGCGAGGGTACTGCGTACCCTCGACCCGCCAAAGGACTTCGTCCTTTGAACCTAACAAGGTTTTTCGACAGACTGAGTCCGTTCCCGTGAGGGGACGGACTTTTTAGTGTCAACACGACCTAATGAGTCAACTAAACATTTTCGATGCCGAAGCCGCCCTCGCCTACATCCACAAATTCACCCTCGTGCCAGCCGAGTGATCATTCCGTGCAGTTTGATCATATGAAAAATCCCCCGCCCTTTTCCGGTGATTTGCCGGAAAAGGGCTTGTATTTTGTACAAAACGGTGTAATTCTGCTTGTTGAATTTAGAATTTTCACCAAAAATCAAACTGCCCCTTGACTTTTGTCATAATTCGTGGTAGACTATACTTAGCACTCGAAGAGAAAGAGTGCTAACACTCGAAACGACAAACTGCCAGAAGGGAGCGTATTCCTTTGAAAGACCGCAAGCTGAAAATATTAGCTGCCGTCGTGGAGGAGTATGTGCGGACCGGTGAACCTGTGGGTTCCAAGGTGATCGCAAAGCTTCCGGACATCGGCGTATCGGCTGCCACCGTGCGGAATGATATGGCGATGCTGGAGCAGCTGGGCTATCTGGAACAGCCCCATACCTCCGCAGGCAGAGTACCAACCATCAATGGTTACAGGCTTTATATTGATGAGCTGATGACGGCACAGTGCCTTTCCGGTGAGGAAAAGGAACGGCTCGACGATATGCTTGCACAGCAGGGTCCCATGACCGAGGAGCTTCTGATCCAGAATGCAACCACGGCACTTGCGGAACTGACGCAGTGTGCAGCGGTCGTGTCGGATTTTTCACCGAAATTCTCCATCATCTCCAAGGTGGAGGTCATCCCGACCGGAAAGCGGATCTATGTGATCCTGCTGATCACCTCCGGCGGCAGCATCAAGAATAAGGCGTGCAGACTGGAAATTGACCTGACCAATGAACAGCTTGCCCTGTTTTCCAAGTACCTTGCAGAGCATCTGGAGGGCATTTCGGTGGATGACCTGTCCGACGAAATGATGGAAAACCTCGCAGCGGCAATGGGCACCTATATGATGGTGCTGGCACCGCTGGTGCAGGGCTTGTGCGAATTGTCGCATGATCTGCGGCAGCATGCACTGATGTTCAGAGGGGAAAGCAACCTGTTCTCCCACAAGGAGCTTGATAAAATGGAGGTCGTCCGCTTTATTGAGCACAAGGATGAGCTGACGGAGCTTCTGGATGATTCGTTCAGCGGCATCCGTGTATTGTTCGGAGAGGGCAATGACGGCTTTGTCATCGGCAATTCCAGCATGATCGTATCCAAGTACCGGAAGGGCGAACGCCATGTCGGTTCGCTGGGCGTGATCGGCCCGATGCGGCTCGACTATGCGAAAGTTATTCCGTATCTGGAATATTTTTCACAGAAAATTACAGACCTGATCTCGGAACAGCAGGAAGATGAGGACGAAGAACAATAAGAAAGGGTGAGTCCCATGAACGAAGAACAGCGTGAAGCAATGCTCGATGAGGAGTTCGACGAAGAAGAGGACTTCGCAGAAGCAGAGGAATGTGAAGCGGCGGAAGCAGAGGAAGCGGATGCAGACGATGCCCTCGCAGCGGAGCTTGCAGAGCAGAAGGAACAGTACCTGCGGCTGTTTGCGGAGTTTGACAATTTCCGCAAGCGTACCGCCAAGGAAAAGCTGGAAACCTACGGCGATGCAACTGCAAAATGTGTGGAGCAGCTGCTTCCGGTCGTTGACAATTTTGAACGTGCCATTGATGCACCCTGCACCGATGCACAGTACAAAGAAGGAATGGCAATGATCTTCAACCAGCTGAAAACATTTCTGGATAAGCTGGGTGTGACGGAGATTGAAGCACTCGGAGCAGAATTTGATCCGAATATCCATCAGGCAATCAAGCAGACAGAGGCGGATGAAGAATTCCCCGAGAACACCGTCTGCGAGGTATTCCAGAAGGGATACAAGCTCAGGGATCGCCTGATCCGCCCTGCAATGGTTGCAGTGGCAAACTAAGTCAGTCAATGATTGAAACACATGCGACCACTGCAAAAAGTGCAATGGGAGCAAAACACCGGCACAGACTCTGTGCTATAAGGAAGGAAAGAGAATTATGGGAAAGATTATCGGTATTGACCTCGGTACAACAAACTCCTGCGTAGCAGTCGTTGAAGGCGGTAACGCTGTTGTCATCGCAAACGCAGAGGGTGCAAGAACTACTCCGTCCGTTGTGGCATTCTCCAAGACAGGCGAGCGTCTGGTGGGTAAGGTTGCAAAGAATCAGGCAATCACAAACCCCGACAAGACCATCGCTTCCATCAAGCGTCACATGGGCACCAATCATAAGGTGGACATTGACGGCAAGCAGTACACGCCGCAGGAGATCTCTGCAATGATCCTCCAGAAGCTGAAGGCAGACGCTGAAAGCTACCTCGGCGAAACTGTGAACGAAGCAGTGATCACTGTTCCGGCATACTTCACTGACTCCCAGCGTCAGGCAACCAAGGACGCAGGTCAGATCGCAGGTCTGGTTGTTAAGAGAATCATCAACGAGCCGACCGCAGCTGCACTCTCCTATGGTATCGACAAGGAAGAGGATCAGACTGTTATGGTATACGACCTCGGCGGCGGTACCTTCGACGTTTCCATCATCGAAATGGGCGAGGGCATGCAGCAGGTACTTGCTACCGCTGGTAACAACCGTCTGGGCGGCGATGACTTCGACCAGAGAATCATCAACTGGATGGTTGACGAGTTCCGCAAGGAGCAGGGCATGGATCTGTCCAACGACAAGATGGTAATGCAGCGACTGAAGGATGCTGCTGAGGCTGCAAAGATCGAGCTGTCCTCCACTCCCACTGCAAACATCAATCTGCCGTTCATCACTGCTGACGCAAACGGCCCGAAGCACCTGAACCTGACACTCTCTCAGGCAAAGTTCAACGAGCTGACCGCAGACCTCGTACAGGCAACTATGGGTCCGGTTCGTCAGGCTCTTGAGGACAGCAAGCTCAAAGCATCCGATCTCGACAAGGTGCTCATGGTCGGCGGTTCCTCCAGAATTCCGGCAGTACAGGAAGCTGTTAAGAACCTCATCGGCAAGGAGCCGTTCAAGGGTATCAACCCCGATGAATGCGTTGCACTCGGTGCAGCTCTGCAGGGCGGTCTGCTCGCAGGCGATGTCAAGGAGGGTCTGATGCTCCTCGACGTAACACCCCTCTCCCTCGGTATCGAAACCGCAGGCGGCGTGTGCACCAAGATGATCATGCGTAATACCACCATCCCCGCAAAGAAGAGCGAGATCTTCTCCACCTACGCTGATAACCAGCCGGCTGTTGACATCAACGTGCTGCAGGGTGAGAGAGAATTTGCAAGAGATAACAAGCAGCTCGGTACCTTCCGTCTGGACGGCATCGCTCCGGCAATGAGAGGTGTTCCGAGAATCGAAGTTACTTTCGACATCGACAGCAACGGTATCGTACACGTTTCCGCAAAGGATCTGGGTACCGGCAAGGAGCAGCAGATCTCCATCACTGCATCTACCAACATGTCCAAGGAAGATGTGGAGAAGGCTGTCAAGGATGCAGAGGCATATGCAGAAGAGGACAAGAAGCGTCGTGAGGCAGTCGATGCCAAGAATCAGGCTGAGAACCTCGTGTTCCAGTGCGAGAAGGCTATGAACGACTTCGGCGACAAGATCACAGAAGCTGACAAGGCTCCGATTCAGGAGAAGATCAACGCACTCAAGGGCGTTCTGGAATCCGGCAATACCGAGGACATCAAGGCAAAGACCGATGCTCTCCAGCAGGCATTCTACGAACTCAGCTCCAAGGCATACCAGCAGGCAGGCGGCGACCCGAATGCCATGAATGCAGGCTTTGACCCGAACGCAATGGGCGGCATGGGCAATGCACAGGAAGCTCCCAGCAGTGACGATGATGTCATTGATGCAGACTTTACTGAGGCGTAAGCAACTATAATAGCTGTTTCAGGGCAGATGACATCTGCCCTACAGCTGTCGGACAATATTTTCGTCGTGCTGCCCCATTGCTGTGGGGTACTGCTCTGACATTCTCTGACAAAGGAAAGCTTTCTTTGAATCTTAACGTTTTCCCTTTTCCCGTAGGGGGCAATGGGAAAACGCCATGGGATTCCAAAGGGATGTTATCCCTTTGGCAGGGGGCGTGGGGGACAGAATCCCCCACATCAATTGCGGCTGTCCGGCGGAAATATCGTCGAAAGGTGGATAACTATGGCTGAGAAGCGTGATTATTATGAGATTTTAGGCATACAGAAGGGTGCCGGCGAGGATGAGATCAAGAAGGCGTACAAGAAGGCGGCACGAGAGAACCATCCCGACCTGCATCCGGAGAACCGTGAGGAATGCGAAGAGAAGATGAAGGACATCAACGAAGCGTATTCCGTACTGTCCGACCCCGAGAAGCGTCAGAGATATGACCAGTTCGGTCATGACGCAGTAGGCGGTGCTGACGGCATGGGCGGTATGGGCGGCATGGGCGGATTCCCCGGCGGCTATGGTGACATGAGCGATATTCTGGAGAATCTGTTCGGCGGCATCTTCGGCGGCGGCTCCACAGCCCGTGCAAATTCTGCCAATGCACCCAGACGGGGCAAGGACATCAACACCGGCATCAACATCAGCTTCATGGAGGCATGCACCGGCAAGACACAGGAGATCAGCATCGGACATATGGAAAAATGTGCAGCATGCGGCGGCTCCGGTTCCGAGGATAATGCAGCGACTGAGGTATGTCCGGACTGTCACGGCAGAGGTACCATCAAGGTAACACAGCAGACCATGATCGGTGTCGTTTCCCAGTCAAAGCCCTGTCCGCATTGCAGCGGTAAGGGTACCATCATCAAGAATCCCTGTCAGAAGTGCCGTGGTGCAGGCAGAGTGCGTGTCCAGAAAAAGGTGAACCTGACCGTTCCGGCAGGTATCGACGATGGTCAGACACTGCGTGTATCCGGTGAGGGTGACTGCGGCATCAACGGCGGTCCTGCCGGCAATCTGAATGTCAGTGTTTCCGTGCGTCCGCACCCGATCTTCAGCCGTGAGGGTTATGATGTGCACTGTGAGATCCCGATCACCTATGCACAGGCAGTCATGGGCGATGAGATCACCGTGCCGACCATTGACGGCAATGTGAAATTCAATATTGCTGAGGGCACACAGAACGGCACCCGCACCCGACTCAAGGGCAAGGGCATCAAGCACCTCCAGCGTGATGCAAGGGGCGACCAGTATGTCAAGCTGTATATTGAAGTGCCCAAGAACCTCTCCAAGAAGCAGAAAGAACTGCTCAAAGAGTTTGAAAGCTCCCTGAATGAGAAGAACTACGCAAAGCGAAAGGGCTTCTTTGATAAGCTGAAGGATATTTTTTCTTAAATGAATGAAGATGGACGGTGCATCGTGTACCGTCCTTTTTGTTCAATTTTAGTTTTTATCCAATATTTTCTGTGTTTGGATGTTATATAAGTGAATATATGAAAACGGGAGGAATGGTTCAGTCTGTCGAAAAACCTTGTTAGGTTCAAAGGACAAAGTCCTTTGGCGGGTTGAGGGTACGCAGTACCCTCGCAATATAGCCCCTCCCCTCTGGGGGAGGGGTTGGGGTGGGGGCAATCTTTGGGGTTCTAACCCCCAAAAAAGACTTTTTTGACAAGCTGTGGTTATGATATATCCAAAACTGGCAGCTGCACTGATTGGCATTACAATCCTCTGGCTATGCGGCGTATGCAGGCTCTGGCGGAACATATAGTTTCATAGATTATATTGCATCTTTCACATAAAAAACATTCCTCCCCGTAATTGTTTTCACGGGGAGGAACATTTTTTGAAAAGATTTCATTTCGCCAATAAATGGGGCTTGTATTCTGAAAAAAGATGTGGTATAATAGTATGGAGTATAGATCAATCGCACGGATGCTCCGTGTGTGACAGAGAGGATGGCAGATATGTTGTATATGGAAAACCATATCGGAAAGATCACCATTTCCGATACCTATTTGCGTGAACTGACGGAACAGACCGTTACGCAGTGCTTCGGCGTTGCAGGTCTTGCCGAAACCAGACTGACCGACCTGCTTTTTGAACATCGCAGAGGTCCGGTCGAGATCACGACCAAGGATCAGAAACTCATTGTTTCCGTCCATGTCAAGGTAATGTACGGCGTGAATATCCCTGCCGTAGTGCAGAGCCTGATGCATAAGATCGAATTTGTCATTGAAGATGCCGTGCGTATTCCCGTTGCCCTCGTCAGAGTTTATGTTGACGAGGTCGTAGAGCCGTAAGAAGGAGACAGCTACAGATGAATGGTAAGCTTTTGAAGGATGCGATCTGTTCCGCAGCCGTTACACTTGAAAAGAACAGAAAAGCCATTGATGAACTCAACGTGTACCCCGTTCCCGATGGTGATACCGGTACCAATATGTCCATGACCCTTTCCGCTGCAAGACGGGAGCTGATGGTCATGTCCGATGATGCGGCAGTTTCCGAGGTCGCAGACCGTGCCGCTTCTGCCATGCTCAGAGGTGCAAGAGGCAATTCCGGTGTCATTCTCTCCCTCCTGTTCCGTGGCTTTGCCAAGGGTCTGGCTGGGATGGAAACTGCACAGTCGGCTGATCTTGCCAATGCACTGGAGATCGGTGTGCAGGCAGCCTACAAATCCGTTATGAAGCCCACCGAGGGCACGATCCTCACCGTAGCAAGACTCGGTGCACAGCAGGCACAGCTCACTGCCCGTGAGAATGCCGATGTGGTGACGGTCTGGGAGGAAACCTGCCGTGCTGCGGCGGAGGCACTCGAACAGACCCCCGAAATGCTCCCGATCCTCAAGAAAGCCGGCGTTGTCGATGCCGGCGGTAAGGGTCTGCTCACCGTCTGGGAGGCAATGCTTGCAGTGATGCACGGCGAAGCTCCGGCGGAAACAGAAGCTCCTGCAAAGCCGGAAGCCCCCGTTGCTGCCATCGGCAGAGTGGATCTGGAAGAGGAGATCAATTTCACATATTGTACGGAATTCATCGTGGAAAAGCATAAGGACTGCCCCGATCCGTTCAAGCTCCGTGCATACCTCGAAACCATTGGCGACTGCGTTGTGGTGGTGGATGATGACGAGATCATCAAGGTGCATGTGCATACCGACACCCCCGGTCTGGCACTCCAGAAAGCTCTGGAATTCGGCTATTTCATCAACGACCCCAAGCCCAAGATCGAAAATATGCGGATCCAGCATGCCGGCAGAGTGCGTGAGGCACAGAATGCCGCACAGGATGAAACCTATGTCCGTGCAGAGCCGGAGAAGCCGTTCGGCTTTGTGGCAGTTGCAGCAGGTGAGGGCATCGAGAACATGTTCCGTGATCTCGGTGCGGACAATGTTGTCAGAGGCGGTCAGACCATGAACCCCTCCACGGATGACATCCTCCGTGCGATCCATGCAACTCCGGCAAAGAATGTCTTTGTACTGCCGAATAATAAGAATATCATCATGGCAGCGGAGCAGGCTGTTGCACTTGCTGACAGAAATGTATTCGTGCTCCAGACCAGAACCATTCCGCAGGGTATGACAGCGATGATGGCATTTGACGAGGGACTCGATGCCGAGGGCAACCGCATTGCGATGACCAAGGCATTTGAAAAGGTTTCCACAGGTCAGATCACATTTGCAGCCCGTGATTCCGAGCTGGACGGCACACCCATCAAGAAGGGTGAGGTCATGGCTCTGGATAATGGCAAGCTCTCGTTCACGGATAAGGACCTGAACCATGCCGCATACCGCCTGACAAAGCGGATGGTGAACAACGAAACCGGATTCATCACTGTGATGCACGGTGAGGATGTGGATGAAGAAACCGCAGAACAGCTCGTTGCCAAGCTTCAGGATAAGTTCGGCGACAGAATCGAAGTGATGCTGGTGAACGGCGGACAGCCGGTGTACTATTATATCATCTCCGTAGAGTAAGCACGGAGCCTGTGCCGGCAGATGCATCTGACAGCGAACCTGTGAGGGGGATCTCCGTTTGCAGGAAAGCTCACCGGCTGTGCGATGCATAAGCGGATGAAAACATCAATAACCAATGGGCTGTTGTGCACTTCGCACAGCAGCCTCTATTATAGGTGATCATATGACCAGATTATTCCTGTCCATCAGCAAATTGAAAGGCGTGGGCAAAAAGCGGTTTGAGCTTTACCAGAAGCTCGGCATCACGACCCCCTATGACCTGCTCTATTATTTCCCCCGTACCTATCGGGATTACCGCAATCCGACCCCCGTGTTTGAAATTCCCCTCGATGCGTCCGCCGTTGTCCGTGTGACCATCACGGGCAAGCAACGCCCCGTATTTTCCCGAAACGGCACACAGCTCTACCGGCTGACTGCCTCCGATGAGGACGGAACGGGGCTGGAGATCCTCATTTTCAATAATGTGTACGCCTATCAGGCTCTGGAGGTCGGCAGGACCTATACCATGTCCGGCAAGATCGGCGGTACACTGCTCGACCGCCAGATCCACGCACCGCAGGTGCACAGGGAGGAGGATCACCCCATTGAGGCGGTCTATCCCCAGATCACCGGTCTGACAAGTGCAATGGTGCGGACGAATATCCGTGAATGCCTGTCGATTCTGGAGGAAACACCCTTTGAAACGCTGCCGCCCTCCATTCTGGAGGAATTCTCGCTCATGCCCCTTGCCGATGCCCTCCGTGCGGTGCATCTGCCGGAGGATCTGGAGGAAACCGAACGGGCACGCCGCCGCCTTGCCTTTGAGGAAATGCTGCGTCTGCAAATCGGTCTGCGGCTCCTGAAAAAGCGTGGCAGTAAGGAAAGCCAGTACCCCATGGATCCTGCGACCGATCTCACACCCTATTATCAGAGTCTGCCGTTCACCCTCACGGATGCACAGAAACGTGCCGTGGAGGAGATCTGCTCCGACCTGTCCGGCGAAAGTCCCATGAACCGCCTGCTGCAAGGCGATGTTGGCAGCGGCAAAACCGCCGTGGCTGCCGCCGCCTGCTATTTCTGCGTGCAGAACGGCTGCCAGTGTGCACTCATGGCTCCGACTGAGATCCTCGCCGGTCAGCATTTCCAGACGCTCAGCGGCTTTCTCGCCCCCCTCGGTGTGGAGGTCTGCCTGCTGACCGGTTCCCTCACGCAGAAGCAGAAGCGTGAATGCCATGAAAGGATCGCAGACGGCACCGCACAGGTGATCGTCGGCACCCATGCCGTAATGCAGAAAGCTGTGACCTATCAGAAACTGGGGCTTGTCATCACCGACGAACAGCACCGCTTCGGTGTGGCACAGCGTACCGCCCTCGCAGAAAAGGGCGGTGTTCCGCATAAACTCGTCATGTCCGCCACACCCATCCCCCGCACTCTCGCCCTCATGGTCTATGGAGATCTGGATGTATCCGTCCTCGACTCCCTCCCCAGCGGCAGAAAACCTGTGAAAACCTATGCCGTGACCGGAAAGCTCCGTGAACGGGCGGTGGGCTTCCTGATCGGGGAGCTGAAACAGGGGCGGCAGGCGTACATTGTCTGTCCGGCGATCGAGGAGGGCGAAACCGACCTGCGGGCTGTCACCGTCTACGCCGAGCAGATGCGTGAGGGCATGCTCAGGGAATGGCGTACCGGCATACTGCATGGTCAGATGAGTGCACAGGAGAAGGACGAAACCATGGAGCAGTTCCGTGCACATGAGATCGACGTGCTGATCTGTACCACTGTGGTCGAGGTCGGTGTCGATGTCCCGAACGCCACTATCATGATGATCGAGGATGCGGAACGCTTCGGTTTGTCCCAGCTGCATCAGCTGCGTGGCCGTGTGGGGCGTGGCAGCCATCAGAGCCATTGTATCCTGATCACGGAGCATGCAAATGAGGAGAATAAACAGCGGCTGCGGCTCCTGAGCAGTACAACGGATGGTTTTCAGGTCGCAGAAGCCGACCTGCAATTGAGAGGACCGGGTGATTTCTTCGGCAGTATGCAGCATGGACTGCCGCCGCTGAAGCTTGCCAGTCTGACGGACGGTACCATGCTGCATGATGTGCAGCATGCAGCTGACAGAATTCTGGAACAGGATCCCCTCCTGACCCACGAAGAGCACCACGCCCTGTACATGGACATCGTGCGGCTGTTTGCAAGAAACGGAGAGAACGGACTGAATTGACAAAGCGGAGGATGCACAGCACCCTCCGCAGTCTGTCGAAAAACTTCAACAGGTTCAAAGGACGAAGTCCTTTGGCGGGTTGAGGGTACGCAGTACCCTCGCAATATAGCCCCTCCCCCTCTGGGGGGGGGGTTGGGGTGGGGGCAATCTTTGGGGTTCTCCCCCCAAAAAAGACTTTTTTGACAAGCTGAATCCCCTTAAAAAAGGGGATGCAGGGGTATTCCTCCCCAAAATCCCCCACTTTCTGCTTATATCAAACAATTTTCAACGTTGAAAAAACGGTTTCACACATGGATTTCACAAACTCAAAAAAATTTGAAAAAAGGTGTTGACTTTTCCCTAAAGGTGTGGTATACTATAATAGTCGCAGGGAGGACAACACAATACACTCCTGAAAGACATGGCCTCGGTGGGAGCTGAGCTCAGCTGGGAGAGCATCTGCCTTACAAGCAGAGGGTCACAGGTTCGAGCCCTGTAGCTCCCACCATAAATCTGGCCTGGTAGTTCAGTTGGTTAGAACGCCGCCCTGTCACGGCGGAGGTCGTGGGTTCGAGTCCCATCCAGGTCGCCAATTGATGCTTCTGTAGCTCAGTCGGTAGAGCAATGGACTGAAAATCCATGTGTCGACGGTTCGATTCCGCCCGGAAGCACCAATTCAATGCGGATTTAGCTCATCTGGTAGAGCGCCACCTTGCCAAGGTGGAGGTAGCGAGTTCGAGCCTCGTAATCCGCTCCAATCGTATCGGGGAAATATTCTCGGTATGCATGAAACACCCGAAGTTCTGCTTCGGGTGTTTTCTTTTTATACGGAGGTGAACGAATGGCAGAATATTGTCCGTCCTGCGGTGAGGAGCGAAAGGGTGATGAGGACGAATGCGGATACTGCGGTGCGTGTGTTACCAGATGGGAAACGGTACCGATCCTGACGGCGTATTCCGGCAATCGAAAGGAAGAGGAACCGGAGAACGGAGCGAAGGAGTTTCTCGGGATGCTTTTTCAAGAAAAGAACCTGCCAACCCTTATGCGGCTTGCAGCACTTCTGGTGATTTTTCTGATGCTGTCGCTCGGTATGCTGCTGGAGAAATTGTAGGAATGAGCTGCATGGCAAAATGAACAAAAAGGAACTCGTTTTTTCTATATCCTTCTACGCTAAAAGGTGTTGACAAACCGCCGAAAGTGTGCTATAATAATATAGTCGTCAGGCGAGAGAGAAACAAAAAACCTCGAAGCATGGCGAAAAACCGCAGATTGAAAGAAGAATAGTAAAGAGGGCAAAGGGAAGCGGAAGCGAACGAAGATCGGAGCAGACAAAAGCGATAGAGAATCGAACACTGCGGACGGTTTAGCACGATGAAGCAAAGCAAAAACTTTGAAAAAAGTTTTGAAAAACCTCTTGACAAACTTCAAAAAATGTGGTATAATAAAGGAGTTGCAGCGGTAAAGAAAACAACTGTTGAACTTCAAAAGAGAATGAAAAATCTCTTGCATCTTGAAAACTGAACAATGCTAACAAAAATAAACTGGAACCCTAAGATTCCTTTTCTCAGAGCTTGAAAGAGAGCTGAGGAGAAGAATAATAAGAGTAAAGTCAGCAAAAAGACTATAACAGAGTGTGAAACAGTAATTGC
>JAFTQJ010000060.1 GCA_017462785.1 Oscillospiraceae bacterium | reverse complement strand
TTATTTAGTGATTGAATCTGAAATTATGTATAAATAATAGAAATTGGGGTCAAATTGGGGTCAAACTCAAAAATGATAAAAAAATTAAAACCTCGAAACGGCTATGTTTCGAGGTTTTTTCTGGCAAAGAACAGTAATTTTGATACAATGCACCCTTTCGTGATAAAAAGGGTGCATTTTGCTGTTTTCAGAGCTATCGTTTTGGAATTGCCCTTTCCCCAATAAAGCTCTGCACAAGATCCATCATTGAAAGAAAGCAGCCATTTTATCTAATCGCCCTCTTCATTTCCCGCACATACTCGCCCACCGGTCCTGCTGCTTCCCTGCCATGCTTTTCGATCAGCTTGATGATCGCCGAACCCACGATCGCTCCATCGGAAAGCGCTGCCATTTTCTGTGCCTGCTCCGGCGTGGAAATGCCAAAACCAATCGCACATGGTATATCCGTATGTTCACGGACAACCTTCACGATGGACGCAAGATCGGTGGTGATCTCGCTCCTCGTTCCCGTCACGCCAAGGCTGGATACGATATACAGAAAGCCCTCTGCTTCTCTCGCGATCATGGCGATTCTCTTATTTGAGGTCGGGGTGATCAGGGAGATCAGGTCTACGCCGTATTTTGCACAGATCGGCTGGAATTCGCCCTTTTCCTCAAATGGCAGGTCGGGCAGGATGATGCCGTCAATGCCGATCTCCGCACAGGTGGAAATAAATTCTTCCGCACCATAGGAAAATACCACATTTGCATAGGTCATGAACACCAGCGGGATGTGCACATCCTGCCGCAGCTCCCTGACAAAATCAAAAATCTGATCGGTCGTCACACCGCCCGACAGCGCACGGAGATTCGCCCCCTGAATCACAACCCCCTCCGCCGTCGGGTCAGAAAACGGAATACCCAGCTCAATGAGGTCTGCACCGTTTTTCACGGCTGCACGGACGATTTTCCCCGTGGTTTCGAGATCCGGATCACCGCAGGTGATGAATGGAATGAACGCCTTGCCGCCCTGAAATGCTTCTCTGATCTTACTCATGAATATCCTCCCCTCTGTAGCGTGCGATCGCCGCACAGTCCTTGTCGCCCCTGCCGGAAACAGTGATGACGATAATCTGGTTTTTGTCCATCTGCGGTGCAATTTTCATGGCATGTGCCACTGCATGTGCGGATTCAATTGCGGGAATGATGCCCTCGGTTTTTGAGAGAAACTCAAAGGCTTCCACCGCTTCTTCATCCGTTACAGGGACATATTCCGCCCTGCCGATGTCGTGGAGATGTGCGTGCTCAGGGCCGATACCGGGATAGTCAAGACCTGCGGAAATGGAGTACACCGGTGCGATCTGACCGTATTTGTCCTGACAGAAATAGGACTTCATGCCGTGGAAAATGCCCAGCCTGCCCGTGTTGATGGTGGCAGCCGTTTCAAAGGTATCAATACCCCTGCCTGCGGCTTCACAGCCGATCAGCCGGACGCTCTCGTCCCCGATGAAATGATAGAAGCTGCCCATGGCATTCGAGCCGCCGCCCACGCAGGCAATGACCGCATCGGGGAATCTCCCCTCCTTTTCGAGCATCTGCGACTTGATCTCACGGGAGATGACCGCCTGAAAATCACGCACAATGGTCGGGAACGGATGAGGACCCATCACCGATCCAAGACAATAGTGGGTATCATCAATTCTAGCAGTCCACTCCCGCATGGCTTCGGAGACGGCATCCTTCAGCGTGGCAGTTCCGGTCGTAACGGGGATGACCTCTGCCCCCAGAAGCCGCATACGATAGACATTGAGTGCTTGCCGTTCGGTGTCCTCCTTTCCCATGAATACAACGCATTCCATGTTCAGGAGTGCTGCCGCAGTTGCCGTGGCAACGCCGTGCTGTCCAGCGCCGGTTTCGGCGATCAGGCGTGTCTTGCCCATTTTCTTTGCAAGGAGAGCCTGCCCGAGGACATTGTTGATCTTGTGGGAACCGGTGTGGTTGAGATCCTCACGCTTCAAGTAGATCTTCGCACCGCCGAGGGCTTTGGTGAGCTTTTCTGCATAGTAGAGCCGTGACGGTCTGCCAGCGTATTCATTGAATAATTCCGTCAGTTCCCGATTGAAATCGGGGTCATTCTTATAAAAATCATAAGCTTTTTCCAGCTCAATGACCGCATTCATCAGCGTTTCGGGGATGTACTGTCCGCCGTGCACGCCGAAGCGTCCGCTTGTTTCTGCCATATCAATCCATCCTTTCTCTGACAGCACGCACAAAGGCTGTCATTTTGTTTTTGTCCTTCAAACCGTCTGTTTCAAGGGAGGAACTTGCATCCACCGCAAAGGGGTGAAGCTTCTCAATTGCCGCCCTGACATTCTGGGGGTTCAGTCCTCCGGCGAGGAAGTAATTCCGGTTGATTCCACGAATCAGGGAATGATCGAAGAGTTCTCCCGAACCGCCGCCGGAATCAAGGAGCACATAATCCGCCGTACTTGCGTTGGCGGCGAGAATATCCGCCTTGCTTCTGATGCAAAATGCTTTGATGACTTTCGCATCCGTCAGCCGCCGGAGCGTCTGCATATACACTTCATCCTCATTTCCGTGCAGCTGGACAATTCCTATGATATTCCGGTTTACCAGATCAGCAATTAATTCCGGTGCTTCATCCACGAACACGCCGACCGGAATGATGCTTGCATTCAGCTTTTTTCGCAGGATCTCCGCCTTTTCCGGCGGAATATACCGCCTGCTGTTCTTCGCAAAGATAAATCCCACATACTCGGGCGCAAGGACATTTGCATAGGCAATGTCGCTCTCTCGTGTCAGTCCGCAGAGTTTGATTTTCGTCATAATTCACCCCGCAGTTCTGAAAGCTTTGCCCGTTTGTCAGATGCCCGCATGAGAGTTTCCCCGATCAGTACGGCATCCGCACCTATCTGACGCAGCTTCCGCACATCCTCCGCTGACTTTACACCGCTTTCCGAAACGAACAGAATGCTGTC
>JAFTQJ010000059.1 GCA_017462785.1 Oscillospiraceae bacterium | reverse complement strand
TCTTTCTTCCAGTGTAAAATGAGTATATGGCTTCATGTTAACCTCCGTGTAATGTTTGTGTGGTAACTTCATTTTACACCTTTGGTTAGCTTGAAGTCATTGTTTTTTTGTAAACTGTTGCACTTGATATTATAACATGCCCACATCCCTTTGGCAGGGGGTCAGCGTCCCCCTGCCAGTCAAAGCTATTTTCCAATTTTACTGATGGTTCTCTCCCCCATTGCCGTACCAGCCAACATCCAGAAAACAGGGGCGGTGGTGATGGAGGAGGCACCGAACAGCATCATGATGAGATAGAGCAGTACGGCTCCATAGATACCGGCTGTCACCCAGCTGCCGTCCTTACAATTCTTGGCACCTCTGTACACGGTCACAGCCATCACTGCAAGGAAGAGCAGGAGTGCCGGAATGCCCAGCGTTGCGGCAATATGCAGATAGTGATTATAGGTACGGTCGAATGTGTTCGGGTTGCTCGCCGGATCGTGATGCTGGTAGAGCTGCGGATAGACCAGCTGGTCAGGACCGCTGCCCACGAGGGGGAAGCGTTTCACGATGGAAAGGGAACTGTTCCAGAGATAGCGGTAGGTGTCGGAAATGCTGTTGATCTCAAAATTACCGTTGGGATTCTCCGAACCGCTGCCGGCATAATAACCGCTGACCGCAAGGCGGTAGGAGCTGTCATCCCAGATGATCGCACCATCATGCAGTGCAAAGCCGCTGGAAACTGCCACGGCTTCACCCGTTTCACGGCTGTAGGTGCCGTTGATGGAGGGTGCCATGGATGTCCATAAGCCCATCGCCACGACAAAAGCCGCCGATACTGCGGAAACGCTGGAATATGCCGATCTTCCGGCTTTCTTTGCGATCAGATACACAAGTACGCCCACGATCGCAAGCAGGCTGCCGGCAAAGCCGAGCAGGCACTGTGTTTTCACTGCCATGATGACAAAGGCACAGGCAGAGAGCAGATAGAATACACGGGTCTTCTTTTCCTTTGCAAACGCTGCACCGAGCATCGCCGGAACGGAGAGCATCACCAGCAGAATGGCAAGGAAGATCGGGCTTCCGGTCAGTCCGGAGGGCAGGAATGTCCGGAACAGCAGTGCCGGCTCCAGATTCTGATAGTAGGACGGGAAGCCGATGGGCAGAGCCTGTAAAAGTCCCCATCCGCACTGGACAAGTCCGAACACCATCAGACCATCCAGAATTTTCCGGCGGTTCTCCTCCGTGCCGAGCTGTGCACCGAGCAGGAACAGGCAGCCGTAGAAAACGATGGAGAGCAGTCCCTCGCTTCTGCCGTCCGCACCCATGACAGCGATGTTGTAATAATAGGAATTGATCAGGCTGACGATCCCCCAGACCGTCAGACCGCCCAGCAATCCGGCAGGCATCCAGAGGGAACGGGGTGTGGCTGTTTTCATGAAGCCGATGAACACGAACACCATCGCCAGCACGCCGATGATGGAAAGTGCCATGCCAGGGATGCTGTAAACCTTTGCAAATTCCAGCGGAATGCAGAACAGTGTGCTCAGCAGCATCCAGCCCAGCAGGATCTTCACCAGAAAGCCCTGATACTCCCCGATTGTCATGTTCAGGATGAAATTGGATTTCTCCGTTGTGTTAAATATGGTTTTTGGCATATGCAACCTCCTTGGTCGTGAAAGGCAGTGGGGAAAATTTCCTTTCATGCTTTCAAAAACAAAGGACGGTACAATGTACCGTCCCCCAGTGTTTTACTTTGCGTACTCTGCTGCACGGCTCTCACGGATCAGATGCACCTTAATCTGACCGGGATAATCCATCTCGTTTTCGATCTGCTGTGCGATCTGTCTTGCAGTCAGAAGCATCTTTTCGTCAGTGATGATCTCGGGCTGTACCATCACACGGATCTCTCTGCCTGCCTGAATTGCATAGCACTTCTCCACGCCCTTGTAGGACATGCAGATCTCTTCGAGCTTCTCCAGACGCTTGATATAGCTCTCGTAGTTCTCGCTTCTTGCAGCAGGTCTTGCAGCAGAAATCGCATCCGCAGCCTGTACGATGCATGCAATGGCGGTACGGGGTTCTACATCATTATGGTGTGCCTCGATCGCATGGATGACCTCTGCATTCTCACGGCACTTGCGGCACACATCCACACCGATCTGCACATGGGAGCCTTCCACTTCGGAAGTCAGTGCCTTACCGATGTCATGCAGCAGACCTGCACGCTTGGCAAGGTTCACATCCACACCCAGCTCTGCGGCAAGAACACCGGCAAGCTGTGCAACTTCGATGGAGTGTGTCAGGACGTTCTGGCGGTAGCTGGTTCTGAAACGCAGTCTGCCCAGAAGCTTGATCAGCTCCGGATTCACGCCATGTACATTCGTTTCCAGAATGGCACGTTCGCCCTCCTGCTTGATCTTATGTTCTACCTCACGCTTTGCCTTTTCCACCATTTCCTCAATGCGGCTCGGGTGGATTCTGCCGTCAGCGATCAGACGCTCCAGTGCGATCCTTGCGATCTCACGGCGTACCTGATCGAAGCAGGACAGCGTGATCGCCTCGGGGGTGTCGTCGATGATGAGGTCAACACCGGTCAGCGTTTCGAGGGTACGGATATTGCGTCCCTCTCTGCCGATGATGCGTCCCTTCATTTCGTCATTCGGCAGGGCAACAACGGATACGGCTGCTTCGGATACCTGATCCGCTGCACACTTTGCAATGGCAAGGGAAATATAGCTTCTTGCCTTTTCCTCACAGTCCTCCTTGATCTGCTGCTCAAATGCTGCCACCTTGACAGCCTTGTCATGCACCAGATCCTCTTCAAGTGTCTGGAGGATGTATTCCTTCGCCTGCTCACGGGTCAGCTCGGAAATGCGTTCGAGCGTGTCCATCTGCACCTTCTTGAGGGACTCAGCCTCTTCCTTCAGTGCGTCCGCTGCCTTGAGCTTTTCCTGCAGCACCTCTTCCTTCTGTTCGAGGCTGTCGAGCTTCTTGTCGAGTGTTTCCTCTTTCTGATGGATCCGGCGTTCCTGCTTGGACACCTCGTTGCGGCGGTCACGGATCTCTTTTTCCGCATCCGAACGCAGCCTGTGGATCTCGTCTTTGGCTTCAACAAGTGCTTCTTTTTTCTTGGTTTCTGCTTTTTTTCCGGCATCTTCCAGCATTCGCTGTGCTTCTTCGATGCGGCGTTCAGCCTCGGCTACCTTTGCACGGGCTTCCTGCTCTGCGGAACCAAGCACGGCTTCTGCTTCCTGTCGGCGGTGCTCAATGCCCTTCTGGAACGCCTGATCACTTGTGATCTTGCGGACAACGAAGATGGCTGCAACGGCACCAACCAGGAGAATCGCCAGTACGATGATGATTGCTGTTTCCATGTTGTGCATTACCTCCTTATTTTGTAAAGTTATATTGATTGCAGTAAACTTTACGCAGGCGGTAAATGCCGCTTCTTTATTCATTTTTCAGACTTGAGATGATTCATGCCGTTCCCCTCGGAACGCACATATCAGACGTGGAAGCTGCCTGCTTCCTTGGGTATTGCTGCTATAGTCCACCGCAGACCCTCTGCGGAATCAAAAAAAGTAAATGATATAAAGTCAAGAACTGCCTTCGGCAGCTCCAAGCCGCAATTACTGCTGCGTGATCCAGCCAGAGAACCCCCCTTGACTGAATGCAAACTCCGGTTCGACTTTTGATGCTTGCCGGGTGCTTACTTAATTATCATACAACATTATTATAATTGTAAACTTTTTTACGACTTTTGTCAAGGGGTTATTCTATTTTTTTTTACCCTCCTGTCATTTTTATGCAAACTGACGTATTTACCGGACTTTATCGTCTTATCAGACTACCCTGCTAACACCTGTTTGTACATGCACCAAATACACCTGAATTCTCTCAGCGGACATTTTTCACGTCAAAATCCACATCCGGACCTGAAAAACGGCGTGGATTTCCGTATATTTCTACAAAATGCAAGACGAAGCATGCGGAAATGCTTGCAAAAACGGCTCATTTAGGGTATAATAACAGCATAGAATACTAAACGATTTCGGAGGAGACGAATAAGATGGAACTGACTGCACTTGACAAGGCACAGCTGAATGCCTTTTACGAAGAATGCAAGGCGGCGTATGCTGCATATCAGGCACAGGGTCTGAAACTCGACATGTCCCGTGGCAAGCCGGCACCGGCACAGCTTGACCTGAGTGCAGGTCTGCTCGATGCTGTCACCAGCGAGGAAATGCTGGGTGAAGCCGGTGACTACCGCAACTACGGTCTGCTGGACGGTATTCCGGAGGCAAAGAAGCTCTTCGCTCCCATGCTGGGCGTGGAAGAGGATGAAATGTTCATCTTCGGCAATGCAAGCCTTCAGGCAATGTACCTGACCATCAGCTATGCCTATTCCCATGGTCTGATGGGCAATACCCCGTGGAACAAGCTGGAAAAGGTGAAGTTCCTGTGCCCCGTACCGGGCTATGACAGACATTTCAAGATCACAGAGTTCTTTGGTGCGGAGATGATCAACATCCCGATGAACGAGGACGGTCCTGACATGGATCTGGTAGAGCGTCTGGTTGCTGAGGATGCTGCTGTGAAGGGCATCTGGTGCGTACCGCAGTATGCAAACCCGACCGGTATTTCTTACAGTGACGAGGTTGTCCGCCGCATGGCAGCACTCAAGCCCGCTGCACCGGATTTCCGTGTATTCTGGGATAATGCGTACTGCATCCACCATCTGTGCGACAACCCCAAGACCATTCTGCCGATCCTTGCAGAAGCAAAGAAGGCAGGCAATGCGGATATGGTTTACCTGTTCGCATCCACTGCAAAGGTGACTTTTGCAGGTGCGGGCGTGGCTGTGATGGCAGCAAGCAAGGCAAATCTGGCGGATCTCTCCAAGGCTCTGAATGTATTCACCATCAGCTTTGACAAGATGAACCAGATGCGTCATGTGAAGTATTTCGGCGGCAAGTTTGAGAATGTGCTGGCACATATGGAAAAGCACCGTGCACTGATCCAGCCGAAGTTTGAGGTCGTGCTGAACACACTCGACAAGGAGCTGAAGCCCCTCGGCATCGGCAATTGGGTGACACCGCAGGGCGGTTATTTCGTATCCTTTGATGCACCGCAGGGCTGTGCAAAGCGGATCGTTCAGCTTTGCAAGGAGGCTGGCGTAGTGCTGACTGGTGCCGGAGCGACATTCCCGTACGGTGTGGATCCGGAGGACAGAAACATCCGCATTGCACCGACCTATCCGGAGGTTGATGAACTCCAGACAGCAATGGATCTGTTCGTACTCTGTGCAAAGATGGCGGCTGCGGAAAAGCTGCTGGCTGAATAAGATCACAGAAAGGAGCTGCCCGATCGGACAGCTCCTCTTTTTGTCATTCTTCAAAATCCGTAATACGGTCAATGCGTTCACAGCCCTCTGTGAAACCCGACTTACTGATAACAAGCGGAAGTGTTTTCCACATGCATACAAGATCGAACAGGAGGGAGATCTTCCCCACATACTGTGCATCGAAATCTGCCTTTTCTTCATCCGTCAGCTTGTTGCGTCCGTTGATCTGTGCCCAGCCCGTCAGACCGGGGCGGAAAGGCTCCAGCCCTGCACTGCGTCTGGCATTGAGCAGACCAACTTCCTTTTCGATCACGGGTCTGGGACCGACCCAGCTCATATCACCCTTGATGATATTGTAGATCTGCGGCAGCTCGTCCACGCTTGTCTTACGCAGCCACTTTCCGATCTTCGTGGTATACTCATCGTATTCCTCCGGTGTCATACAGTTGTTTGGAAGATGCTTCGGTGTATCCGAACGCATCGTGCGGAATTTCAGAATCTTGAAACGTTTCCCGTTCCTGCCGATTCTCGTCTGCTTGAAAATGACCTTTCCCTTCGGATCATCTATCTTGATGATGATCCCTATCATCACCATCGGTACCATCAGCAGCACTGCTGCGATCAGACCGAGCAGAATATCTACCACTCTTTTGATATACCGAGCGTACATAACTCACCCCTGCTCCTGTTTGATTTCTGATTCATTGGCTTGCATTTTTGCATTCTTATTTAATTGTATCACATTTCATCCCAACTTACAATACACTTTAATGACAAAAGTCAAAAATCGACAACGCAAAAACTATGCATGATATACAATTTGAATGAAAATTTCCGGTATTTTCCATAGAACAGAACGGTATGAAAAAACAAAACGTCCCCGCCGAAGCAGGGACATTTTGCCATGATATAGGGATTATAGGGATTTTATAATTAACGCTGGGGAACGTTAATTACCTTTGATGTCAGGTTCCTCTTCCGGAACAATTATAGTATACCCCACTTTTGTGACAAACAGATGTAAACCATTTGAAAGTTTTCCGCATGGTATTGTGAAAATGCCCGCATCTTCATGATTGCAGCAAAAAGCCCCCGCAAAGCGAGGACTTCTTGCCATGATATAGGGATTATTGGGGATTTTATAATAACGTTGGGGTAAAAACGTTATTACCGATGTTTCAGGCAATTTGTCCAATCAAACTGCATTTGAATTTTAACACGTCAATGTGATAACTGCATGGTGAATTTTTGAACATTTTATGAACTTCCGCTGCTGTTCCGAATTAAAAACCAGAATACAGAACCTTCCCCGATCTTGCTGCTGACACCATAGTGGAACTCATGCATTTTGAGGATCGCCTTGACGATGGAAAGTCCCAGACCTGTGCCGACAACTTCACGCTTGTGGTTTTCGCTGCGGTAGTACTTGTCGAAGATCTTCTGGATCTTATCTTCCTCAATACCGTGACCGGTATCCTGCACCTCAATGCGGACACCCTCGGGGGTATTGAGCTGACGGACATAGACGTTTTTGTCCTCGCCGGTGTAATTGATGGCGTTGTTGATGAGGTTGCAGATGACACGCTCGATCTGTGCCGGATCGCAGGTGACCTGCATGGGTTCATCCGGCTGGAAATGGATGTGATAGCCCATTTTTTCCGAAACGCCCTTATATCTTGCAATGATGTCCTGCATCCTTGCGGTAATGTCAAAGGTCTGCATTTCCGGCTTGATGCTGCCGTTTTCGAGCTTGGAGAGGTCGAGGATGTCATTGACGAGCATGGTCAGGCGGTCGGTTTCATCAATAATGACCTGCAAGTGGGCGTTTCTCTTCACGGGGTTATCGCCGGAGAGGTCACGGATCATCTCTGCATAGGCTTTGAGCATGGTGAGGGGTGTACGCAAATCGTGGGAAACATTTGCAATGAGATCCCGCTGCATGCTGTCCACACGGGAGAGCTGCTGTTCTGCATAAGTCAGCGAACGGGCAAGATCATCGACCTCACGGTAGCTGCCGCCGACGAATCGGGTATTGAAATCGCCGTGGGCAAGCCGTCTTGCGGAACGTGTGAGCCGGACGATGGGCACGGAGAGCCAATCGGAAAGGTAGACCGCAATGAGCACACCGATCACCAGAAGCAGGACTGTTACCATAATAAGCAGCTCTTTGAGGATATTGACCGCAGAACCGACCGGTTCAAGCACGGTATTCAGGAAGAGGTAGCCCTGCACCTCCTGCCCCTTGTAAAGGGTCACGCCCAGCACGAGGGTTTCAAGACCGAGGTGCTCATCATAGGAGCTGAAGCTGACCATCCCGTCACCGTTGGTCTGGAGCTTGATCATGAGGGCGTTGAGGTAGTTGTGCGGTCCGTGGAGCAGGCATTTGTCGTTCATGACATCCCTTTCATACCGGACACGCCCCTGCTCATCGAGCACCTCAATACAGACCTGATTGCTGACGGAAACGCTGGTGAGGAACTGGTCGAAATTATCACTGCCGTACTGATTCACAATGGATGCGGCGATCTTCTGGGTTTCCTTGATCTTGGAGGTGTAGTAGAACCCCTGCAAAAGTACGATTTCAAGCACCCAGAGAAGTGCGGAAACGATCACCGCAAAGAGGATGAACGCCATGCAGAGCCATGCACGCAGGCTCATGTGGTGTTCATGTTGTTCTTTCGGATGCTGTTTTTCAGCTGACATCTGCTTCAAACTTATAGCCCATGCCACGGAGGGTCACAATGAATTTGCGGTATTCCCCGAGGCTGTTGCGGAGCATTTTAATGTGGGTATCGACGGTGCGGTCGTCACCGAAGAAGTCATAGCCCCAGACTGCTTCCAGAAGCTTGTCACGGGTGAGGGCGAGGTTGATATTCCGCACGAGATAGAACAGAAGGTCGTATTCCTTGGGGGTCATGGAAGCCTTCTGTCCGTTGACATAGACCTCTCTGCCGGCGAGGTCGATTTCCAGACCCTCGAATTTCAGGCGGTCACGGGAAACGGGATTGCCGGCTCTGCCACGGTTCAGGACTGCCTTGACTCTTGCCATCAGCTCCTTGGGCGAGAAGGGCTTGACCACATAGTCATCCACACCGATCTCAAAGCCGAAGAGCTTATCATATTCCTCACCTCTTGCGGAGAGCATGATGATGGGGACGTTTTTATGTCTGCGGATCTCCTTGCTGGCGGAATAGCCGTCAAGCTTGGGCATCATGACATCCATGATGACAAGGTCATAGTCATTGGTGCGGCATTTTTCAACGGCGACCATGCCGTTTTCTGCCTCGTCCACCTCATATTCTTCAAATTCTGCATATTCCCTGACGACTGCACGGATATTGATCTCATCGTCTACGATCAGGAGTTTGCTCATATTGACACATCCTTTCGTTGTGTGATTCATCATTATTATACCAGATTTATTTGTATGATACAAGAGTTTTGTGAGGGATTTGTGAAAGACGGGATAAAATTCCTTGTAGATTCAGCAAAAGCTGGAAAAAGGAGGGTTCAAAGGCGGATGCCCCTGAACCCGACAAATCAGAAATCGCTGTTCTTGATCATATGTTTTGCCTTGATGACGATGTTCTTGTCGTTCTCATAGGTCAGCAGATTGGCAGCATGCCCGATGTCCACCCAGCGAACCTCGGAGATCTCCTCCGCCTGCGGTACGAAATCATAATTTTTCGCCTTGGCGATGAAATAGACGACCACCTTCTGTGTGTCACGCTTGGGGGAATAGGAAACGGTTTCCCGAAAGGTGGAATCGACGATCACATCAATGGAGGTTTCCTCCTTGATCTCCCTGACAGCGGTTTCGACCTCTGTTTCTCCGGCTTCCACATGTCCTTTTGGGAAGGACCAGTGTCCGCTGTTGATGTGCCGGATCAGCAGGATCTCGATATTTCCGTGAGATTTCCGGTATACAATTGCTCCGCATGACTTTTCATGCCGCATGGTATCAGCGTCCTTTCTTCACTGCTATACAGTTTGTAATCTTTTGTTATAATTATTATAGCACATTTTATCTAATTTGTCCATATCTTTTTTGGCAGAATGGAAATTTTTTTCAGAGAAAAGGAAAGAGGGCGGAAAGCGGGGCAGTCGGGGTATTTACAAAAGCATTTTTTTGTGGTACAATGGTAGGAGAGAAGATACGGGAAAGCTTCCCAGAATCGTCCCCTTTGACCCATAAAGGAGAAACACATGCACGAAGATGAAATTTTTACAGCGGAACAGTTCAAGGCACAGGCGGCAGAGCTTCGTGCGGCGGTTGCGGAATTGCAGCGGCGTGATGAACAGACCATAGATCCGCAGAATCCCTTTGAGAACGAAACGGAATTCCACCACTACAACCAGAATTATGCGGATGTTGTGCCGCAGATCCAGATTCCCGGATGCAAAATCCCCCTCAAGCCGAACGGCAGAGAACGGAGCAGGATCCGGAAATACTACAATATCGCCGGTCTTTGCATGACGGGGCATATGCTCCTTTCCAATCTGCTGGCGATCCTCATCACATCGCTCTTCTGCGGTGTTCAGACAGTGCTTGACAAGGCGGCTTGCGGCGGTGAGCTTCCGTCCAACTATGACCTGCTGGTGGATGAATATTTCTGGGCATCCTCCTCTGCAACGGCGTTGAATGTGATCGTGTTCCTTGTCTGCAATGCTGGCTTTGCAATACTCGGCTGCAAATGGGCAAAGATCCCGATTCCCACGCTCTTCCGCACCAAGGGGCTGACACCGGGGCGGGTGGTGATCTACATCTGCATTGCGATCGGCTTGCAGGCGGTCTGCGGCTATCTGGCGAGCTGGATCACGGAATTCCTCTCGGCGGCAGGCGTGACAGCGTATGATCCCGACATGAGTGCCGGCACGGACATCAAGAACATGGTGCTGACATGCATTTACGGCTGTATCGTGGCACCCGTGACGGAGGAGCTTTTGTTCCGTGGATTCGCCATGAAAACGCTCTCCCGTGTGAGCCAGCGGTTCGGCATCATCATGAGTGCGGTGCTGTTCGGGCTTTGGCATGAGAATATTGCACAGTTTGTGCTGGCGTTTTTTGTGGGAATCTTCATGGGCTATCTGACTGTGAAGCATGATTCCATCCTGCCGGCGATCCTCTGCCATATGGCGGTGAATACGGCGGCACAGCTCTTTGAAATTGCGGACACCTACGGCTTTGATCTGCTGTATCAGGGGCTGGATATGCTCTACCTTGCAGTCACGCTGGCAGGCATCCTCCTGCTGATCCGGATGGTACTCCGTGAGCGTCTGCCCTATACCACACCCCGTCAGGCGGAGCGTGGTCTGCGTGTGGCTGTGACCTCGATTCCGCTGGTGTTCGTGACACTGGCACATCTTGGACTCACGATTGCATGGATCGTGCAGAGCACAAATGGTATGATGTAATCAAAACGGGCGGTTTCCGAGAGGGAGCCGCCTCAGTCTGTCGAAAAACCTTGTTAAGTTCAAAGGGCTTTGCCCTTTGGCGGGTGGAGGGTACGCAGTACCCTCCAAACATAGCCCCTCCCCTCGGGGAGGGGTTGGGGTGGGGGCAGTTACAGGATGCCCAACCCTAAGAAAAAGGACTTTTTCTACAAGCTGGGGCGGTTTCCGAGAGGGAGTCGCCTGTTTTTATACACAAATGTTGCTTGTAGAATTTGTTGGTTTTTGTAAACTTTTTTCAAAAGTAATTGACAAACCGGAGAATCTATGTTATAATGTAACCATAAAATGGATATCAAGAATTCTCCTACGCTGCCGCAAAGGGCACGGGTGCGGATGTGAGCTGGGTGGATATTCTCAGAAGATAAACAGCCGAAGCCTGCACCGCATCTTACAAATGTTTACTTCATAACAATTAAAAATCTGTGGAAATCTCCGATTTATCGGGGATTTTCCTTTTTTTGCTGGAAAAATGCCGGGGGCTGTGCTATAATATGGGTATATTTGAATATGAAGGAGGAATTTTTATGAAGCGACAGCACCTGCACTTGCCAGTACGCTTCACGGCGGCACTGCTGGCTCTTGCCATGGGCTGCGGATGCCTGACTGCATGCAGCAGCAAGAAAGAGGAGGACTTTTCCAGCTTTGTTTCCAATTCCAGCACAGCGGAAACACAGGCTCCGGAGAGCAAAGCAGAAACTGAGGCGGCGACGGAGGCTCCAACTGAAACCGAACCGCCCACGACCGAGCACATCAGCCCCGTTGAAACGGTCACTTCCGTCATGGGCACACAGATCGACGTGGATGTAACGCTCAACCGTGACAATGAGAATACCTACCAGACCGCACTCTCCCAGTTCATCGAGGAGGGCGATCAGGTGAATTCGTTCACTTTTGTATTTTATTCAGGGGACGGCGTTTCCAATATCGGCACCTATAAGGGCGGCTGCGGCATCTCCGTGACCGGCGACTGCACCGCCGCAACGGATGAGGGCTGGTACCAGTCGGAGGATTTCTCCGTATCTGCGACCGGTTCCTACTGTGAAGTCACATGGAATGTGCCGTCGGATGTCCAGCAGTATGTGGACGCAAACGGCGAGGTGCTTGTCGGCTACTGGTGGGGCAATACCACAACCGTGAAGCTGACAAATGTGATCTGCAATTATACCAGAACCGCACAGCTCCCCGTGGATGCGACAGAAACCATTTCCGTCGGTCAGACGCTCAATTTCAACAATGACGATACCAAGAGCGTGAATGTTTCCCTTGCCGGCGTGCTGGCTGAGGGCTGCACACCGCAGGCAATCACATTTGACATGCAGGCTGGCAGCGGATTCGGCAAATTTACCGGAGCTTTCGGCATTACAACGGACAAGTGGCACCAGAGTGACACAGTGGCGATCCTGACGGATGCGTCCAATCTCTCCCTGACATGGATCCTCCCCGAGGATGTGAAATACTCCGTTCCTGCGGATGCGGAGGTCATGCTGGGCTACTGGTGGGGCGAAACGGATTCCCTCACACTTCAGAATGTGACGGTGAAGTACGCCTACGGCTCCGGCGGCAGACCCGAGCAGAAGCCGGAGAGCAGCGACAGCAAGCCCGACACAACGGAAAACACGGACAGCAAGCCTGAGGAGGGCGGCAGCAATATGACAGCGGGAAATGCGTCAGAGATCGCAGCGGACATCAAGGTGGGCTGGAATCTTGGCAACACACTGGATTGCTATGACATCACATGGAAGGTTTCTTCCCACGAAACTGCATGGGGCAATCCGGTCACGACCAAGGCAATGATCGACACTGTTAAGGCTGCCGGCTTCAATGCGGTGAGAATTCCGGTGGCATGGACGGATCACATCACCGACGACGGCACGATCGACACGGCATGGATGGACAGAGTGCAGGAGGTCGTGGATTACTCCATGGACAATGGTCTGTACACCATCCTGAATGTGCATCATGATGACTATACATGGCTCAATCCCACCTATGCGGATGAGGCAGCAGTCAAGGCAAAGCTGACAAAGATCTGGACACAGATCGCAGAACGTTTCAAGGATTACGACACCAAGCTCCTGTTCGAGGGCATGAATGAGCCTCGTGTGGTCGGCGGCACCTATGAATGGTCGGGCGGCACAGCGGAGGAGCGTGATGTCATCAACCATCTGCATCAGGCGTTTGTGGATACAGTCCGTGCATCCGGCGGCAACAATCCGGCAAGAACCCTGATCGTCACCACACATGCGGCATCCATCACAAGTGCGGCGGTGGAGGGTCTGGTGGTTCCGGATGACGGCAACATCATCGTATCCATTCACAGCTATGCACCGTGGAAGTTCACAACGCTGGAATATCCGGATGATAAGAGCTTTGACGACAGCGGCAAGTCGGAGCTGGAGAAGAATTTCGACTATCTGTACGGCACTTTCTCTGCCAAGGGCATTCCGGTCATCATCGGTGAATTCGGTGCGGAGAACAAGGACAATGCGGCAGAGCGTGCGGAATACTATGAATACTACATCCGTGCGGCGGCAGAGCGTGGCATTCCGTGCTTTGTCTGGGACAACGGTCCTGAGGACAGCTATGGTCTGCTCGACCGTGACAACTGCACATGGTACGACCAGAGCATCATTGACGGCATTATGCGTGCGGCACAGTAAAACCGAACATCACAGAAACGGGATGCGATGCATCCCGTTTCTGTTTGAAACATAGTCAAAGTTGCCTAAAAACCGTGAAATTTTTTAGACAAAACGCAGAATTTCAAATTTCTGCCAACTCTTTATGTGAAAAGCCGTGCAATCCTATGCGAAATATGGTAAAATAGATACATGGTCTAAGAACAGATTCAAGAACATATTATGAAAAGGTCGGACGCATTGAATCAGAGCCAGAACAGAACATTCCTTGCAGTGGAATGGCTGCGTACCGTACCGGAAAAGGGAGTGTATTGCAATGAAGTATCCAATTATTACGATCGAAAGAGAATATGGCAGCGGCGGTATTATCATCGGAAAACAGGTGGCTGAAGCACTGGACATTCCGTTCTATAATCATGAGATCCTCGAAATGGCGGCGGACCGTCTGGGCGTTCCGATCAGCAAGCTGGAGGGTGCGGAGGAGTCCTCCCCCAAGAGCTTCCTCTATTCCCTGCTGCTCAACTCCAACCCTACCAAGGCGATGGAGGATAATCTGCCCATCTCCGATAAGGTCTATCTGATGGAAACACAGATCATCAAGGAGCTGGCGGCTCAGGGTCCGTGTGTACTGGTGGGACGCTGTGCAAATCACATCCTGCGTGACAACCCCAACCATTTCAGTGCGTTCATCTATGCACCCAAGGCGTACCGTTTACGGTATGCACAGACAGAATATAAGGTGCCCAAGCATGAGATCGACTACCTCCTGCCCCGTGTGGACAGCCGCCGTGAGAAATTCTACAACATCAATACGGGCGGCAACTGGCATGACAAGGAAAATTATACCCTGTGCCTGAACTCCTCCAAGCTCGGTGTGGACGGCTGCACGGCAATGATTGTCAGTGCCGTGAGATCCCTGCCGGATCCGGAATAATCATAAAAGCAAGGACTGCTCACATAATGGAGCAGTCCTTTTTGGTGTTATTCGTTTGTTTCGGCATTCTGTTCAATATACTCACGCAGCGAAGCCTTGCTGCCCGTGCCGACAGCAGCGGCATAGCTGAGAAGAATGGCGGCATCCTTAGCGTCTACATATTCGCTGCCGTCCAGATTGGAAACTGTAACATCGCAGGAAGTCTGTTCAAAGATCTCTTCAGGAGTGTTGTCACCTGAACCACAGCCACCTAAAGCGGCATTCATTAACACCACAGAAGCATCATTTGCATTAATGTCACCATCACGGTTGGAGTCACCGAAAAAGGGCGTAGTGACAGAATAACCTTCTCGGAAAGGGGGGAGAATGCATTTCCCTTCCACACCATAAGTTTCCCAGAATTCAGAGTTTTGCAGTGTCAGTGTGATGCGGTATGCATCAAACACATCCTGCTGATACATATATTCGTCATAATCCAACAAGTTTTTTGAAAGACCATATGGGACAACTTCGATATAGAACTCAAAATCTTGCTGGGAACTTGTTTCTGGATCGTACCAGCTTTCTGTTGCTTGGATAAATACGATTTTTTCACCCCATTCTTCTGGGAAACCAAAGAACTCCGGAGAGTCCTCCAGCCAGCCAGGTCCAGAAAATAAACCATCACCGTCGGGATCATAATTACTTGAATAGTATGCCTCCTCATACTCCTGTAAATCCAATTTGCACTCAGCAGTACAGTCAACATAATATTCAATTGTCGGTCTATCAGTATTTGCTACTGTCATGTACTCATGCATTGCTCCATAATGCGGTGTTTCCAAAGGATCTGTCGGAACTCTGTCCAATATCTCACCAAACTTAAAACCTAACTCAGTATAGGTTTTGTAATACTCCGCATACACCTCATAATCAGAAAGGGACTGGAAATATTCAAAATTCTTAACAATCTCTTCTTCTGCATGAGCTGAAAGAGGGAGGGTGGGGAGCATGAGGGCGGTCAGGGCGGCAGCGGTCATTCTCTTCACTATGGATTTTTTCATAAGGTTTCCTCCTTTCAGAAACATGACGATTTTTTATAATTTTATTATACAATAAGCATTCTGATTTGTCAATGCCACCCCGAATTTTCCACAAAATTCACAAACAGCAGGAACTCAATTCCAACATTTTCCACAAAACAGCGGAATCCGAATTTCGTTCCTTGACATCCCCCTTTTTTTGCTTTATAATGAAAACAGACAATAAAGCAGGATAACCTGTTTTTTACAACAGAAAGGATCAAATCATGTGGTATATTAAAGCAAGAAAGCCCCTGATCGAACAGGTGCTGTACTATGGACATGAAATCCTGCATTCTCCGCATATGCAGATGGAACGGGAATTCATGCAGCACGGCACGACCAATTGCTATGAGCATTCCATCTGTGTGGCATACATGGCTCTGCGGATCGCTCAGAAGCTCCGTGTCCGAGTGGATGTCCGCAGTCTGGTGCGTGGGTGCCTCCTGCATGACTATTTTTTGTATGACTGGCACAACAAGGATGCAGCGATCCGGTTCCACACGTTCCGGCATCCCAAGCTTTCCCTGAAAAATGCAGAAAAGGAATTTTCGCTCAACAAGATCGAGAAAGACATCATCCTGAAGCATATGTTCCCCCTCTGTGCAAAGCTCCCGAAATATCGGGAAAGTTTCATCATCACACTGGCGGACAAGTGCTGTGCGGCAAGTGAGATCTGGCATCTGTATTCCCTCAAGAAAATCATTCGTGCGATGGAAAGGGGGCTGCTGCATGAGCTGGAGCAAAAGGCTTGCTGAGTGGATTAAGGCACAACCGTGGATTTACTGGATTGTGTCCGTTGCTGCACTGATCCTTGTTCCGGTCATTACCCTGATCAATATGATCGCTCTGGCACTCCTGCTGATCCCTGCAACAGCCTTTGTATTGGGTTTCTGGGGAACGGTGAAACTCACGAAAAAGGAACTCTCGTGGATGCAGGCATATCTTCCGGTGGTAAGTATGTTTTTCATTGCCGCCGCCCTATTCCTGCTCCTGTTTGCATCCGGTGAGCTGGCTTTGTCCAATGGATTCGACCTGCTCTTCACTTTGATTGCACTCGTACCTCTGGCAGCAAATATCCTGTGTTTCTTCATCGGAGAACGCATCCGGGCGAAGAGACTGGGCATCAAGCGGAAACGCCCCTCCCTGCGGCAGTGGGGCGTTCTGGGGTGCATCATAGTTGGGACGGCAGTATTCTGCATGACTATCGATTATTTCCGGACTATGAACACCATTATGCTGGATGATGACGATGTACAGGCACGGAATATGGTGGATGCCTGTTTTGCCGGAGATAACGAAAGCGGCTATGGCTGGCGGTATGAGAACGGCTGGTCGAGCGTGAATCTGGCACCGTACTATGTGGAAAATGAGGACAATCTCCTTGCAAAACTTGATGAGCCTTCGGATTTTGTGATTGCGGAGGATCTCCCTGTGCTGGACGGTGCGGAGGCGGCGTATCCGGTGTATTCAGCATTTGCGAATGCCTGCTATGAAAATATCGCTGAAATCCAGCGGACGGCAAAGGAAAACGACACCGCCCGACCGATCGCATTCACAAACACAGTCGAGGCGTACAAGAGCCTGATTGCCGGAGATGTGGATATTTTCTTCGGTGCAAAGCCCTCACAGGCACAGCTTGCACTTGCGGAGGAAGCCGGCGTGGAGCTGGAAATGACCCCGATCGGCAAGGAGGCATTTGTCTTTTTTGTGAGCGGGGAAAATCCTGTGGACGGGCTGACCTCCGGACAGATCCGTGATATTTACTCGGGAAAGACGAATAACTGGCTGTTTCTGGGCGGCGGTCTGCGGACGATCCTTGCGTTCCAGCGTCCGGAGAATTCCGGTTCCCAGACGATGATGCAGTATTTCATGGGGGATGTGCCCCTGCGTGAGCCGCTGGAGGCGGAATACAATGCCTCCATGTTCGGCGTGATCCGTGATGTGGCGGAATACCGCAATGATGCGGCATCCATTGGCTATTCTTTCCGGTACTATGCATCACAGATGGTATTCGAGGATGCGGACGGCATCAAGTTTTTAGAGCTGGACGGTGTGTACCCAAGTGAGGAAAACATCCGCACCGGCAGCTACCCGATGACAACGGAGCTGTATGCCATTTCCCTGAAAGGCAATGAAAACCCCAACGTCAAGCCATTTCTCGAATGGATGACGGGTGAACAGGGACGCAGGCTCGTGCGGAACACAGGATATGTAACGGAACCATAAATCAAGAGCTGCTGCACGCAGATCCGTGCAGCAGCTCCTTTTCATTTTTTCTCTTTTTCCGTACTATGCATACAGTACGCAAGTGTCATCAGACTATCGCCGAGATGGACATTTTCCACAATGATATGCGGATTGTTGATACGCAGGTCAAAATGGCTGAAATTCCAGAAGCCACGAATGCCCAGAGCAAGCAGCTGATCTGCAAGCTCCTGTGCCGCACCCTTCGGGATGCAGAGCACTGCAACCTCCGGCTGATACTGTCTGCAAAAATCTGCAAGGCGGTGCATGGGCTGGATGGTAAGTCCTGCCGTTACGACTCCATGCAGTTCTTCATTCCTGTCAAAAATGCCGACCAGACGGCAGCCACGCTTGCGGAAATCCAGATGCGTTGCCACAGCCTTGCCCAGATTACCCGCACCGATCAGAATGACTCCGGTCTTTTCATTGACACCGAGGATGTTTCCGATCTTTTCACGCAGCTCACTGATATTATAGCCGTAGCCCTGCTGCCCGAAACCGCCGAAGCAGTTGAAATCCTGCCGGATCTGGGAAGCTGAAAGTCCCATCCGCTGTGCCAGCTCCTTGGAGGAGATGCGTTCCATCTGCTCCGCCTCCAGCTCTCCGAGAAAACGATAATAACGGGGCAGACGGCGGATGACAGGTGTTGAAATTGCCTGTTTAGCCATCATAGCCGCCTCACTGCATCATTGCTGCAAGACGAACGTTGATCTCCTCCAGAAATTCCTTGGAGTTGACCTTTCTCTTGTTCTCCAGAGAGGACAGCAGATACAGGTCACCGGTCATGACACCCTCCTCAATGGTCTGGATGGTTGCCTTTTCCAGCTTGTCCGCATAGTCGCAGAGTGCCGGAATATTGTCCAGCTCGCCTCTCTTGCGGAGTGCACCGCTCCATGCAAAGATGGTTGCAACGGAGTTAGTGGAGGTTTCCTCGCCCTTGAGGTGCTTGTAGTAGTGACGCTGTACTGTGCCGTGTGCAGCCTCGTACTCATAGATGCCGTCCGGAGATACCAGAACGGAGGTCATCATAGCCAGAGAGCCGTATGCGGTGGAAACCATGTCGGACATGACATCGCCGTCATAGTTCTTGCAAGCCCAGATATAGCCGCCATTGGAACGGATGACACGGGCTACAGCATCGTCGATCAGTGTGTAGAAATACTCAATGCCGGCAGCCTCGAACTTTTCCTTGTACTCTGCGTCGAATACTTCCTGGAAAATGTCCTTGAAGCGGTGGTCATACTGCTTGGAGATGGTGTCCTTAGTTGCGAACCATACATCCTGCTTGAGATCCAGACCATAGTTGAAGCAAGCTCTTGCAAAGCCAGCGATGGAATTGTCGATGTTGTGCAGACCCTGAATGATACCGTCGCCGGTGAATTCGTGGATGAGCTGACGGGTTTCGTTGCCGTCCTTGTCAGTGAATACCAGCTCTGCCTTGCCGCCGCCCTTTACCTGCATTTCGGTGTTCTTGTAAACGTCACCGTAGGCATGACGAGCGATGGTGATGGGCTTTGTCCATGTGGGGATGTAGGGAGTGATGCCCTTTACCAGAATGGGGGTGCGGAATACAGTACCGTCCAGAATTGCACGGATGGTGCCGTTCGGGGACTTCCACATCTGGGAAAGGTTGTACTCGGGCATTCTTGCAGCGTTCGGTGTGATGGTTGCACACTTCACTGCTACGCCGTACTTCTTGGTAGCCTCTGCACTGTCGAAAGTGACCTGATCCTTGGTCTTTTCACGATACTCCAGACCGAGGTCATAGTATTCTGTGTTCAGCTCCACATAGGGAGTGATGAGAATGTCCTTGATCCACTGCCAGAGGATTCTGGTCATCTCGTCGCCGTCCATCTCGACGAGGGGGGTGGTCATTTTGATTTTATCTGCCATGGGAATTACCTCCATTTATGAATTTTCCGCCGCCTTGGGGTCGGCGAACAGAATTTGAATCTCATCGGGAACATAGCGGGTGATCGCCCGTTCAAACATCGGGTAGACGACCTCTCGCCTGTTGCCGAATTCACCGCAGCCGAATGCTCCGAGTACGATCACATCGGGCTTTCCGGAAACCGCAAGCTGCACGAGCTTCGTGATCCTGCGTTCCATGACGGCGTTGCAGTGTTTTTTGGAAAAGAAAAATTTTGCAAATGTCCGGTTGACTGCCGGACAGGTCAGAAAATCGCACAGAACAGGAGTTCCCAGCAGTGTACCGTCATTGTTCCGGAGGATGGGCACCTGTTCAGAAAGGATGAACGTGTCCGTATAATCCGGCATCACATGCAGGCGGTTCCTGCGGTAATAGGATTTCTGTGTACGGATGGTATAGTACAGGAGGGAGGCTCTGCAAAGTGCCTCCTCCTGTGCATTGCCGCCGAGCAGATAGCCGCCGCCGGGAAACATGGCATTGGCAAAATTCAGTGCACAGCAGCGTTTTCCTGTCTGTTCCAGCACGCAGGAGATCGTATCCATGGGGACAAGATGCTCACGGATGCGGAATGCTGCGGTTCTCTGTACTTCGGGTACGGATATATCCGTATATGTCCGTGAATGCATCTGCGGAAACTGACCTTTGCTGAAAATGCGGTCATTCTCCCGACGAATGCCCAAAAAACGGAGCATGCTCATTCTCTGATCACAAATACACCGATCACAATGATCACGATGCATACGCCATAGGAAACAGCTTTCACGACATTTTCCGAAAGATTCGGCAGGAATCGGTGCATTGCCCACTGGAGTACGAACAGCACAGCTGTTGCGATCAGCACCAGCACAACATCCTTCCACGAACGAATTCTGATACGGCGTGCCATCTCTTCATACATTGCTAACATCATTTGCTTTACCTCTCATATCATGTAAGAAACAGGTTTACTTCAGATTCTCTCTTGTGTAGTCCAGCAGACCGCCGGCGAGCATGATGTCCTTGGTTCTGCCGGTCAGCTCGCAGAGTACCGGAATTTCCTTGCCGGTCGTCTTGTTGAGAACGGTAAACTGTGTTTCGCCTGCTTCAACCTTTGCACGGATGTCAGCCAGCTCCAGTACATCGCCCTGAGCAATGGCATCGTAATCAGCCTCGTTGACAAATGTCAGCGGCAGGATGCCGGCATTCACGAGGTTTGCACGGTGAATTCTTGCGAAGGACTTCACGAGTACAGCCTTGATGCCGAGGTAAAGCGGTGCGAGGGCTGCATGCTCTCTGGAAGAGCCCTGTCCGTAGTTGGAGCCGCCCACGATGATGCTCTTGCCCAGCTCCTTTGCACGGGTCGGGAAAGCCTCATCACAGACTGTGAAGCAGTGCTGGGAGATTGCGGGAATATTGGAACGCAGGGGGAGGATCTTTGCACCAGCCGGCATGATGTGGTCGGTGGTGATATTGTCCTCGACCTTGAGAGAAACCGGTGCTTCGATGGAAGCTTCCAGCGGAGCTGTTTCCGGATAGGGCTTGATGTTCGGACCACGGAGGATCTCTACATCCGCTGCCTCTTCTTCAGAAGCCGGCAGAGCGATCATGTTGTCATTGACTGTGAACTTCTCGGGCAGTACGAATTCTGGCATTTCGCCGATCTCTCTGGGGTCGGTCAGGTAGCCGGTGACTGCGGAAATGGCAGCCAGCTCAGGAGATACCAGATAGATCTGACCGTCCTTGGTACCGGAGCGTCCGAGGAAGTTTCTGTTGAAGGTACGCAGGGAGATACCGCCGGAATTCGGGGACTGACCCATACCGATGCACGGACCGCATGCGGATTCGAGGATTCTTGCACCTGCTGCGATCATGATGGAAAGCAGACCCATGTCAGCCATCATATTGAGCACCTGCTTAGAGCCGGGAGCGATGGACAGGGAAACGTCCGGATGTACGGTCTTGCCCTTGAGGATATGTGCCACCTTCATCATATCGAGGAGGGAGGAGTTGGTGCAGGAGCCGATGCAGACCTGATCGATCTTCAGCTTGCCGATCTCCTCGCAGCTCTTGACATTGTCCGGAGAATGCGGACATGCAGCCAGCGGAACCAGCTCGGAGAGGTTGATGTCAACGACTTCATCATAAACAGCATCCGGATCAGCGGACTGTTCGCTCCATACCTCGCCTCTGCCCTGTGCTTCGAGGAACTGCTTGGTGATCTCGTCGGACGGGAAAATGGAGGTCGTTGCACCCAGCTCGGCACCCATGTTGGTGATGGTTGCACGTTCCGGAACGGAGAGGGTCTTGACACCTTCGCCGCAGTATTCAATGACCTTGCCCACGCCGCCCTTTACGGACAGTCTGCGGAGCACTTCGAGGATGACATCCTTAGCAGCTACCCACGGGGAGAGCTTGCCGGTCAGATTTACCTTGACAACCTGCGGATAGGTGATGTAGTATGCACCGCCGCCCATTGCAACGGCAACGTCCAGACCGCCTGCACCGATGGCGATCATACCGATACCGCCGCCTGTGGGGGTGTGGCTGTCAGAGCCGATCAGGGTCTTGCCGGGGATGCCGTAGCGTTCCAGATGCACCTGATGGCAGATACCATTGCCGGGACGGGAGAAATGGATGCCGTGCTTCTTGGCAACGGAGCCGATGAAACGGTGGTCATCCGCATTTTCAAAGCCGTTCTGGAGGGTGTTGTGGTCGATATATGCCACGCTGCGTTCTGTGCGGACTCTCGGCACACCCATAGCCTCAAATTCCAGATACGCCATTGTACCTGTTGCATCCTGTGTCAGTGTCTGGTCGATACGGATACCGATCTCCTGACCCTTGACCGGCTCACCGTCAACGAGGTGTGCACGGAGGATCTTTTCTGTTAATGTCAAACCCATTGTAATCAATCCTTTCAAAATGATATAGCTTTCCACTATACTTTCTATTTTACTACAAAAACCATTCTTTGTCAAGAATTTCACAAAGATTTTTGTGAAAAACTGTTTATCGCAAACGTTCCTCATTGCAATAGTAAGCAACTTGATATTGACATTTTCATAACAATGTGCTATAATTTCATTGTAAGCTTGCTGTTCTAGGGAGTGTTGACACTAAAATAATACGCAGATTTTCGAGCAGAAATTTCATGCAGACAAGGCGAAAAGGTGCAGGCAGGCTGTCGCCTGTCAAACCTTTTCAACGCAGGATGCGTGAAATTTTGCCGAAAAGATGCG
>JAFTQJ010000058.1 GCA_017462785.1 Oscillospiraceae bacterium | reverse complement strand
TTCTCTGAAAATCCGATAAAAAAACGATAGCAAGGGGGTATCATTTCAGTCTGTCGAAAAACCTTGTTAGGTTCAAAGGACGAAGTCCTTTGGCGGGTGGAGGGTACGCAGTACCCTCGCAATATAGCCCCTCCCCCTCTGGGGGAGGGGTTGGGGTGGGGGCAATCTTTGGGGTGCTACCCCAGAAAAAAGACTTTTTTGACAAGCTGACCCCAATAGACAATTGGGGGGTGGTTTGGTGAATTGACCGCTTCGGCAAAGCATCTGTTTTTCACTGCAAACCACAAAATATCCCACCTCCATTATAGCACATCCCACACCGGAATGCAAGTGCAGTGCCCTGCAAACGGGCAAAAAACGGCAGTATCTGTTCATGCAGGAATTCACAGTACTTTCTCCAAAAATAAACAGGGCAATTGTTAAAATACTATGAAATTGGAAATAAATTCTTGACATAAAGATCAATATCAGATATAATAGATAGTGGACTGTTGATGTGATGACGTAAAATAGAAAGAAAAAATGATAGAACCAAAGGAGACGCTCATCATGTTAAAAGCAAGATTTCTGCACCGCAATGCAGCATCTGTGTTCTGGATCGCTGCTTTCGTTATTTTATGCCTCTTGTCCCCCATGAAGGCATCCGCTGCATATGATGCATGGACGACCTATGAGGTGGACTGTCACAGTCTGGTCGTCAGGGAAAGTCCGGACGCAGATGCAGCCGGCTATGCAAAGGACGGCACACAGTTCTATGTTTCCAAGGTCAGCGGTGACTGGCTTTATACGGAGAGTATCGCAGGGACAAGCGGAAAGACCATTTCCGGCTGGGTCTATGCACCGCTTTGCTGCAAGGCTGGCAGCTCCTCCGGCAGTACATCCTCCGGCAGCACGGCACAGCCGAGCACACTGCAGACTGCCAGCTCCGGCACAGTGACGGTCACAGCTCCGGTTTCCGTGACCATGAGGGCGGAAGCGTCCGCTGGTGCGGAGGCGATCGACTGGATCGGCAAGGGTACGGTTCTGACGGTACTTGACAGATCAAACGGCTTTTATAAGGTAAAGTTTGCCGGTCAGACCGGCTGGATCTCTTCGAACTATGCGGAGGCTTCTTCTAAGGCATCGGGCAGCTCTTCGGGCAAGGCATCGGGCAGCTCCTCCGGCAGTTCTTCCGGAAGCTCCTATTTCTCCGGCAAGCTGGACTGGCAGAAATCCTATGCCTATGCAGAGAAGTACTGTTATTCCCCCAACCCGAATTACCGCTACTATGACTACGGCAACTGCATGACCTACATCAGCCAGATCCTTGTGGCTGGCGGACTGCCGACAACAAAGGAATTTCAGGATGAAACTTACCCCTTTGTCCGGATCGAGAATTTCGTTCCGTACATGAACCGCACCTATGGCATTTCCAAGCTGAACAATCCGGCAGCGAGCAGCATTGAAGCAGGTGACTGTGTGCTGACGGATCATGGTGTACATATTATGTGGGTGCTGAGTGTGGACGGCAGTACGGTCTATGCATGCGGCAACACAAATAACAGATGGTATTATGCTCTGGATGCAGAGGATATTGATGCTGTTGTGAAAACTTCTGATCTGTTTTAAATAGGAAATCCCGTTCCGGATGCGGAACGGGATTTTTGTTTACTACTTCTTCTTTTTCTTCTCAGCCTTCTTGATGCCCTCGATGATCTGCTGCAATTCAAGTGCCTTGCCCAGATCACCCTCTACATGCAGTCTGCCGGTGGTGTAGGCAGCTACTGCATTCAGCTCACCTCTGGCAATTTTCAGGAAGTCCTTGCCGGAAGCGATCAGCTTGACATGGCGGTCGTAGTACTCGTACGGCTCAACATGCAGCTCGCCGTCCTTCAGTTCAATGTAGAACGCACCCTCGCCCTCACCGGTGATGTCCACCTGTACAGCAAGATGTCCTTTCAGATGGCTGACATCGTTCTTCATAAATTCCTGCTTGGATGCTTCAAAAATCTCTTCGTAAGTCATGGTATTTTCCTTTCATAAAGAGGCATGGGGGACGCTGTCACCCGTACAGCTTGTCAAAAAGTCTTTTTCTGGGGTAGAAACCCAAAGATTGCCCCCACCCCAACCCCTCCCCCAAAGGGGGAGGGGTTATATTGCGAGGGTACTGCGTACCCTCCACCCGCCAAAGGACTTCGTCCTTTGAACCTAACAAGGTTTTTCAACAGACTGCATGGGGGACGCTGTCCCCCATACCCCCTGCCAAAGGGATGTCATCCCTTTGGAATCCCAAGGCGTTTTCCCAATCGCCCCATAAGGGGCGAAAGGGAAAACGTCAGGACTACAAGAAATACATTCTTGACAGGGTATAAGGAACAGCGTTCCATGTATCTTTCGTTTTAAATATTATCCACAAATTTCTCCCTTTGTGGTCTGGGTTCGTTTGATCTTTCTGGAAGTGGTCTTATCGAAATCCTCGGTACGCAGACGCAGACGGCGGATGTTCTTTGCCGGTGCCATGGTCTTGTTGATCGCCTGCACATGTGCCTTGAATGCTTCCGTCACCGCTTCCATGCTGTTGGCGGCAAGATATTCCGGATGGGGGAATACCTCCGCTGTGATCATGCCGTCATCCTCCGCATATACCAGCACGTCACCCACCCAGTCCAGACCGGAGAACTTGTTCTCCAGCTCCTCGGGGGATACATTCTCGCCGTTGCTCAGGATGATGAGGTTCTTCTTTCTGCCGGTGATGTAGACACGGTTTTCCTCGTCCACATAGCCCAGATCGCCCGTTCTCAGCCAGCCGTCCTCGGTCAGCATTTCTGCGGTCGCCTCCGGATTCTTGTAGTAGCCCATCATGACGGACGGGCTTTTTGCCCAGATCTCGCCGTCCACGATCTTCACCGTGCAGCCGTTGACGAGTGTGCCCACATCGCCCACGTTGGTGTCATCATCACGGGCAGTGGAAATTCTCGGGGAGCACTCGGTCATGCCATAACCCTGACACACGATGAAGCCCATTTCACGGTAAGCCTTGAGCAGCTCCGGATTCAGGTAGGCACCGCCGCTGTAGATTCTCTTCAGTCTGCCGCCGAACACGCCCTGTCCGATCGCTGCGATCGGTACATCCGGCATGGTTGCTGCTGCCGCCTTGATTTTCTTGTAGATCGTTTCTGCGATCATCGGCACAAGCAGGAGTGTGGTCGGCTGGAAGAGCTTCAGGTTCTGCGGAATCCGCATCATGGAATCATTCACGCAGGTGGTCGTGCCGTAACGCAGACCAAGCAGAATGTCGCAGGTGAAGCAGTAAACATGGTGGATCGGGAGGATGGTCATGGTGGTATCCTCCGTCGAGCTTTCGCCGTCCTGACACATGGTATTGTCGATCAGGTTGCGGTGGGAGAGCATGACACCCTTGCTCTTGCCGGTCGTGCCGGAGGTGTAAACGATCGCTGCACAGGACTCCGGATCAAGGGGTGTCCACTGTGCCGGTGCGTATTCTGCCAGTACTGCGGAAAGGTTGAAAATCCCCTCCTCTTCCATATCCTGCATTGCCACATAGGTGTGGATCATCGGGCAGTTTGCACGGATCACGGAGAGCATGGGAGCATAACGCTTGTCAAAGAAGAATATTTCCACATCCGCACGCTGCAGGTGGTCGCAGAGATCCTCTGCACCGAGCTGTGCATCCAGCGGAACGCTCACATTGCCCATGCAGGCAGTGCCGAAATAGCAGGTCAGGTATGCCGCAGATGTCAGACCGATCATGGCAGCATGTGCCTTTCTGCCCTCCGTGCGTTCTGTGATGAATGCCGAAACTCTGCGGCAGTTCTCTGTCAGCTGTGCAAAGGAGGTATCTGCAAATTCCTTTCCAGCCTTTTCACGCATGTAAACCTTATCACCATAGGATGCAGCCGCTTCTGTCAGAAGATCCTGTAAGGTTCTGACGCTTGTCTTATCCATCATATGTGTATCTCCTTAGCCCTGCAGGGACTCGATGTATTTCATTACTTCGCCGACTGTGCGGATGTCGGTCATTTCCTGCTCATCCACAGTCACATCAAAGGTTTCCTCCAGCTCGCCGAGCATGCTCATGAAGTCGTAGGAATTGAAATGCAGATCCTCGATCAGACGAGCGTCCTCTGTGATCTCCTCCGGTGTTACATCAACGTACTGTGTGATGAGTTCTTTCATTTTTTCCAGCATGGTCATATCCTCCTATTGATTAGATTTTGATAGGGTTTGCTTGTCGTTATCTTTCAGGAACGCTGTTCCTTGTTCTCCTGCCCAAGAATGTCATTCTTGAAAATTCAGCGTTTTGCCTTTGTACCCCGTAGGGGTGCAATGGCAAAACGGCATGGGATTCTCAAGGGATCACATCCCTTGAGCGGGGGTGCAGGGGGCAGAGCCCCCTGCAAGGTCACGGGAATCAGATCATATCCAGAATCTCGCCGATGGTGCGGCTGTGGTTTTCGATGCCACGGAACAGGACACGGCACAGATAATAATACAGATATTCCATCTCATACTCTGTGACTGCATCCTTACGGTATTCAAAATGGAAATTCAGACCGTTGTCCTCCACACGATGCATCACTGTCAGATACAGCGGCTGTGCAGCTACACCGTTGGTATACCACATGCTCTTATAGGGAATGTCCGGCACATCCTGTGCATTCGGGTCACGCATGGACATGGGCTGATAGGTCAGGCTGATGCTCTCATAGCTTGCACCCGGCTGGAGCTTCCAGTACTGTCCACGCTCCCTTGTCAGGGCGATGGGGTCATAGTTTGCATGACGGAACAGGCTGTTCTGCTTGTCCTGCATCATCTGCAAGCCCTCCATGAATGTCATTTCCGGCTCCATGATCGTGCGGATCGGGAAGAAATGGATTCTGGTACCGCCGGAATGCTTTTCAAGCAGTGTACCTCTTCTGGAAATACAGCTCTTGATGGAAACATCCTTCTCATTGTCATTGAACTTGGAAAGTACGGTACGCAGACCCATCAGCAGAAGGGATGCCATCGGGACATGATTGTCCGCACAGAACTGCATCAGACGCTCGGACGGCTCTTTCTCCAGCTTGTAGACAGAAATCGCTGCTTCCGGATTATGGGAAACAACCATTGCACTTCTCTGGTTCGGATTGCCGCTTTCCCTTCTCTGGGTCAGCAGTCTGCCCATACCGGTGAAGTCCGTGTACATCGGCTCGCTGCACTGGATCTCATTCATCCAGAATTCACGGTCACGCTGGAATGCCTTGGAGCCTGCCTCATAAGCAAGATCCTTTTCCAGTGCCTTGATATAGGACTGCAGGGGCTTCGGGTAATTCATGCCGTAACGCTTTGCACAGTAGATCTCCAGTACATCCCTGTCAAATCCAATGATGGAGCTGGAGTCCATAGTCATGTGATCCACCTTCATATAGATGCCGTTGAAACCGCCGGGGAGCTTGATCATCACGATTTGATTCATGGGAGAATGGAAACGCTGGAACGGGATCTTTGTCCATCTCCGCATTTCCTCGTGTGCATCCTCTTCCTTCCAGCTGGAGAAGTCACGGAATGCGATCTCACGCTCCTCGAACGGTACCAGATACTGATAAACTGTACCATCTTCATCCTGATGGAACCGCAGACGCATTGCCTCATTGCGGATGTATGCTTCATAAATCGCCTCACGCAGCAGGTCAAAATCCACTTCCTGCTGGATGTACAGACCCGTGCCGATGTTCAGCAGCTGGTGATAAGGACAGTACAACACGGAATAGTTATGGATTCGCTGTGCGGCATTCAGGGGATATGCCTCAATCTTCACGCCGTTAATGACAAATTCTTTCATATTGCGGTTTCCTTTCTGATCTCCTATTTCATGTAAGTATCAATGAATTCCTTCAGTGCTGCCTGATAAGCCTCCTTATCCTGATAGGTACTTGCACCATGTGCAGCACCCTCAATTTTCAGGAGCTTCTTGGGAGCCTTGCAGGCTTCATAATTCTTGTCGCTCATCCAGACCGGAACAAAATCATCCTCCGCACCATGGATGAACAGACAGGGCAGTGTGTTGGTTTCAAGTGCTGTCAGTGTGGAATAATCCTCAAAGCCATAGCCGGCTTTTTTGCGGCACATTGCAGAATTGATCTTCATGATCGGGAATTCCGACATGTGATAGTCACGCTTCAGAATGTGGGCAAATACATCATAGGGGGAAGTGAATGCACAGTCAGCAACAATGCCCTTGACGGATGCGGAAAGATCCTTGAAGCCTGTGACCATCAAAGCGGTCGCACCGCCCATGGAAGTACCATGCAGGAGGATCTGTCTGCCCTCGGGGAAACGCTTTTCCACATAGTCGATCCAGCCAAGGCAGTCGAAACGGTCAAGGATGCCGAAGCCCACATAATCACCCTCACTCTGACCATGTGCACGATGGTCGGGAATGAGCACATCAAAGCCCTGCTCATGATAGAAACGGGCACTGGTGGAAAACTCGCTGATGCCGATGCTCGAATAGCCGTGCAGACCAATGACGAGCTTTCCGGTCGGCTGCTCTGCCGGCAGGAAATAGGCGTGGAGCTTGATGCCGTCACGTGCTGTAATGGTGATCTCCTCGGGATTCTGTGCCTGAAGCCACTCACGGTTGGGAGTGATGATCTTGCGGTATTCTTCCCATTTCTGGGCATCCGCCATCTCATCCATATTGACACGGACACCGTCCTTACGGGGGATGACCTTATCGAACAATTTCTTTGCACCTGCATAAGAGCCTGCTGCTCCCAGAGCTACGACAGCCGCAGCGGCTGCACCGATCCAAATTCCTGCTGACATATTGTCTACCACTTTCCTTTCTGATGTGAGAATGATAATCGACGATTTTGCAAAAGTGTCGAACAGAGCACCCTCATTTTCTTCATTTTACCATATTTCAGAGATACGGTCAAGTAGAAAATGTGAACATTTCGGGCAGAAGCGTGCAGTTTGTGGATTCCTGAAAAAATACAGTCGGATTGCGGTAAAATTTAGGGCATTCCGCAGCCGGATACCGAAACATCAAAAAGTTGCACAAAAACGTGCAACTTTTCCGGATGGGCGGTGCAGGGGTGAAGGGGGTGAGCACATGGGCTTTAAGATGAAAAACGGCAGTTATCCCTATCTGGAGGGACTGCCGGAGCTTAGAATGGGCTGTTTTGCGGATGCACACAAGCTGCGGACGGTGGAGTTCAGAGGTACTGCACAGCAATGGAATGCGGTGCAGTGCGGCAGGTACTGGCATGAAAATGCGGCATTTGAGCAGGTTTGCTGTGAGGATGGAACGGTGGATGTGAGGGATACGGAATGATGAAAACGCTCCCCTGTGAGATACAGAGGAGCGTTTTTCTTTATTCAGCAAGTGCTGCCTTGATTGCGTCAACCTTGTCGGTCTTTTCCCATACGACATTGAGATCCTCTCTGCCGAAATGACCGTATGCAGCCAGCTTTCTGTACTGCGGACGGCGGAGCTTGAGCATCTCGATGATGCCAGCCGGACGCAGGTCGAATACCTTGTCAACCGCTGCTGCAAGCTTTTCATCGGTAACAGTGCCGGTGCCGAACGTATCCACCAGAACGGAAACCGGACGAGCCACACCGATGGCATAGGCAAGCTGGATCTCGCACTTTTCTGCAAGTCCGGCAGCTACGATATTCTTAGCGATGTATCTTGCTGCATAGGCTGCGGAACGGTCAACCTTTGTCGGGTCCTTACCGCTGAATGCACCGCCGCCGTGTCTGGAATAGCCGCCGTAGGTGTCTACGATGATCTTTCTGCCGGTCAGACCGCTGTCACCCTGCGGACCGCCGACAACGAATCTGCCGGTCGGGTTGATGTAGATCTTGGTATCAGCATCCACCAGCTCTGCCGGAATGACGGGGTCAATGACCAGCTCCTTGATGTCCTCACGGATCTGCTGGATCGGGATCTCTGCGGAATGCTGGGAAGAAATGACCACTGCATCCACACGCAGGGGCTTGCCGTTCTCATCGTACTCTACAGTAACCTGGGATTTGCCGTCAGGACGCAGATAACGGAGTGTGCCGTTCTTGCGGACTTCTGTCAGACGCAGGGCGAGCTTATGGGCAAGGGAGATGGGCATGGGCATCAGCTCGGGGGTTTCATTGCAGGCATAGCCGAACATCAGACCCTGATCTCCTGCACCGGTATCCTTTTCATCGGCTGCACTGTCATAGGAATGGTTGACACCCATTGCAATATCGGGGGACTGACCGTCAATGGCAGTCAGCACGTTGCAGGTATGACCGTCGAAACCGAATTTTGCACGGTCATAGCCAATATCCACAACGACCTGTCTTGCGATTCTGGGGATGTCCACTCTTGCAGTCGTGGTGATCTCGCCCATGCACATTACCATACCGGTGGTGCAGGCGGTTTCGCAGGCAACTCTTGCCATGGGATCCTGTTCAAGGATGGCATCGAGGACTGCATCGGAGATCTGATCACAGATCTTATCGGGATGTCCTTCTGTAACGGACTCGGATGTAAACAATTTTTTCTGCATAATTTTTCCTCCTGATTCAAATTTCTCCAAAAGATGACAAAAAAACGGCATACCGTTACCGGATGCCGTGATTTTCTTCTGAAATCCTCATCTCTCGGTAACACCGCAGGATTTAGCACCTTGTCCGTCATGGACAGGTTGCCGGGCTTCACAGGACCTGTTCCTCAGCCTCTCTTGATAAGGGTGCAGCGTTCTGCTGCCTTTTTATTATACTACATTCTGCTTGTCTTGTCAAGGGGGTGAACAGCTGAGAGCCTGTTCAAGAATACAGACTGGGCAAATCATAGAGCGATGTGAAAGTGCATAAGGAATGGTTTGCATTTTTGTACAATTTTCCAGCCGCAAAAGGATTGTCAGAACCGCAGAGATATGGTATAATTGTAGTAATATTGCGGATGGACTTTCATAAAATGAAGATTTTTCATTCCATCCAGCGGAAGAAAGGAAGGCTTACTATGGACAATTTTACATTCTACAGCCCCACGGAATTTGTATTCGGCAAGGAAACGGAAAATCGCTGCGGCGAATATGTCAGAAAATTCGGCGGAAGCCGTGTGCTCATCCACTATGGTTCCGGCTCGGTGGTGCGTTCCGGTCTGCTTGACAGGGTGAAGGCTTCCCTCGAAGCTGCCGGCATTACCTACGTTCTCCTCGGCGGCGTGCAGCCCAATCCCCGTGATACGCTCATTTACAAGGGCATTGAGCTTTGCCGTCAGGAACAGGTGGATTTCATCCTCTCCGTGGGCGGCGGCTCCTGCATCGACTCGGCAAAGGGCATTGCCCTCGGCGTACCCTATGACGGCGATTTCTGGGATTTCTATGGTACCGGAATGCCCGTGGAGCAGGCTCTTCCCATCGGCACGGTGCTGACGATCGCAGCGGCTGGCAGTGAAGGCTCCGGTGCGTCCGTTGTCACCAAGGAGGAGGGCATGCTCAAACGTGACACAGGCTCCGATCTCCTGCGTCCGAGATTCTCCATCCTCAACCCTGCCCTCACACAGACACTCCCTGCCTACCAGACGGCATGCGGTGCGACGGATATTATGGCACATGTCTTTGAACGCTATTTCACCAATACAGCGGAGGTCGAGATCACGGACAGGCTCTGTGAGGCGGTTCTGCTGACCATGATCAAGGAAACACCCAGAGTCATTGCGGATCCCGACAATTACGAGGCGAGAGCCAATATCATGTGGGCTGGAACGGTGGCTCACAATGACATTGTGGGTGTCGGCAGAAGTCAGGACTGGAACAGCCACGGCATTGAGCATGAGCTTTCGGGTCTGTATGACTGTGCTCACGGTGCAGGTCTTGCGGTCGTGATGCCGGCTTGGATGGAGTTTGTGTACAAGCATAATGTGCTCCGCTTTGCACAGATGGCTGTGCGGATCTGGGGCTGTGAAATGAACTTTGAGGATCCCGATGCTACGGCTCGTCAGGGAATCGCCTGCTTCCGCAGATTCCTGCATGACATCGGCATGCCCATCAATTTTGCAGAGCTGGGAGCAAAGGAAGAGGATATTCCGGTACTCGTGGAGAAATTCGGACTGGGTGACGGAAAGACCGGCGGCTTTGTGGCTCTCTCTTCGGAGGATGTGGCAGAGATCCTGCATATTGCAGCGAATGCGGCATTGTAAGGGGGGGACGGTATGAGAGCATTACTGATCGGCGGTTCGGGCATCATCAGCATGGCGATCACACGCCTGCTGGCAGAAAAGCCGGAATGGGAGCTTTACCTGCTCAACCGTGGCACGAGAAGTGCGGAGCTGCCGGAGGGCGTGAAGGTCATTCAGGCGGACATCAACAATGAAGAAGAAACGGCAAAGGCACTCGGCGATATGACATTCGATGTGGTCGGGGAATTCATCGGCTTCGTGCCGGCACAGCTGGAACGTGATTTCCGGCTGTTTGAGGGCAGAACCAAGCAGTACATCTATATCAGCTCCGCCTCTGCCTACCAGAAGCCGCTGTCCGATTACCGGATTACGGAGAGCACACCCCTTGCCAATCCCTACTGGGAATACTCACGCAACAAGATCGCATGTGAGGAATACCTGATGAAGATGTACCGTGAAAACGGCTTCCCTGTGACGATCGTGCGTCCCAGCCACACCTATGACGAACGCTCGATCCCGCTGGGCGTGCACGGCAGCAAGGGCAGCTGGCAGGTGATCCGCAGAATGCTGGACGGAAAGCCGGTCATCATCCACGGTGACGGCACTTCCCTGTGGACGATGACGCACAACAGCGACTTTGCCAAGGGCTATGTGGGGCTGATGGGCAATCTGCATGCGATCGGCGAAACCTACCATATCACCTCGGATGAAAGCCTGACATGGAACCAGATCTATGGGGCAATTGCGGATGCACTGGGCGTAGAGCTGAAAGCGTACTATGTGCCGTCCGATTTCCTGCACAGCACCAGCGACTACGATTTTCTGGGCAGTCTGACGGGTGACAAGTCCAATTCCGTGGTATTTGACAATGCCAAGCTCAAACGTGCGGTGCCGGATTTCAGGGCGGATATGCGGTTTGACATGGGCATCCGCAGGACGATCGCACATGTGCTGGCACATCCGGAATTGCAGACGGAGGATCCGGAGTTCGATGCCTATTGTGATCGGGTGATTGCGGCGATGGAGAGAGCGAAAGCGGAGATCTGATCATTTTTTCGCTTTATCATGCCAACGTCTTGACATTTGTGCAGTTTTGTGGTATCATACATATATAGCGATTCGGAATTTGGCAAATTCGCTTATGTATCAACACTCAAACGAACGGAGGAAACTACCATGGGAATTTTTTCAAGAATCAGTGACATTTTCAAGTCCAACGTCAACGACCTCATCGACCGTGCGGAAGATCCGGAGAAGATGGTCAAGCAGATCATCATTGACATGCAGAAAGAGCTGAACAAGTCCACACAGGCACTGGGCAAGGCTGTTGCAAGTGAGCGTATGGCTGAGAAGCAGTACAATGATGCTGCAAGAAAGTCCGCTGACTGGGAAGCAAAGGCAAAGGCTGCACTTGCTTCCGGCAATACCGACCTTGCAAAGCGTGCACTCCAGCAGAAGGTCAAGGCTGATCAGGACACAGCGAATTACAAGGAGATGTATGAAACGATTTCCGAGCAGACCGATGCGATCCGTGCACAGGTGGAAACACTCAAGTCCAAGCTTGAGGAAGCAAAGAGCCGTCAGGCAATGCTGATCGCTCGTTCCCAGATGGCGGATACCCAGAAGAATCTGGCTCAGTCCATCGGCGGTATCGACACAAGCAGCTCTTTCGACAAGTTCACACGCATGGAAGAGAAGGTGGCACGCAAGGAAGCCGAAGCAGAGGCATTTGCAGAGATCGCAGGCTCCAATGGTGTCAGCTCCGATGAAATGGAAACCTTTGAACAGCTCCAGACCAATGCTAAGGTGGATTCCGAGCTGCAGCGTCTGATGGCTGAAATGGGTCAGGCTGCACCGACTGCGGAAAGCCTGAGCCTTGAAGAGCAGATCGCCGCTGCCGAAGCTGCCGCTGCTGCGGATGCAGCTGAAGCCGCAGGTGCTGCCGGTGCGGTTGCTCTTGGTGAGTAATTAGAGCCGGAACTTTGCCCTTACTACACGCAAGTGCCGCCTTACGGCGGCACTTTCTTTTCAATAGCAACAAGGAGGAACAACTATGGTGAGAACAGCAATCATCAATGCAGTCAAGCAGTTTTTTGACAGCCAGAACTGGAAATATGACTTTTTCGAGGAGGAAGGCATGTTCCAGACAGCTGTGGGTCTGACGGAGGAATCCGGCGTGATGATCCATGCGATCGTCGGCGAATCGACACTCACGGTCATGACTGCCGCAGAGCTGAATGCTCCGGAAAAGCTCTATCCCGAGATCACGGCATTTGTCAACGATGTCAACACCCGTCTGCTGCTGGGCGGTCTGGTTTTTGAGTGTGAGGAGGGCATTCTCTATTTCCGCCTCGGTCAGAACTGCGTGAATCAGGCACCGAATGCACAGATCGTGGAGGATGCGTTCATGTATCCGATCTCCTTTATGGACGAGAATCTGGACACCTTTGCACAGCTCTTTGCAGGAAAGCTCTCTGCACAGGCGGCTCTGGAGAGGATGTTCCAGTAAATCAGGTAAGTATCCTACAGCACAAAATCCTGTCAAAGCACCGCATGAGGCTTTGACAGGATTTTTTTGTGATTCATGAAAAGAATTACTGACCGTTGAGGTAACGATAGAATTCCTGCTTGCTCTGGCACTTGTCGATCGCATCGGATTCGGAAACAATGCCACGCTTTGTCATACGAGCCAGCTCCTGGTCAAGACACATCATGCCGTGCTGCTTACCGGACTGGATCGCAGAGAGCAGGAGGTGTACCTTGTCGTCACGGATCATCGCTGCACAAGCATCGGTAACAGCGAGGATTTCCATTGCGGCAATACGTCCGCTGCCGTCACGCTTGGGGAGCAGTGTCTGGGAAACGACACCTACGAGGGTATTTGCAAGCTGGGTACGGATCTGACCCTGCTGATGCTCGGGGTATACGTCGATGATACGGTTGATGGTATCAGCCGCAGAGGTGGTATGCAGGGTGGAGAGAACCAAGTGACCGGTTTCCGCAGCGGTTACGGCAGCGGTGATGGTCTCAAAGTCACGCATCTCACCTACGAGGATAACGTCGGGGTCTTCACGAAGTGCGGCACGGAGTGCGGATGCAAAGTCCGGAACGTCGTCGCCGACTTCTCTCTGGTTGATCATGCAGAGCTTATGCTGGTGCACATACTCGATCGGGTCCTCGATGGTGATGATATGTGCACTTCTGTTCACGTTGATGAAGTCCAGCATACCAGCCAGTGTGGTGGACTTACCGGAACCGGTCGGGCCTGTGATCAGCACCAGACCACGGGGACGCATTGCGAAGTCTGCCAGAACGGGCGGCAGGCTCAGATCTTCCAGTGTCGGGATGTCATTACGGAGCAGACGGATCGCAATAGCGGTCTTGCCTCTCTGGAAATAAACGTTGACACGGTGACGGTAACCGGAAGAGCTTTGGAAAGAAAAGTCAGTGTCCTTGTGCATACGAATGCTGGACATCTGCTGTTCATTGGTCATCTGGTTGCAGATGTCCATGATGGTTTCTTCATCCATCTCCGGATACTTGCTCATCTTACGCAGAGCACCGTTCAGACGAACGATGGGCGTGATGCCGTATGTGAAATGAAGGTCAGAACAGCCGATGACACGGGCTTCGTTCAGAATGCGGTTGATTTCAATTGACATAGTGGCTTCCTCCTGTCATATCTATATTGGTGTTCCCTGCCGTACAGAGCCTGTTCCAAAGACTGCCGGCTATGCAGGCAGGGACACAAAATGTTCTTATACAGCGTAGGTTACACGAACCAGCTCATCCATGGATGTAACACCCTTCTGTACCAGCTCGGATACGTTGTCACGCAGCAGCTTTGTGCCGTTCTTCTTTGCCTGCTCTTCGATCTCCTCCTTGCTGCCGTTTCTTGCAACAATGGTGGAAATACCGGATGTACAGTGAATGATCTCATGGATCGCAGTTCTGCCTCTGTAACCGGTGTTGTTGCACTCGGAGCAGCCGACAGCTTCGCAAACCGGAACGGATGCCGGAATCTTCATCAAACCGTTTTCTTCCTCAGTGGACATACGCTGCTTCTTGCACTTCGGGCACAGTACCTTAACGAGTCGCTGTGCGATAACGCCAATCAGGGAAGTTGCTACCATGTAGGGAGCAACGCCCATGTCAACCAGACGGACGATGGTGGATGCTGCATCGTTGGTATGCAGTGTGGAGAGAACCAAGTGACCTGTGATAGCGGCACGGATACCGATGTCGGCTGTTTCAGAGTCACGCATCTCACCGATCATAACGATGTCAGGGTCCTGACGGAGGATGGAACGCAGAGCAGCTGCGAAGGTCATACCTGCCTTGGAGTTTACCTGAACCTGATTGATGCCGTCGATCGCCTTCTCGACCGGGTCCTCAACGGTGATAACGTTTACATGGGGCTTAGCCAGCTCACCGAGAGCCGCATACAGTGTGGTGGTCTTACCGGAACCGGTAGGTCCTGTTACCAGGATAACGCCGTGCGGGCACTTGATCATGGATTCAAAGAGCTGGTAGTTATAGTCGGACATACCGAGGTCTGTGATCTTACGCAGAGCGATCTGACCGGTGGACAGGATACGAATTACGATCTTCTCACCGTTTACGGTCGGCAGTGAGGATACACGGACGTCAAGTGTGGTGCCGTCAACGACCTGTGTGAAACGGCCGTCCTGCGGGATACGCTTCTCGGCGATGTTCATGCCGGAAATGAGCTTCAGACGGGTGGTCAGTGCATTATGTACCACGTTGGATACGTTCATCAGTTCTACGAGGTCACCGTTAACACGGATACGGATTCTGGTGTAGGTCTTGAACGGCTCGATATGAATATCGGTTGCCTCTGCACGGTAGGAGTTCTCGATGATGGTGGTAGCCAGCTTTACGATCGGGGCACTCTCTACACGGTCACGGGATTCTTCATCGTCAGTGTCCACATCTCTGAACTGTGTTACGCTCTCAAGTACGCTGTCCACGTTCTCCATGGAGTACATCTGACCGATTGCCTTGTTGATGGCGGTCTTGGTTGCGAGTACCGGAATGGTGTCCATACCAGTCTGCATCTTGATGTCTTCAAGGATGTTGAAGTTGATCGGGTCATCTGTTGCAACTGTCAGTCTGCGGCCCTGAATGTTGATGGCGATAACAGTGTACTTCTTCGCCAGATTTTCCGGAATCTTGCGGACTGCTTCTTCATCGATCTCGATATTGCCCAGATCCACATAGGGAACTCTCAGCTTGCCGGCGAGTGCCTGTGCGAGCTTTACTTCGGAGATGAAGCCCAGCTCAACGACCATGTCGCCGAAACGCTTGCCGCCGGATTCCTTCTGTGCAGCCAGTACTTTTTCGAGCTGCTCGGGTGTGATCAGCTGCTTCTCAACCAGATAATCACCGATTCGAATGTTTCTCATTACGATAACCTCCATAACTTAAAATTTCTGCTTGTAAAATATGTCACATTATGATATAATATATGTAAACGATCTAAAGGAGGGCAAACACCATGCTTCACAATGAATTCATGGACATTGGATTCTATCTGATGTTCTACCCGATCGTATTTTTCTATGGTATTTGTATCGGCAGCTTTCTGAACGTTGTCATTTTTCGTCTGCCGAAAAACGAATCCCTGATCAAGCGATCATCGCACTGCATGACCTGCGGTGCAAAAATCCGTTTCCGTGACCTTGTCCCGATTTTCAGCTGGCTGTTTCTCAGGGGAAAGTGTCACAGCTGCGGCGAAAAGATTTCTCCCCGTTACCCCATCGTGGAAGCCCTGAACGGCATTGTGTATCTCATCACATTTGCTGTCATGGATTTCAATGCACAGTCCATCATTTACTGTATTTTCTTTTCCATCCTCATCTGTGTCGGCTTCATTGATTACGACACACTGGAAATGGATCTGTGGATGCTGGCACTGATTCTGGTACTTGCAGTACCCAGTGCACTTCTCTCGGATGCTGTGAGCCTTACTGACCGCCTGATCGGACTTGCCTGCATCAGTGTTCCGTTCTTCATTATCGGCGAAATCGTTGCTGTATTCATGAAGAAGAAAACCGGTGAGAGGATCAGGGGCATTGAGCTGGGTGACACCATTCTCATGGCTGTCAGCGGTGCTCTGATCGGCTGGAAAGCCGTCTGTGCATCTGCCTTTTTCGGCATTCTGCTTGCAGCAGTGTTCGGAATGATCAACAAGCACCGCAGCGGCGAATCCAAATTTGCATTTGGTCCGTACCTTGCAATGGGCTTGTTCATCGGAGCGTTGTTCGGTGAATCACTGATCGACTGGTACATAGGACTGCTGACCTACGACCCTTATGCAGTGGTTCAGTAAAAATTCATACAAAGCCGGCAGTCGGGAGCAATCACTTCCGACTGCCGCTTTTTTGTATGCTTACGGGGACTGTGTGTTGATCTCTGCACCGTAGGAATAAATGAAGGTGTAGCCATTATTTGATTCTGCATTGCTGCCTGCCGGAGGATTCATGATTGCAGAAGAAATCATAGTATGATTTAGGAGGTTCTGTGCACCTCTGTCTGCAATGTAATCTTCCCAAACCGGAGGATGATTCAGTTCAGTGTTGGTGTCCTTCTTATCAACACAATAATAAACTCCAGTTACAGGACCACGATCACGGTTGTAGATATTGACCAGTGACATGGTGGAAGTCGTCAGGAAAGAATAATCCGTCTTATTACGGTTGGTGGTTGCCTTGATGGTAAAGGCAGTTTCTCTTGCTGTGAAACTCATCAGCAGGTCGGTCATGCTGTATTCATCGGGGTTGGAAGTATCCGGAGTTGCTTTGAACACAGCATTGTCAAACTGATCAATTGTGGTATAACTGCCCGGCTTCAGCACAAAGCTGTAACTGTCATAGTATGCTTTATTGATGGCATATTCCGTATAAGCAGGTGATGTCGGATTTGTGATATAAGTTGTTCCTGCCGGATCACAAGTTACATCATAGACCCATGTGCTCACCTTACCATTATTCGTGTTATCAATCTGCATTACATGCACCTTACCGGTTGCATATTTTGGGGAAGAGGTAGTGGAGCCGCTTGCCAGAACGCCGCTGTAATATGCATCGACAAACTGATTGACCGCAGCTGTACGCTCCGTATCCGACAGTGCTTTGGTGTTCAATGCAAGATACTCAACACTGGAAAGCTCAGTTTCAAGCAGTCGGGAGATGCTGGACACAGCAGCATTGCCATCCTCATGCACATCCGCCTGCACCATCATTTTCATAACGGGGTTGACGAGCTGGAGTGCACCAAACATGATAATGCCGAAAATCGCCATAACAACGATCAGCTCCATCAAAGTAAAGCCCTTGACTTTCTTCATTGTTCACTGCACCCCCTTACGGATTCACCGGTGCGGTCGTCGGTTCTTCAATCACATAGAACTCCAGATCGCCCTGCATGGAAGTATTGCAGTTTCTGCCTTCCTGTGTTGCTTCTTTTGCCATTGCATGTGTGGAATACTTCTGGGAATTGGCTGTATAACTGAATCCGCTGTACTTGACAGTGAATGTAACAGCCTGCCCGTTTGCAAGTGCAGAATTATCCACGGGATCTCCATTGGAATCGGTTTCATTAATATTGCCGGCTGCTGCTGCCAGATCATCAACATCCTGAACGGATGCAATCGGAGATTCCACTGCAATTTTGTTGTTCATGTGGTTGGTGTTCATCATCAGAGATTTGGTGACAGAACCCACACGCACCATGATCAGGCTGAGCAGTGTGAAGATCAGCAGTGCAATGATGACTTCAATGAGAGTCATGCCCTTTACGTTTTTCTTTTTGATTTTCATAAACAGCACTCCTCTCCATTAAAAGTAATTGTAGTACATGGTTGCAAACTTATCGGGAACAACGACAGTATTACCGCCGCCGCCGCCGCCGCAGGTACAGCTTGCACAGGTACAGCCATTGGCCTTGCAGGTGCAGTTTGCAGTACCGGTACACTTTGCACAGCATGCACAGCCGCCGGAAGGCAGTGTAACATAGAGCATACCCCAGTCATTGGTAACACTGATGTTGCCGCAGATCAGCTGACCGATAACGCCGAGCCACTCACCGCTGAAGTCGTATTCTGTAACGATGGGATCGCCGTTGGTGTCAACCTTGCTGGTTACCTGCTGATAGATGATCTTACGGTTCTGCATACCCTTGTTCATATCGAACTTCAGTCCAGGAGCACGAACATGTGCAGTGATGAATGCATCGTTGTATGCATTCAGGGTTGCACCGTAATCCTCACCCACGCCCGGCTCATCTGCAAAGATGTAGACATTCGGGTAGTACTTGGAAGAAGAAGAGGGCTGTACTTCCTTGATGATATGCTCATGATGTTTTGCATTTTCCATAATCTGTTCGTAGTCCTTGGTGATCAGATAACCGCCGTCCAGATTCAGACTGCCTGTGATGAAGAAGAATACTTCGCCGTGAGAATCATCAATAATGATATCATGCTTATTGGTCATGGATACATTTTCGATCACAACAACCATTGTGCCGTTGGGCTTCAGACGGATATCCTTGTTGAAGCCTCCATCAAGAACACAGCTTCCCACGATCTCGGGCGGTGCTGCGGTTGTACCATTATTACCGTTTTCAGTATAAACCGGAATACCGGACAGGCTGCCCAGAGTTGCCTCAAATTCAGCCAGTGTACTCGGATATGCGTCATACTGGGTCGCACTCGGAACAGTGATGATCTTCTTCTTGACCTCTGCCTCGGTGTAATTTGTGGGGTAGATACCCTCGGAGGACAGACCAGCCTTCTTGATCACCTCTGTTTCAGCGGGGGCAGCCGGAACAAAGGATGCTGCGGTGCTGTCCGCACCCACATACTCAGCACCCATCAGGTTCTTGAGTACAACATTAGGATTGTGTGTATAGTTCTTGATCTTGATGTTGTCGCATCTGATCTCTACCTTGTTACCGCCGGTCACAACCAGATCATTGATGTCAATGTTTCCATAGCATGTCAGAATGGTCGGAACATTCGGGTCTGCACCGCTGGTCAGTTCAAGCTTATCTGCATACAGATTGCCTGCAATGTCCATTTTGAATCTGTTGTAGTTATCGTTGACCTTCAGTGTGCCGCCGACTACTACGTTGCCGTTCAGACCATAGGTTCCGTCATGCTTACCTTCCACTGAGAGGTTCTGTTCTACACGAATGTCACCCTCAATTTCCGGACCGCCCAGTTCTACGCTGCCTGCGGAGAACAGATTACCGAAGCTGTAGCTCGGAGAGCTGGAGCTGGGGTTGTTGGAGATGGTTGCATTGGCATTGATCCACTGGTACAGCAGTGTGCCGCCATAGTTCTGGTTATAGATCTTGGTGACGCTGTCATTCTCAGGAGTTGCAGGATCATCCACGCTGTTGAATGCATAGAGGTCACCTCTGAAGGACATCGCATTGGAAGTCGCTGTCAGGAGGTTGCCGCAGTACACATTCATCGGAATGCTCTTGCTGGTTACAGCACCCATATTGGTGTTGAACAGTGTATCACTGGTCAGCTGCTTGAGTGTGCCGCCGACATAGAGGCTGGGCACCTCAGTATAATCCACTGTGGAAACCGGCCATTCAAAATCGGAGGAAACTTCGATGTCAAAGTTATTGTTCAGTGTCAGGTCACCGGTTATAGCGATGAACTGCGGCTTCTTGTTGGCAGCATCGCCAACCTTGTTGAACTGCATGGTTGTCTGGGACTTGATGACAAGACTGCCGTGCACATAGAACGGTGCCATCTGTCTGGATGCATTATCAAACTCGTAGGTCTTATCACCCAGCGTACCGATACCGATTTCAGTACCGCCGGCTGTGAAACCGCTGGTACCGATCTTGCCGCTGACACCGCCGAGGGATACGAACGCACCGCCGCCGCCGCCGCCGCCGCC
>JAFTQJ010000057.1 GCA_017462785.1 Oscillospiraceae bacterium | reverse complement strand
TCTTTCTTCCAGTGTAAAATGAGTATATGGCTTCATGTTAACCTCCGTGTAATGTTTGTGTGGTAACTTCATTTTACACCTTTGGTTAGCTTGAAGTCATTGTTTTTTTGTAAACTGTTGCACTTGATATTATAACATGCCGGGGCTATATTGCGAGGGTACTGCGTACCCTCAACCCGCCAAAGGACTTCGTCCTTTGAACCTAGCAAGGTTTTTCGACAGACTGAGGCACACCGCATCATTGCAGTGTGCCCATGATTCTCAGTAGATACCCAATGATCACAGCTTCTGGGAGGTATCCTCCACCCATGACTGATCCTGAATCTCCAGCGTCCATATTTTCCGGTACCAGTCACTTTGCATTGGTTTCATGATGTTCCTCCTGTCGGGTTTGTCCGCATGATTACACTCGTTCCACCGGCACCCAGATCTCGCCGTAGAAATCCTCCGGTCGATCGCCGCCCTTGAGATAGGCTTCGATATTGTAGTTGCCGGCAAGCTGATATTCCCTGCAATTGGGAAGCCACTCCGTCCAGATCATGGTATTGACTTTCTGGAGGGAATCCGGCAGTGCACCCCTGCAGGGGAAAACTGCCCATGTGCCAGCCGGAAATGTTCTTGTGACGCATCCCTCCGGAACATCCAGGCAGGGACAGTAATTGTCCGCAATCAGATATTCAAACTGCTTGCCGTCACCGTCCATACAAACGCCGAACATGCCCATGATCTTTTCGCCGCCGCCCGACTGATAGTGTTCATCCCAGAATTTCGGAATCTCCTGATAGGATGTATCCGCATTGAATTTCCGTCCGACACCCATCACTGTAAATGCCGCTTTTTCTACGATTTTGTACTCCATCATCATACCGCCTTCCAATGTCAGTTTGATTCGCAGCGGTGCAAAGGCTTTCAGCCCTGCACCAAGTTCCTTTGCAGCCTTTGGGGAAATGCCGTGGAATCGGGTAAATGCCCTGCTGAAGCTGTCCTGTGAATCATAACCGTATTTCATGGCAATGTCGATCACCCTTGCATCGGAGTGTGTCAGCTCTTCCCCTGCCAGCGTCAGACGACGCATGCGGATATATTCACCCACGGTAAAGCCGCACAGTGCACTGAAGATCCGCTGAAAGTGGAACGAAGAAACATAGACCTTTGCGGCAATGTCCTCCATTTCCAGTTCCTCCGTCAGATGCGATTCGATGTACTGCACCGCATTCTGCATATGTTCTGCCCAACCCTGCATGTCCTGCACTTCCTTTCCACTGGCTGTATTCTCATTCTACCATATTCCGCAGAGCATTTCTCGATTTTTTGTGCGGTCGGATGTCGGCATTCCGCACACCGGCAAACGGCATGCCAAAGTCATTATCCCCTCTCCTCAAACGCTCTCCCGAACGACCCGATCTCAATGAGATTTCCCTCCGGATCGGCGATATAGCAGGTACGCTGTCCCCAAGGCTCCGTTTCGGGGGCAAGCACGGAAACCGCCCCGTTTTCGATGGCTCTGGCGTATTCCGCATCGACCTCCTCGAAGGTATCCACATACAGGGCAATTTCGCTGTGTCCGTTCAGCCCCATGACATACTGGTATTTCCGGCTGGTCATCTTCTCAAAATCCTTTCTTCCGTAGAGCAGGAAGAGGGTGCCGTCCTTGACAAGGTAGACATTGGAGGTGTCCTCCCCCTCCTTGATCTCAAAGCCAAGCACATCACGGTAGAAGCGGATCATTTTGCCCATATCTTCCACGAAAATTCCGAATCCATCCAATCGCATCATAGTTGTTTCCTCACTTTTTGCTTACTGTCACTCTGACATTTTTTCCAAACTCCGCTTCCTTCCACACCACATCACCGGCACGGAGGAAAGCAGTGATCTCCATCTCGCCGCTGACCTTCACCGTGCATCCCGTCCGCAGGCGTTTGGCGAGTGCGGCATCCGTGGAGGTACAGCGGATCACAAGCTCCGGTGCCGCCGGTGTGCGGAGCAGGAGGATGATGCGGCTGCCGGATCGCTTGCCGAACAGCCCCTTTTTCGTCTGCGTCCAGACCTGCATCTGCTCCACAGTGAAGCTGTCCGACACATGCCGCAGCAAACGCACCGTCCAGCCGTTGAGAAAGCTCACATCATATCGGAAAGCGAGCTTTTTCCGCACGGCTGACAATGCATTGCTGTCCATTTCCTTTGCGGCGGTATTGAATTCTGTGTTCAGTGCGGTGCACACACCGCAGAGCTTCTGCATGGTCATGTCCGGTTCCTCCAGCGTGTTCAGAGTGTTTTTTTCAGTATAGCATATTATCGGGGGAAAGTCAATGAATAGAAAACACCAACAGCAGGAACTGTCGGTGTTTTTACTCATGGCTTATACAGGAAGATCTTTCAGCAGCTTCACTGTGTATTTGAGAATATTCATTGCATCAGCGGAGGTGGGGGATCCATCGAGGTCAACATCCGCATTCAGGATTCCCTCGTCCGTCAGCTCCTCTCCGGTCAACAGATTCTTGTTCAGGCACAGCACATCAGCAATGCTCACTTCGCCGTCGGCATTGACATCACCATAAAGAACGGTGCCGCCGGATGTATCGGGGGCGGAACTGAAGTGGATTTCAGCAGCGGTTACAGGCTCGTTGTAGTTACTGATGGCAATGGCGTTCCATTCCTCCTGCGTGCCTGCAAAGTAAATGTGAGCAAGCTCATCGCATCCCTCAAATACAGAGGTTTGGATTTCTGTGACAGAAGCCGGAATGCTGACTGTTGTCAGGTGATAACACTCGGAAAACAGACTGCTGGTGAGCGTTGTCACTCCAGCTGGCAGTTCAACTGCGGTCAGGGAGCTTGTGTTGTAGAATATGCCTGAACCAAGCTCAGTAACACTGTCAGGGATGCTGATAGATTCGATTTTTGTACCGGAAAATGCCAGTTCCCCAATGGAAGTCAGATTTTCGGGGAATTCGATCGTTTGCAGCTGGGAATTTTTGAACATCCCCTCTGGGATCATTGTAATAGAATCCGGAATGGTGATGGAGGTCAGTCCGCTGTGTGAAAAGGCAGAGTCACCGATGCTTGTCAGCGTATCTGGAAGCTCCAGTGAATGCAGACTGGTGCATTTGTTGAACGCCGCCCTGCCGATCGCAGTCAACTGTTTAGAAAGCGTGAGTTCCCGTACCAAAGCCCCCTGAAAAGCCTTGGTTTCAATGACAGTAACGGTATCCGGAAGTGTTACCGCCCAAATCTGATCCAGATGGGAAAATGCACTTTCTCCGATGGTTGTAACAGGTACACCGTCAATTTCTGCCGGTACCTCTACATCAAAGGAAGAACCGTTTTCAGGCGGTGTGCAGTCCGTGATGACAATGTATTCTCCATAATTCCGGTAGGTCAGCCGTTCATAAGTCCCTTCTGTATAGGTATCTTCCGCACTCACAGAGAGCTGCACCATTTCCGGCATTTCCGGTACAGTCGCTGCTGTTCCCGTCAGAATTGCACAAGCGGTCAGTATGGACGCAATTTCACGTTTTTTCATCATGATCATCCTTTCATCTCTTTTCAGCAATGTAGTATCATTATAACAAAATCGACTCAAAAAGGAAGCGTTTTCAGATTTTTTCTCCATTTTGCACAATCTGTTTCCAGCAAATTCAGCAAAATTGACAAATTTCATTTCCCCTTGACAAAACCCCTCAGATATGGCAAAATAGAAAGGAACGAAGAAAACGGAGGGATTCCCATGCAGACCATCACCATCGGTACACATACAATTGAAAAAACCGCCGCCCTCGCACCAATGGCGGGGGTGGCGGACTATCCTTACCGCAGCCTTGCAAGAGAGCATGGTGCAGTGCTGCTGGTCAGTGAAATGATCTCCGCAAAGGGGCTTTGCTATGACAGCAAGGGCAGTGCGGAGCTTTGCCGCATCACGGAGGAGGAACGCCCCATGGCACTCCAGCTCTTCGGCAGTGAGCCGGAGTTCATCGCCCGTGCCTGTGCGATGGTGCAGGAGTACTGCCCCGACTTCATCGACCTGAATATGGGCTGTCCCGTCCCCAAGGTCGTGAATACCGGAGCAGGCTCCGCCCTCATGAAAACGCCCGATCTTGCGGCGGAATGCGTCCGTGCGGCGGTGCGGGAATCCTCCGTTCCGGTCACGGTGAAAATGCGGATCGGCTGGGACGAAAGCCATATCAACGCTGTTGATTTTGCCAGAACGATGGAGCAGGCAGGAGCCGCCGCCATTACCGTCCACGGCAGGACGAAAACCCAGCTCTACGCCGGACATGCCGACTGGTCGCAGATCGCCGCTGTCAAGCGTGCGGTTTCCGTTCCGGTCATCGGCAACGGCGACATCTGCTCGGCAAAGGATGCTGCCGCCATGTATGAGCAGACCGGCTGCGACCTTGTGGCGGTGGGTCGTGCGACCTACGGCAATCCTTGGATCTTTCAGGAGATCGACTCCTGTTTCAGGGGCATTCCCTACACGCCCCCCACGCCGGAGGATCGGATGGAGATGATGCTCCGGCATATCCGCATGATCGTGGAGCACAGCAAGAAACCGCCGGAATTCGCCATTCGTGAAGCAAGAAAGCACGCATCATGGTACATGACCGGCTGCCACGGAGCCGCCGGATTCCGTGCAAGATGCTATAACCTCTCATCCTATGAAGAGGCTCAGCGGCTTGCGGAGGATTTTTTGAAGGTCAACAAAAGCAAAGCTTCTGCTGACAATGAAGAATGAACAATGAATAGATGAGGTGTCCGGCGGACGGATCGAAGTCTGCTGCTACTTCACCCTCACCACGATCTCCACCTCAGCTTCCCCCTCGTCCAGCCCTCCGAAATCCGCCAGCGTTTCCATTCCGATCACGTCCGCACCGGCGGAAAGCATCTCCCCGACCGCTGTCCGGCACTCGGAGAGGAGCTTTCTGCGGAGTGCGGATTTTGCATCCTCCGGACAGTTGTCCGTCTGTACCGTCAGCTCGTAGATCAGCATTCCATCCGCTGCCCGTTTCCGCAGGGAGCTGCGTGTGACGGCAATGTCCTGCATGCCGTCAGCCGTTTCCGCAGTGAGCGTCAGCTCACTGCCCGTGCTGCTCCGCAGCCAGTACAGACCCCGTGCCGCCTCCGGTGAGAGCAGCACCGCAGTACCGTCCGTGTGCAGGAATACCATTTGCAGACCGTCATCCGCCAACGCCGGCAGGAGGGCGGTCTTTTTGCTGCCCAGCCATTCCTCCAGCACCGTGGAAATGTCCGTCAGCGGAACCAGACCATTTTCCTCCGCCATGCGGATGCTTTTCAGAACCGATGCAGGATCCGCATGGCGGAAGGTCTGCTCCACCTGCGTGTACAGGAGCTTGCAGGCAGGGGACAGCCCACGCTCCAGCAGAAGATCCTGCACCTCCTCCTCCGTCCGGCTGCCGTCCAGACAGAGCAGCTCCGTGTGCCCGATGAAAATGCTGCCGCCCTGTGCGGCTTCATTCTGCCGCAGAGCTTCTGCCGCCGTTGTGCCGTTGCCGGAAAACGTCTTTCCCTCACCGAACGGCTGCCCGTAGAGCGTCAGCTCCTCCTCTCCGGCAATGCCGAGCGACTGGGTGTAGATGCGTTCACTGATGTGCTCCGTTCCGCACCCCGTCAGCAGCAGGGGGAGCAGGAGGAGAATTGCGTGTTTTTTCATGTGGATACCTCCGGAATAAATAAAGCAGAAACGGCACTGCAAATGCGGTCAGCAGGAGCAGGATGCTCCCGATCATCTGCACAGCCGGCTCACGCAGCGGCAGACTCCATGAAAGCAGGAGCATCACGGCGAGCGATACGGGAGCCGCCCCTTTGAGCTTCGGGAACATTGCCTGCATCAGATGGGCGATCACCCCCGTTTGCAGTGTGATGTGCATCACAAACAGCATCACGAAAACGAGGATATACAACGCATCCGCCCTCTGTGACTGCAGCGGCTGGGAAAGTGCGGTCAGCGTGAAAAAGGGGTACGGCTCCAGTCCTGCAAGCCGTCCGGCTGCACAGATGCAGAGAAAGATCACCAGCCCCATGAGCAGCGTCCGTCCGGTCAGGTAGCCCCATACGGCATGCCGCTGACTGCCCTTTGTGCGGTCAAGCAGGACGAATGCCGCCGTCAGCTCACCGCACATGGAGAAGCAGGTCAGGCAGTGCCTCCAGATGCCGTCATGCTCCGGCACGAGCCTTGTGATGTCCGTCCGGCTGTAGGCACCGATGACGAGAACCACCACCGCAATTCCGAGCAGCCCCAGAACAAAGGGGGCACATCTTGCCATTGCTTTCAGTCCGAGCGAGCAGGTGTACAGACAGGCTGCGACCATCAGCACCGCCGCCGTCAGGCTGCCGGAAACGGGGAGCGAGATCACGGAGGACACTTCCCAGAACTGTGAAAAACCGTTTGCACCCCACAGAAGAAAGTATATTATATAAAGTAAGCCGAGCCACTTTTTCCGTGCCGCAGCCTGCGAGAGCGAGAAGCCCTCCGCTGTGAGCAGGAGCATCGGAACGCTCAGAATGAGCAGTACCGCCAGCATCACCGCACAGCTGATGAGCATGGTACTGCTCCCGATCTCCGGCAGGCAGAGCACCGACCACGCCGCCGAGAGCATAAGGATCGCAAAAAGCTGGGTGCTGTGAATCTTATTCATGGTATTCCTCCACTGTAAAATGTCCTTTCTGGAGCCTGCGGAAATTCAGGCGGGTCACCACATCACGCAGACCCCTGCGGTGCAGCGGCGAAAGGGGAGCCGTCAGCGGATAGCCGAAGGCTTCGCAGGCACAGAGATTGAACATCACCGCCATGCCGAGCAACGCCGTACCGTACAGCCCCCACAGCCCTCCGCAGAGGATGAAGGCGAGCCGCAGGATCGTGACCGCCTGATTGAGGTCGGGCAGCACATAGCCGGCAATGACCGAAATTGCCGCCATTGTCAGCATGGGCGTGCTGATCAGACCCGAGGAAACTGCCGCATCCCCGATGATCAGACCTGCCACGATGCTCACCGCACCGCCCACGGCTTTCGGGAGCCGCAGACCGGCTTCCCGCACGATCTCATAGATCAGCAGAACCCCCGCCGCCTCCGCCGTCAGGGAAAGCGGTGCATTTGCCTCTGCTTCGGACAGGATCATCAGGAGCGTGCTGTTGAGCAGCTCCGGATGGTACATGCTGACTGCAATGTACAGTGCCGGCAGCATCACTGCGATCAGAAAAGCGGCGTATTTCAGCCAGCGGATGAGGGTCGCATAGTAGGGCTTGTAATTGTAGTCGTCCAGTGACTGGAAGCTCTCCACAAAGAGCTTGGGCACGACCATTGCAAAGGGGGAGCCGTCAATGAGGATGCCCACACGCCCCTCAAGCATCTTTGCACACAGCACGTCCGGACGTTCCGTCAGGCTCACCGTGTCAAAGAGATTGCCGCTGCGGTTTTCCAGAAACGGCTGTAAATAGCCCGTTGAAAGGATCGTTTCCAGCTCCGTGGAGTTCAGCCGCTCCTTGATCTGCCGCAGAAGCTTTTCCGGCACACGGTCATGGAGGTAGCAAAGACAGATGTCCGTCTGGCTGACCGTGCCGATGTTGAACAGCTCAAGCTTCAGAAACGGCGATTTCATGCGGCGGCGGAGCAGGGACATATTCGGGCGGATCACCTCCACAAAGCCGTCCCGTGCTCCGAGGACATTCGCCTCACCCGACGGCTCACCCACGCTGCGGCGGTCGTAGCCCTGTGCACCGAATGCAAACGCCTTCGTCTGTCCCTCGGCGATGAGCACCGCAAAGCCCGAATTGAGCGTGCGGAACAGTTCGCCGTAATTGTAGACCACAGGACGGTCAACGGACAGCATCAGGCGGTTACGGACATGCTCAAAGAGTGCATCGCTGCTCTGCATCGGCGGAATTTCCGTCAGCGGTTCAATGATGAGCTGGGAAATGAAGCTCATCCCGACCATACCCTCACAGCAGAGCAGGGCACAGGGGATCTCTCCGACCACAATGCGGTTGACCAGCACGTCGGAGCTGTTCTGTGAGATATGGCGAATATCTGCGATCTTCTGTTCAAGACCTGAAGCGATCGGCTTTTCATAGTAATCAGGCAGTTTTTTTCCGGACATAGTATCACCTCTTACCGGTAGTCTGCCATGATTTTCTGAAAATATGCAGGATCCGGAAAATCTGCCCTTCAGTCTGTCAAAAAACTTCAACAAGTTCAAAGGGCTTTGCCCTTTGGCGGGTGGAGGGTACGCAGTACCCTCCAAGTATAGCCCCTCCCCAAGGGGAGGGGTTTGGGGTGGGGGCAGTTCCAGGATGCCTTACCCTAAGAAAAAGGATTTTTTCTGCAAGCTACTTTATGTTTTTTTCATGAAACATTGCATTTTCTTCCGAAATATGTTATACTGGTAATGAAAGACAAAAGAATGATCCAACAGAAAGGAAACTGCTATGAAAAAGAAAGCTGCGGCATTCCTTGCCGCCATACTCCTGACATGCTCCGTCTGCGGCTGCGACATGACAAAGATCAGTCAGGAAGCTGCATATTCCCAGCCCGCCTCCACAGAAACCATCCCCGTTGAAACCAATTTTTCAGCGGAAACCGGCTTTGCTCCCGAATCCGTTCCGCAGGATACCTCCGTCCATCTGCTCGCTGTCGGTGATAACCTCGTCCAGAAACGTGTCTATGAATCCGCACAGAAGCATGCGGCGGACGGCGAAGAGTACAATTTCAACTACTGCTACAAAAACGTTGAGGACAGGATCGCTGCGGCGGATCTTGCCTTCATCAATCAGGAAACCATCATCGCCAATGACGAATATGAGATCTCCGGTGCCAACCTCAACTTCAATTCCCCCACACAGCTCGGTGATGAGGTCGTGGATCTCGGCTTTGATGTGATCTGCATGTCCAATAACCACGCCCTCGACAAGGGCACGGGCGGTCTGAGTGCCACCCTCGATTACTGGGACAGAAAGATCAGCGAAGCCGAAACACCCCTTCAGGTCATCGGTGCCTACCGTGATGAGGAGGACATGTTTGAGTATCGCATTTCCGAGGTCAATGGCATGACCATCGGCTGGCTTGCCTACACCGAACACCTCAACGGCTATTCCATCCCCTCCGATTCCGACCTCCAGCTCCCCCTGACCGACGACACCGACCTGATCGAAAAGCAGATCAAGGAGCTGAAAGAGCTGACCGATGCCGTGGTCGTTTCCGCACACTGGGGCACGGAGGATACCCACGTTGTCAACGAAAATGTCAAGCGGCTGGCAGAGGATATGATCGAATGGGGTGCGGATGTCATCATCGGTACCCACCCGCATACCCTCCACACTATGGAATACATCACAAGAAGTGACGGAACACAGGGATTTGTGTTCTATTCGCTCGGAAACTTCATCTCCGCACAGACCGACAGCTTCAACATGATCGGCGGCATGGCGGAATTTGAGCTGAAACGCACAAACGGTGAGATCACCGTCGAGGGCGTGCAGGTCACTCCTGTCATTACTCACTACGACGACGGCAGCCTCAGCAATCTGCGTGTTTATTCTTACGATCAGTACACCGATGAGCTTGTCAATGACCACGGTCTGCCCTATTCTCCGTGGGGTACAGCAAAGGTCTGGAGCTGGGATGTCATCAATGAGATCGTCGAGGAAAACATCCCCGAGGAGTTCAGAAAGCTAACTGAATGAATATGCCCAAAAATAGAACAAATTCGCATTTCCCAAAAAGAAAAATCCTAAAATAATCTTAAAAAAATCCACATTTTGTGTAATCCATCTAATCGGGCTTGTGTTATTTGTGAAAAGTGATGATTTTTCAAAAAAGTATTTACTTTTTTTCGTGACTGATATATAATATAATTGGTATGGAGAATTCTGTATGTGCTCTCTCGGTGGGAATTAAGTTAAATTGCCATGAGTGAGAAGAACTTTTTGTGTGTTTTGCCTAAAACAGGGAAAGGGTTTTCTACATCTTGTACAAAATACAAGAAATTCTCTTGACTTATGTGATATTTTGCTCTATAATAACAGTAAGTAGATATAGGGGAAGTCATGCCATGACCCTGTTGCTACTATGTTATATGAGGATATAATCCGGAGCTGCCCTCCGGTTATATAGCTTTGTATTACATTACAATGAAAAGAAGGAGGAAAGAAGATGAAAGTAAGGAAAATTGTTGCTGGTCTGGCAGCTGTTTCCATGCTGGCGGCATTTTCAGCACAGGCTGTATTTGCAGCTGAAACAGTAACTATCTCTGCAGACAAGGTGACTGCTGCAGCAGGCTCTGAATTCACAATGAACGTAGAGCTGAGCGGCGTACCGGCTGCTGGTATCTCTGTATGCGAATTTGCTCTCACTTATGATTCTGCACTGGTAACAGTGAAGGACGTAACCGTAGGTGCGATTGCAGACAAGGGTGCAGATGGTGCTGAACAGTTTGAAGGTGCAACAGCATTCGAATCCGACTACAGCACAGCAGGTGTCATCAATGTAACTTACACAACAGGTCTGGACGACAGTGCATATTGGATCACTGAGGATGGTGTAATGCTCACGATCAAGGGTACTGTAAGTGCAGAAGCAGCTGATGGTGCTTCCACTGAGTTTGCAATCGGTGCAATTCAGCGTGAAACAGCTGAAGGCTCCGGCGTGACAAACACAGAGATTTCCATCGGTAACGTAGGTGCGGACTACACTGTTACCAAGTACGAAGCAGCTGTGGAAAATGGTTCTGTAACTGTAAAGGCAGAGGGTAATACCGATGATACACAGGACAGCTCTGGCGGCGGCGAAGTTGTATACGGTGACGTAAACTGCGACGGTAAGGTATCCATCGCTGACGTTCTCACACTGAACAAGAACCTGATGGCAGGCGAGGCACTCGACCCGCAGGGTATCCTCAATGCAGACGTGGACAAGGACGGTTCTCCGACATCCGCTGACGCACTGAACATTCTCAAGTACACGATCATGATTCTGGATACACTTCCCGTATAAGGAAGCTTTCAGAGTTGAGGTGACTGCTTCATATCCGGCGAAAGCCGGATATGAAGTGCGACGTAATTTTGTGACATAAGACAGAGGCGTGGGATCTGACGTAACATCCCGCAAATGTATGGTGAAATTTTATACACAAACAGAAAGGAATTAATTGTTATGAAGAAGGTTGTTTCTGCACTGACAGCTGCCGCAATGTGTGCAAGCATGGCCGCAGGCGCTGCATCCGTATTCGCTTACTACGACACACCCGATATGACATTCTCCCTGAGAGTAATGGACATGGGCGAGGGCTACAACATCTCTGCTGATGGCTCTACAATCACATTCGATTCTGCTGAGGCTGCTGCAAACGCTAAGTTTGTTGTAGGTCAGTACCTCGAGTGCGATCCTTCCAAGGTTCTGATTCAGCAGGTTAACGGCTGCGTAACTGTAAGCTCTGATCTGGTGAAGCTGCCTGATGCTGGTATCTCCCTGGCAGATCCCTACTACTCTGAGGCTAAGGAGTACACATCTGTAAAGGATGTTACATTCTCCACAGACTGCTTCGTAAACACATTCGGCTACACCAACAAGCTGAAGAAGTACAAGAGCGGTGCAGCAGTTGAGACATGGGGCAACAGCACAACATGGCCGGAAGCTTGGGGCTATGCAGATGATAACAAGCACCTCATCTGGACATGGGCTTCCTCTATGGATGACTCTACTTATGAGGACTACACCACAACAGCTCACTTCCTGGGTGCAAACTCCGACGATTATCCGCTGATGGGCTTTGAGGTAACTCTCGATGCAGCTATCACAGACGGCACCTACACCATCGAGTGGGTAGAGACCTACACAAATGACTATGGTGAGGCACAGGCTACATTCTTCTCCGCTGGTACTCAGAATACTCCTGAGGGCATTCCGGTAATGACTCCTGTTGGCACTCTGAAGGATCTGACCATCGTTGTTGGCGATGCTTCTACAACAGAGCCGTCCGAGACAGAGCCGGTTGAGACACAGCCGTCCGAGACAGAGCCGTCCGAGACAGAGCCGTCTTCCGATGATGTTACAGAGCCGTCCTCCGGTTCTGATGAGTACACATGGGACATCAACGATGCAACAGTAGACGCTGATGGCTATGCTATTTTCGAAGTTTACGTTACAAATGACCCGGGTACAAACGGCTACACAGTTCTGCTCGAAATCGAGGACAAGAACGGCAACTGGACAACTCTGAATGACTTCGGTCTGACCTATGTTGACGGTGAGAGAGGCGGAGCATATCCGAAGCTCAACACATTCGCTATCAATACAGAGATGGGCTATGTTGGTGCTACCAACGGTACTGCTGATGCAAAGGAGAACCAGTTCGCAGTAGAGGGTGAGCCTGTATTCACTCTGTACTATGAGGTTCCGTCCACCATCGAGGATGGCGTTTACAACATCAGATTCTCTGCTGATTCTGAGATCATCGATGCAGCCGGCACAACTATCTTCCCGGTAATGAGCCAGGGTACTCTGACTGTTGGCGATCCTGAGCCGACAGAGCCTTCCGAGACTGAGCCTTCCGAGACTGAGCCTTCCGAGACTGAGCCTTCCGAGACTGAGCCTTCTGAGACTGAGCCTTCCGAGACAGAGCCTTCCGAGACTGAGCCTTCCAGCGATGTTGACTACCTGTATGGTGACGTTAACAAGAACGGCAAGGTTGAGCTGGTTGACATCGTAATGCTGAACAGATATCTGACAGGCTACGGCGATCAGAAGCTGGATGACTACCAGATGGAAGTTGCTAACTGCTACTACGATGACGCTCGTGACGGTAAGGACTCCATCGAGATCCTGAAGTTCCTGATCGGTCTGACAACAGCACTGCCGACCAAGGCATAAGCAATTCAAAACGCAGAATGATACATGTTCAGGTGGGAGGGGGGATTCTCTCTCTCACCTGAACATGGTGTTCTAAAACTTACTATTTAGAAAGGAAAACATTCGCGATGAAGATGAAGAAATTTTTATCGGCGTTGACTGCGTTCTGTATGGGTGCATCCATGGTCACAGCCGCACTGCCTGCATCTGCATTGACACCGGTGGTAACCGACAGCGTGGTTGCACAGGCTGGCGAGTACACATGGGACATCAATGATGCAACAGTGGATGCTGATGGCTATGCAATGATCGAAGTTTATGTTGCAAATGACACAGGTACAAACGGTTACACAGTTCTGCTCGAAATCGAGGATAAGAACGGTAACTGGACTACCTTGAACGACTTCGGTCTGACCTATATTGACGGCGAAAGAGGCGGAGCATATCCGAAGCTCAACACATTCGCTATCAACACAGAGATGGGCTATGTTGGTGCTACCAACGGTACTGCTGAAGCAAAGGAGAACCAGTTCGCAGTAGAGGGTGAGCCTGTATTCACTCTGTACTATGAGGTTCCGGCTACCATTGCAGATGGTGTTTATAACATCAGATTCGCCGCAAGCTCTGAGATCATCAATGCAGCAGGCGAAACAATCTATCCCGAAATGAGCACTGGTACTCTGACTGTCGGCAATCCCGACCCGACTGAGGATACAGAGCCTACAGAGGATACTGAGCCTACCAAGGACACAGAATCCTCTGAAGACACAAATCCGACTGCTGGAGCAGACGACTACACATGGGACATCAATGATGCAACAGTAGACGCTGACGGCTACGCAGCAGTTGAAGTTTATGTTACAAACGACACAGGTACAAACGGTTACACTGTTCTGCTTGAAATCAAGGACAAGAACGGTAACTGGACTACCCTGAATGACTTCGGTCTGACCTATGTTGACGGTGAGAGAGGCGGAGCATATCCGAAGCTCAACACATTTGCGATCAACACAGAGATGGGCTATGTTGGTGCTACCAACGGTACTGCTGATGCAAAGGTGAATCAGTTTGCAGTAGAGGGCGAGCCTGTATTCACCCTGTACTACGAAGTACCGGCTACTATTGAGGAAGGTGTCTATGACATCAGATTCGCAGCAAGCTCTGAGATCATCAATGCTGATGGCGAAACTATTTACCCGGCAATGACCAATGGTACTCTGACTGTTGGCACTCCTGATCCGACTGAGGATACAGAGCCGTCCGATGATCCGACAGAGCCGTCCAGTGATACGCCTGCGGATGGCTACACATGGGACATCAACGATGCAACCGTAGATGCAGATGGCTATGCAGCAGTTGAAGTATACGTTACAAACGATACTGGTACAAACGGTTACACAGTTCTGCTCGAAATCGAGGACAAGAACGGCAACTGGACAACCCTGAATGACTTTGGTCTGGTTTATGTTGACGGTGAGAGAGGCGGAGCATATCCGAAGCTCAACACATTTGCGATCAACACAGAGATGGGTTATGTTGGTGCTACCAACGGTACTGCTGATGCAAAGGTGAACCAGTTTGCAGTAGAGGGTGAGCCTGTATTCACTCTGTACTACGAGGTTCCGGCTTCCATTGAGGAAGGCGTTTACAACATTAGATTCGCAGCAAGCTCTGAGATCATCAATGCTGATGGCGAAACTATTTACCCGACAATGAGCAATGGTACTCTGACTGTTGGTGCTCCTGATCCGACTGAGGATACAGAGGATACTGAGCCGACAGAAGATACAGAGCCGACAGAAGATACAGAGTTCGTACCTTCTACTTCCAATATCGACGCTGAGTGGATCATTGGTACAGTTGAGTGCGATCCTGGCGAAACTGTTACTGTTCCGGTAACTGTTAAGGGCGATGTTGATGGTATCAACAGCTATATCGCTGACCTCGCTCAGGAAGCTGGTCCCAAGCTCACTGCAGCAAATGCAGGCGATGCTTATGCAGCTCTTGACTTCGTTCCGAATCTGGATACACTGGCATTCGGTGCAACTAACTTCAACCTGAAGGAGAACGTGGTTGCAGCTGACGGTGCAGTTGTATTTGAGATGACATTCGAGGTTCCGGCAGATGCTTCCGGTACTTATGACATCACATTTGAAGACCTCGAGATCTACAACATCGAGATGGTTCAGCTGATTCCGAAGCAGACCAATGGTTGGATCAAGGTAAATGAGCCTGAAACAACTGAGTCCGAGTCTGAATTCGTAGCAGCTTCTTCCGAGATCGATGCTGAGTGGATCATCGGCACCGTTGAGGCTGAGCCCGGCGAAACTGTTACTGTTCCGGTAACTGTTAAGGGTGATGTTGACGGTCTGAACAGCTACATCGCTGACCTCGGTCAGGATGCAGGCCCCGCAGCTCAGAATGCAACAGCAGGCGATGCTTATGCTTCCCTGGCATTCGAGTCCAATATCGCTGATCTGAAGTTCGGCGGTACAAACTTTGCACAGGCTGGTAATGTGGTAGCTGCTGACAATGCAGTTGTATTCAACGTAACCTTCAAGGTTCCGGCAGATGCAGCTGACGGCACAGTTTATAACATCACATTCGAAGATCTGGAAATCTACAACAGCGACATGGTACAGCTCATTCCGAAGCAGAAGGACGGCTGGATCAAGATCGTTGATGATGAGTTCGTAGAAGAAAGCTCCGAGATCGACGCTGAGTGGATCATCGGTACAGTTGAGGCAGAAGCAGGTGAAACTGTAACTGTTCCGGTAACTGTAAAGGGCGATGTTGACGGCATCAACAGCTACATCCTCGACATGGGTCAGGATGCAGGTCCTGTTGCTGGTGAGGCAACAGCAGGTGATGCTTATGCAGCTCTTGATTTCGTATACAACATTGACAAGCTGACATTCGCAGGTACAAACTACACTGCTGCTAACAATGTAGTGGCAGCTGACAACGCAGTTGTATTCAACGTAACCTTCACCGTTCCGACAGATGCTGCTCCTGGCACAGTATATGATCTCGTATTCGAGAGCCTGTCCCTGTACAACATCGAAATGGTTCGTCTGATTCCGAAGCAGACAAACGGCTGGATCAAGGTAAAGGATGTTGAGACAACAACCACAACCGAGACCGTAGTACCGGATGAGGCTGGCGAGTGGATCATCGGCACAACAGAAGTTTATGCTGGTGACACAGTTACGATCCCTGTAACCGTAAAGGGCGACAAGAATGGTATCAACAGCTACATCCTCGACATGGGTCAGGATGAAGGCCCCGTTGCACAGGATGCAGCAGCTGGTGATGCATATGCAGCACTTGACTTTGTATTCAACCTCGACGGCCTGAAGTTCAGCGGTACAAACTACACAGTTTCTGAGAACGTAGTTCCTGCTGACGGTGCAGTTGTATTCAACGTAACCTTCAAGGTTCCGGATGATGCAGCTCCTGGCACAATCTATAATCTGACATTTGATAGCCTGGAAGTACAGGATATCAACATGAACGCTCTGACTCCGATTCAGACTCCTGGCTGGATCAAGATCCTTGAGCCTGAGACCACAACAACTGAAGAAGAGACTACAACAACAGAGTCTGAAACTACTACAACAGAGTCTGAGACCACATCTGAGCCTGAGACTACTACAACAGAGTCCGAGACCACAGAGACCACCACAACCGAGTCCATTGTACCGGATGAGGCAGGCGAGTGGATCATCGGCACAACAGTCGTAGAGGCTGGTGCAACCGTAACAATTCCTGTAACCGTAAGAGGCGACAAGAATGGTATCAACAGCTACATCTTCGACATGGGTCAGGATGCAGGTCCTGTTGCAAATGATGCAGCAGCTGGTGATGCATATGCAGCACTTGACTTCGTATTCAACATTGACACACTGACATTCGCAGGTACAAACTACACACTGGCTGACAATGTAATTGCAGCAGATGATGCAGTCGTACTGAACGTAACCTTCCAGGTACCGGCTGATGCTGCTCCTGGTACAATCTACAACCTGACCTTCGAGGGTCTGACCGTTTATGACATCAACATGAACGAGCTGACACCTGTACAGGTTCCTGGTTGGATCAAGATCGCTGACGAAACAACAACAAC
>JAFTQJ010000056.1 GCA_017462785.1 Oscillospiraceae bacterium | reverse complement strand
GCACGGAGCATCCGGATACTGCCACGTCCTACAATAATATTGGTTTGATCTATCAGGATATGGACAAGCTTGAACAGGCATTGGAGTATTCGCTGAAAGCTCTGGCTGTCACAGAAAAGCTGCTTGGCACGGAGCATCCTTCTACCGCCAAGTCCTACAATAATATTGCTATGATCTACAAGGATATGAGGGAACTTGAACATGCATTGGAGTATTCGCTGAAAGCTCTGGCTGTCACAGAAAAGGTGCTTGGCACGGAGCATCCGGATACTGCCACGATCTACAATAATATTGCTCTGATCTACAAGCATATGGGCAAGCTTGAACAGGCATTGGAGTATTCGCTGAAAGATCTGACTGTCACAGAAAAGCTGCTTGGCACGGAGCATCCGGATACTGCCACGACCTACAATAATATTGCTTTGATCTACAAGCATATGGGAAAGCTTGAACAGGCATTGGACTATTCGCTGAACGCTCTGGCGATTTGTGAAAAGGTACTTGGCGAAACACATCCGCATACCATCATCGCATATAGTAACCTTGCAGGCATCTATGCTGAAATGGGTGATACTGATAAGGCTATTACCTATTATCAGAAGTGGAAAGCCGGACAGCCGGGGGCGTGAGATGCTTCGTGCGGAGGGTGGAAACCACTGTTGCCTGTTATCGCATCAATCAACAAACACTCCCTCTGCCGATCTAAGGAGAGGGAGTGTTTTTCTGTTTTGGATTCAGGGTCACAAGCTGAAAAACCTTGCAAGTCACCGGATGCTCCCTTTGATTCCCCATATTGAAAAACTTCTTCTGGAGGAAAGAAGGAAGCAGGAATATTATATGGGGCTTCTCAGAGATGGTTATAATCGTGATTATCTGGAGGATATATCAGTGACCACTTTCACTTCGTACAATGTAACTGCAAATTTCTACAGTCACCTTGATTATAATTCTAATGAATAATTTTTTAGATAACCCCTTTTTCAAACCCTTTTCTCCGAGGGATTTATCTAAAAAGGTTCACAAATAAAAATACCGTTTTCCTCGAATCTACGAAGAAAACGGTAAATGGTGCCGCTGACCGGGGTCGAACCGGTACGGATGTTACTCCGAGGGATTTTAAGTCCCTTGTGTCTGCCTATTCCACCACAGCGGCAAGAACATTACTATTATATCATAAGAGCCGCATTTTGTCAAGAAAAAAATGCGGGGTGTGATGATTTTTGCGAAAAACGACAAAATTGAGGAGAAAATATTGACATCTGAAAAAAGGATATGGCATAACAAAATCTGGCAGCATTTCGATGCATAAACCCGATCACGGGACAGCCGTCTACCACTCAGAACCAGCATTGCTGATCCGCACACTGTTCAAGGCGATTTTCCGCAGAGAAATGAAAGCGGCGGAAGCCTGTGTTTCTGTGAACTGATTTTCATCCGAACCCCGATGGCAATTGCATCGTTTTTTGTGTCCGCATCATTTTGTATAGAATTCCCATTTATCAACGTCTGGTTATATCAAAAATGTGCAGAATGCACTTGTCAACTGCGGAAGAATGTGGTATAATGGAAGTACATTAATAATGGAGGTGCAGCCATGAACTGCAAACAGATCACAGCGATCCTTCTGGCTTTGTCCACTGCCGGAACGGCGTGTCCGCTGCCGGCATCCGCAGAGGACGGTGCAGATACGAAGCTGATCGCTCTTACATTTGACGACGGCCCGAACACCCATACAACACCGCAGGTACTGGATGTCCTTGAGCAGTACGATGCCCGTGCTTCTTTTTTTCTCATCGGCGACAAGATCAGCGAGGACAACGCCTATGTGGTGCAGCGTGCGTATGACATGGGCTGCGAGATCAACAGCCATTCCCGTACCCATTCGGATATGACGGAGCTGACGGCGGAGGAGATCCGTGCGGAGATGGAATTCACAGCGGATGCGGTATATGGGATCGTCGGCGAATACCCGAAATTTTTCAGACCGCCCTATCTGAATGTGAACCAGACAATGTACGATCACATTGACATCCCGTTCATCACCGGTTTTTCCAGCGGCGATTCCGGTTCGGACAAAACAGCGGCAGATGTTGCAGACTCCGTGCTGACGCAGGCAAAGGACGGGGCGATCATCCTCATGCATGATTTCTGGGGGAACGACAAGACGGTCGAGGCTCTGGGAACCATCCTGCCCGAGCTGGAGGCACAGGGCTATGAGTTCGTAACGCTCACGGAGCTGTTTGAACGCAAGGGAGAAACGCCGGAGCATGGCGTGGTTTACCGTGAAGTGATGGAGCATCCCTGCAACGGCTACGTATTTTCGCAGACGCTCTACAGCGGCTATGCAAGCGGTGACAGCAGCTGGGAGGGATGGAGCAGCGAAATCCGGCTTGACGGAAAAATGCTCGCAGAGCAGGGGGATTTCGTGATCGAGGTTGCTTATGAGGGAGTTTATCCGCCTGTGTTCATTCTCAACAGGTGGGTCAGCTCCGAGGATCATTTCTGGGAAAAGCTTCAGCCGGCGTATTATGATGGTAAGAAAGCATGCTTCCGTTCGGAGGATATGCAGGCGGTGCTGGACAGCTATGGTGTGGGCTTTGCGGATGTGAACAAGATCCTGATCCAGTCGCCATGGTCGGAGCTGACGGTCACACAGGCTGACCTGCTTGTGAAAACGCAAGCGGTTCCGGGTGATGCGGATCTTGACGGACGCTGCACGGTGTCGGACATCATCGCTGTGCAGAAATTTTTGCTGGCGGCAGAGGATGCTGCACTCCCCTGCTGGGAAAATGCCGACCTTTGTCAGGACGGCAGACTGGACGGATTTGACCTCTGTGCAATGAAGCAATATTTACTGACTGGAGGGAATGCAGTATGAAACACAGAAAAAGACTGATCACAGCGGTTCTGACCGCTGCAATGATGGGCGTGATGATGCAGAGTGCAGCCTTTGCGGACAATTCACGGGAGGTACTTGTCACGACCTCGGACGAGCTGCTTGCAGCACTTGCGGATGCAAAGGCGGGTGATGAGATCATCCTCAGAGAGGGAATTTATCAGAACGATGTTTTTCTGGGTGACGGTATCTGGTCTGCATTCTACGCCAAAGCGGACGGTACGGCAGAACAGCCCATCATTCTCCGGAGCGAGGATCCGAAGCATCCTGCGACCATCTCCGGTGTCACACAGGAAAACAAGGTAGCCCTGAAGATCGTTGGCAGCTACTGGGAGATCCGTGATCTGAAGGTTTGCGAGGCACAGAAGGGCATTTTCCTCCAGCAGTCCGAGCACGGCATCATTTCCGGCTGCGAGGTGTACAACGTCGGTGCAGAGGCGATCCATATCATTGACAACAGCAGCTATAATCTGGTGGAGGATTGCTATGTGCATGATGCCGGAACCCATACACCACAGTATGGAGAGGGTGTTTATATCGGAAGCTCCAAAAATACGGACGGTTATGGCTATGAATGCCACTATAATACCGTGCGGAATTGCCGTCTGGGTCCGAATATCGCCGCCGACCATGTGGACATCAAGGAATTCACGATCGGCAATATTGTCGAATACTGCACGTTTGACGGAACGGGCATGCAGGGGCAGAACGGCGGCAACAGCTTTGTGGAGGTCAAGGGCAATCACTGCATTATCCGCAATAACACGGGATTCCGGAACGGCTGTGAACAGGTACTCGGTGCATTTGATGCCAATGTGCAGGTTGACGGATGGGGGCAGGATCATCTGATCTATGAAAACACAGTTGATCTGGATACTGCGGACTGTTATCTGTTCAAGGGCTGGAACTGTGCAACGCAGTTGTTCCGCAACACGGTGTCACCGGCAGAAGCGGCATGTTCGGGCAACAGAGTACTTCAGGTGCGGGGCTATGAGCTTGCCGGCGATGTGACGGAGGACGGGCTTCTGAATGCGGAGGATGCCGCACGTTTGCAGCAGCATCTGCTTGGACAGGAAACCGGACATATTTCCAATGGCAATTCCGATACCTCGGGTAACGCACAGCTGGATGCGTTCGATCTCTGTATCCTGAAAAAAAAGCTGCATGCAAAGGAGAGTGAAACACCGCTGATTTCTGTGGAATTCACACAGGAGAATGCTGGAAAATGGCGTATGTGCAATGGTCTGGGCGGCAGGGAGCTGACCTTCCGGCTCTCTGCACAGGCTGGCTGTTCCCTGAACATGGGATGGGGCTACTGGGATCCGAATGCTGTGAATGCAGAAACCGGTGAAAGCGGTGTCTGGAACCAGCTCTCCCTTGGACAGTTCACGCTTGATGAAAATGGAAAAGCATCAATCACGGTGGAGCTTCCAGCGGATGTCACAAGCGTTGCATTACAGGTGTATGATTATGAGAACGCAGGCACGGAGCTGGATGTCAGTGAAGTTGTGCTGGAATGTGCATTGGCAGAATAATGTGAAGAAAGGACTGCTGCGTTGTTTGCAGCAGTCCTCTCGTTATGGCTTCTTTTTTCTGTGCTGGATATGGTATGCCGCCGCAGACAGCGGCAGTTCGGGGCAGAGCTTTGCACCGAAGAGGGCAAGCTTCATTTGCAGTGTGGGCACAATGATCGCAGTACCGGACAATGCACGTTCAATGCCGTACCTTGCAACGTATTTTGCATCCGCCGGCTTTGCAGAAAAGTGAACGCCTGCACGGTCGCTGAAATCCGTATCCACGGGACCCGGGCACAGGACACTGATCTGAACGGGGGATCTCCTTTGCCGAAGCTCCTCACGAATGGCAAGCGTCAGACGGACAACATAGTTTTTGGACGCATAATAGCCAGCCATTAATGGACCGGACATGAAACCGGCACTGGAGGCAACGTTCAGGATATGCCCCCTCCCCTGCTTTTCAAAGTCACGCAGAAAGAGCTTGGTGAGGATGTGCACGGCACGGATATTGACAGCGATCATGCGAAGCTCCTCCTCAAGCGAGGTTTCCGAAAATTCGCCGAATACGCCGAAGCCTGCGTTGTTGATCAGAAAATCGATCCTCGTGCCCTGACAAAATGCATACAGCTTCTGCGGTGCGTCCTCGTGGGCAAGGTCAAGGGCGATGTATTGTGTTCCCTCTCCGAATTTTCTCGCCATTCTCCGGAGCATTTCTTCATTTCTGCCCGTCAGCGTCAGCTGCCAGCCGCAGCGGTGGAGGTAGAATGCCATTTCCTTGCCGATGCCGGAGGTGGCACCGGTGATGAGTGCTCTTTTCATATACGATCCCCTTTCCGGAATTGTTTCCTAACAAAGTATAGCACATTTCTGGCAGGAATTGCAAGCAGAATCTGAAAATTTTGTGAAATCTCAGAATTTTTTTGAAAAAACTATGGACTTATCCTGAAAATTATTGTATAATAGTAGTTGGTTCACTATGTCCCGACCTGCCTGTGTGCATGTACGGGGCGGCAACAATCTTTTGGAGGTATATCAAAATGTCTGTATTTAAGAAAATTTCTGCACTTCTGACCGCTGTCGGTATTGCGGCAGCATGTACCGGATGCAGCGATACGACCTATGGTCTTGAGGTGGACGGCGTGAAAGTGCCTGCCGGCGTTTACATCTATTATGCAAATTCCGCATACGGCAATGCACTGTCGATGCTGACCGAGGAAAACCCCGATCTCGACACAGAGGACGACAAGGCTGTCAAGGCTGCCATGGTCGAGGGTGTTCCCACATTGCAGTGGATTCAGGACAAGGCAACGGAGCTTTGTGTGAATTATGTGGCAGTTGAAAAGAAATTCGATGAGCTGGGTCTGGAGCTGGATGCAGAAACCAAGGACACCATTGACATGATGGTGGACTACTACTGGCCGAGCTATGAAGAGGCAATGATCGAGAACGGTGTCAGCGAGGACTCCTTTGTCAAGGTCATGACCTCCAGCTACAAGAGCGAGATGCTGTTCGATTATTACTACGGTATGGAAGGTGAATTCGGTGCATCCGAAAAGGAACTGAAGGAGCATTATCTGGACAACAACATCCGTGCACAGTATGTTGCATTCAAGCTGTATGACGGTGAGGGCAACCTGCTCAAATCCGACGGCAAGGCTGAGATGATGGACATGGTTGAGGAATACGAGGCTCGTGTTGCCGATGCTCTTGCAAACGGCGGTGTTGAGGCTGTTATGACGGAAATGAACGTGATTCAGGACGAGTACAATGCATACTGCACTTCCATTTCCAACGAGGCAGCAGGCATCACAGAAGAAACCACTTCTGCAACCACGACCGAAGAGGAAGAAACGACCACATCCGCTGAGGAAACCGAGGAAACAACTGAGGCCGGCACGGATGACACGACCGAGGACACTGCCGAAACAACCGAAATGGCAACCGCTACCGATGAGGACGGCAATGTCATGGTAGTTGAGGATGAGGAGAACGGCACTGAAACCACTGCTGCTGAGGAGGATGAGGAAACCACCACAACAACTGTTTCCTATCCGAATGAGAGAGTGATTGCGGTAATCAACGAGGAGGATTATGACGATCCGGCGGACATTACCTACAATCCCAGCCAGAAGGTATATGAACAGCTGCTCAAGATCAAGGGCAAGGACTACGGCAAGCCCTACATTGTTGAAGAGGACGAGACTTACTATCTGGTAGTGCGTTATGACCTTGCAGACCGTGCGACCGAAGAGGATCTGTGGAATGAGAATCAGATCTATTCTGTGCAGATCGACATGTTCAACAAGGACTTTGACGAGGACATCAAGGAATGGGCTGCTGCTCTGAGTGTGACAAAGAATGAGGCAGCATACAAGCGTTATGACCCCTTCAAGTTTACATTCTGATTGATACAAAGATGCTCCCCTGCGGCGTGCAGGGGAGCTTTTTGTTTAGATTTCAGCAAGATTTCGGCAGGAAAGCTCATCTCTGGCAATGTGGGTTTCAAGATCCGCAAGCCTTGTCGGGATCGGAATGCGGCTCTCATGATTGACAAGCTGCATTGTCAGCCGGACAGCCGTATCCAGACAGATATGATTTCCGGCTGAAACGAACACGGGCTTTACGCCGTCATGTGTCCGGAGTACTCTGCCGTAGGTGATGCCGTCCACAATGATGTCGCACCAGCTGCTGGCGGTCTGCTCCGGCTCGGGGCAGTCGGCATCCGGACGGACACGGAAATAAGTTTTTGCAACGCCGATGGTCGGTGCATTGAGCAGAAATGACGCATGGGATGCAATACCCATATGCCTTGGGTGCAGGCATCCGTTGCCGTCAAACATGTAGAGGTCGGGCTTCACTGCAAGCTTTGCCGCTGCCGCTTCCACAAGCGGAAGCTCTCGGAATGCAAGGAATCCGGGCATGTACGGCACTGTGATTTTGCCGCAGCTCCGGCTTTTTGCAATGACGTCATGCGTGCAAAGGTCGATCACAATGATGCAGCAGACGGCATATTCCTCGTCACCATTTTTCCAGTAGGCAAGATCCACGCCTGCGATCGTCCGGAGTTCGTCCGGTGCAAAGCGGTCGGTCAGGTCAAGCTGATCTTTGAGCGAATTCTGTATCCGCAGGAATTCCGCACGCATCTGCTCTGTGTCCTGCATGGAGCACTCCCCTCCCCTCAATACAGTTTTGCGAGGATCTCCACGCATTTTTCAATGCCGAGTGCACCGCTGTCAAGTGTAATATGATACTGCTCCGCAAGTCCCCACTCGGTATCCGTATAGAAGCGATAGTAGGCACTGCGGCGTTTGTCTTTGTCACGCAGACGCTTTTCGGGGCTGACATCGCTCTCACCGTACAGCTTCACGATGCGTTCAGCACGCTTTTCCATGTCCGCATGGATGAACACACGCAGACAGTCCGTCTTTTCACGCAGGATGTAATCCGCACAGCGTCCCACGATCACACAGGACTCCTGCTCGGCAAGCCGGAGAATGATCTTCCGCTGGATCGACCAGAGGTAATCCTGATTGGAGGGATGGGCGGATCTGCCGGTGGAAAAGGCATTGACGAACCAGTTGGAATGGGAGGCATATTCTCCCTGTTCTGCGATGTATTTTTTATCACAGCCGCTTTCCTCGGCAAGTTTTTCGATGAGTTCATTGTCATAGCACGGAATGCCGAGCTGTTCGCCCAGCAGCTTTCCGATGGTTCTGCCACCGCTTCCGAACTGGCGGCTGATGGTGATAATGCGGTTTGCCATAATTTCGACCTGCTTTCCAATGGTATGCGGACTTCCCTTTTCCGGAAGCACCGGTATATTTATGATACCATATTTTTCATCAAAAGTCAAGTGAATTCCGTGATTTTAGATAGATTCAGACATCATTTGAAGTGATTCCAATTAAAATTGCACAAATTTCAGTTTTTTTGCAAAAAAGCATTGACAAATGCAGAAAACCGTGGTATAATATAAAAGCTGTGTGAGACACAGAGATGTGTGGCGGCATAGCTCAGTTGGCTAGAGTACTCGGTTCATACCCGATTGGTCGCTGGTTCGAATCCTGCTGCCGCTACCATATGGCCCGTTGGTCAAGAGGTTAAGACACCGCCCTTTCACGGCGGAATCATGGGTTCAATTC